>DASYZH010000369.1:0-5108 GCA_035946435.1 Puia sp. | reverse complement strand
GGCTTGCCGTGAGGATCGAGAGGCGATGCCCGGCCGCCACCAGCTCTTCCGCAAGGGAAGAGAGCCAGGGAGCGGGGTGGACACCGGCTTTGAGCGGGAACGGCGCTATCCAGAGTATTTTCAGGGCCTTCATTTTTTTGTAGCTATAATGGAGATGACAATGGGGTAATTCGGATCTTTTATGGTGAGCTTTTCTTTATCGAGCTCTTCGAGGGCGATGCCCCGGAGAAAATTGATGGCGGCGTAGCAGTTGCCCCCATAGTCGACGATGACGCCTGTTTCGCCGAAGACCTCGCCGAAAGATCGTTGCGCGGAAAGTGTAGTGAACCGCCAGTAGTCGCCCCACCGGTCCATGTCGTAGCGCGAGATCTGCGCGATGCCGGAGAGGGTGCAAAGCAGGGTGCCGCCGGGGGCGAGAAGCCGCGCGGCGCCGCGGATCGCGTCCATATAGTTGTAGATCACATGGATGGTCTGGGTACAGATAAAACAGTCGAATTGCGCTTCCGGCAACGTAGCCGGAGCGCTCAGATCGCCGATGAGGGTGGCACCCGGAGTTCCGGTCTCATAGTGCAGGACATCGAAAGATTGGACATTGCTGCCGAATTTTCGGGAATAGGTATCTTCCGCGACCTCCAGCACCCGGCCCCTGATGAGGTGGCGATTATCGGCGATGAACCTATCGATATAGAACCGGTCGACGGGTGTTCCGCGGTCGTCGCCAAAGTAGTCCGAGACGGGATAGACCGATTCGAAATCGATGCCGCGGGGCCGGCTGAGGTTTCTTTTGAGTAGCTGAAGGGATTTTTTGATCATGGCTGTTCGTTATACTTTGTATAGATGGAGCGAAGCCGCTCTACCTGTACGGTGCGCGAAAAATCCGTTTTGGCCCGCTCGTATTGCCGTGCGCCGATGGCGGCCAGCTGTCCCTGGTTACCGAGGAGGTAGTCGACCATCCCGATGTGGTCGTTAGGGGAGAACAGGGTATCCTTTGGCAGCATCTCGGGCAGGCCGCCGACATTGAAGGCCAGGGCGGGGACGCCGGCTGCGATCGCTTCGACCACAGAATACGGACAGGTGTCCAGCAACGAAGTGTGGATATACAGATCGGCCGTTTCAAGGAACGCAGGGATATTGTCCGACCAGCCCGCGAATTCGAAATATTCGGTGAGCCCTTCGCGCGCAACGACAATACGAAGCCGTTCCAGGTCGGGTCCCTGGCCCACCAGGGTGATGCGGAACTGGTTGAAATCCCGACGCAGCAATTCTTTGGCTATTTGGATGAACAGCTGCTGGTTCTTGCGCTGTTCCACGTAGCCGGTGTTGAGGATCGAGAGCCGGCCTGTGTGCGACCGGGGCCGGGGGAGGACGAAATCGAGTCCGTTGTAGATCACCGTGGTGCGGGCGTCGGTTGGTAGAAGGAAGCCGGCGGTGCGGATGGTAAACCCGGCGACAAAAATGAATTCGTCCACTGCTTGGAATTTGCGCTTATACCGCCTGGTGAGATAATGCCGGCTGGCGGCCTTGAGGCCATAGCGCAGCATATCCTCTTCGACAGGGTTGTTGTTGAAATGGCAGGTCAAGACCATTGGGATGCGACCGGAGAAAAAGCGTTTGGCGGTATAGCCGCTGAGGATATCCTGCGCGTTGATGCAATCGAATTGCGTATGGCGGTAACGGGTCAGCCCGCCGCGGATCAGGATACGATAGCGGTATTCGAATGACAGCTCGATGAATTTGGGATCGAGAAAGGCCAGGGAGCGGATCAGCCTGCGGATGATCGCGGCGAGGATACGCCAGGGCAGGGGAGCTTCGTCGACCAGCAGGAAGGTAAGCTCGATCCCCGGGTCGCCCGTAAAATAATCGCGCAGCTTCCGCATGTAGGTGCCTACCCCGGATTTGGCATCGCGGGGAAGCCAGGAGGTCACGAGTATCTTAGTCATGTGGAAAGTTTTTGGGGGTCATGTGGGCAGTTTTTGGGGTCATGCCGACAGTTTTTTATTGAAACAGATATAGACGAAGTCGCGCCAGAAGGCTACTGGCCGGGTATTGACATAGTGCCGGGCCATGATGCCGGGGGAACGTTTGAGGGTATATTCCAGGCGGAAGAAATCATCGGTGCGGATCAGCACTTCGCCATGAGTCCAGTAGGAGGCGGCGTTGAAATGATTGGCGAGGATGGCAAAGGCCGTTTGTTCGGTGTAGTCCATGCATCCCGGCGCGGGCTGGTGTGTCGCCAGCTGGTGACAGAGCCCATGCCATTTGGGATAGGTGGACAGATCGCCGTTGAGGTACATCAGGCCGGCATTCAGCGGGATATTGTCCAGGCATTTGAACTCCTCCAGCGATTCCAGCACGGAGCCGGCATAGTAGCCCGTGGCGACGTCGCTGCCCATTTTTACATAGGGGATGCCGGCCGGCATCGTCGAAGGCTGCGGCGTCGAATACCATAGGACATCGGTGTCCGAGTAAAGGATGGGGAACTGTCGCGAGAGATAGACCAGGCTGATAAATTTCTTGCCATAGACCAGCCGGTCCGCATAGGCGCAGAGGTCCGGGTTGCCGTTTGTCTTGAAATAGTCGTAGGCCGTTTCGTACGAGATGACCTCCAGCTTCCGTGGCCAGGAGACGATGCCCCGAAGCGGGGTGCCGTCGGAGATCACGATCACTTCCGGCAGACTCTCCCAAAACAGGTATACCGAGGTCAGCGAGGCGTTGAGATAACGTTGTCCCTCTTTGCCGCACATATAGACGAGCTTGTGGGGAAATGTGGGCCGGTCGTCGTTGCGCAGCCGGAAAAGCCGGTGAAGCTGGGAGTTGCGGATGGCAAGACCCGCGGCCATATAGAGATCGTTGCGCAGCCTGCCGGGGTGAAAACGGGTGCTGAAACGCCGGTAGAGCCCGCGGAGCATTTCCATTTCACGCAGCCGGAAGACCCAGGTCAATAGGGCGTAGATCAGCACACCTGTCACCAGCTTGATCGCGAGACTGATCGCATTGGGCAGGGTCGTCTGTTCCAGCAGCAGGCCCAGCCCCTTGACGAGCATGCCCATGACGGCGGAAATAATAAAATACGGCGCGATCCAGGCGAGATCGTGTTTCCAGGGAATGCCCGAGACCCGGGAAGAGTTGCCGAGGTAGACAAAATATTGCACCGTCTTGCTGATGATGGAGGCAATGACGACGTACATGATGCCGAAACGGGCGAGGAAGAGCACCAGCGCGATCTCACCAGCCGAGGTCAGCAGGAAGATGCGCATGGTCAATTTGGCGTGCCCTTTGGCGAGGATCAGCTCGCGGTAGATCACGACGAAGGGTTCCAGCAGCGTGATGAAACAGAACAATTCCAGGAAGATCACCGAAGGTGTCCACTTGGCGGACAACAGTACCAGGGTGATATCGTAGGCATTCACGAAGAGCAATGCCAATAACGGAAAACAGATAAAGGCCACCAGCTGGGTCGTCCGGCGCAGCACCTCCGCCAGCTGTTCTTTTTCATCGCGGACCTTGGCAAACAGCGGGAAGGCCAGCTTGAGCACGATGCTCTGGATCAGGCTTACCAGCAGATCCGGGAAACGTCCGCCGCGGTTGAAGTACCCGAGTTCCGTGTTGTTGTACATTTTGCCCACGATGAACGTATTGAACTGGAGCATGAGGAAGAACAGGAGGCTGACGAACATGATGTTCGTACCATATGGCAGCATCTCCTTGATGGAGGTGTAGGAAAAGCGGAATCGGGGGTACCAGTCCGCCTTTGTCCAGAGGATCACGACCGTGACGAGCTGAGCGACCAGCATCGAACCTACGAGCGCCCATACCCCCGCGCCCCTAAGCGCCATTATGATCCCTACGATGCCGCCGGCGGTGGAGCTGGCGATCTGCGCGAGCGAGATCTTCTTGAAGTGAAGTTCCTTCATCAGCAGCACGCGCTGCACGCACGTGAATCCGCTCAGCGGGAGGGTGATGGATACGATGCGGAGCACGGGCGGCAATCCGGGTTCATTAAAGAAGACGCCGATCGCACCGGCGGAGCTCCACAGTATCGCCATGAGCAGCAGCGCGAGGACGAGGTTCACATAAAAGACGCTGTCGATCTGGACAGGCTCCAGCGTTTTAGCGCGGATAAGCGTTTTTTCGAAGCCCCCGTCGATGATCGCCGCGCTCAGGGCGGTGAAGATACCGGTGAGGGCGATGAGCCCATAGTCTTTGGGTTCAAGCAGCCGGGCCAGAATCACGCTCACCACGAACTGGACTATCTGCAGGGAGAATTTCTCTACGATCGCCCAGAGGGAGGCGGTAACGGCTTTCGATTTTAGATCCTGAAAGTCTGCCATGCGTTATAGGTGAGATTAGAGGGGCTCCATGAGACCGAAGAGGGAATCCGGGACGCGGCTTTTCAGCTTTTGCACGTCGGCGGCGACCATTTCCCGGCAAAGCATGGGCAAGGTGTATTGGGGTTCCCAGCCGAGTTTTTGTTTGGCCTTGGTGGGGTCGCCTATCAACAGCTCGACCTCGGTGGGCCGGAAATAGGCCGGATCGACGGCGACGACTTTGGCACCCACGGGTACCTGGAATTCTTCGTCCGTGCAGGCAATCACCACGGCCGTCTCTTCGAGGCCGTTGCCGACAAATTTGACGACGATGCCCACTTCGGCGAAGGCCATGCGGATAAAATCGCGCACGGAGGTCGTGATGCCCGTAGCCAGCACGTAATCTTCGGGAGCGTCTTGTTGAAGAATGCGCCACATGCCTTCTACGTAATCACGTGCATGTCCCCAGTCGCGCCGGGCGTCGAGGTTTCCCATGTAGAGGCATTCCTGGAGTCCGAGTGCGATGGCGGCCACCGCCCGGGTGATCTTGCGGGTGACGAAGGTCTCACCGCGTTGCGGGCTTTCGTGGTTGAAGAGAATGCCGTTGCAGGCATAGATGCCATAGGCCTCGCGGTAGTTGACGGTGATCCAGTAAGCATAGAGCTTGGCTACGGCGTATGGGCTACGAGGGTAGAAGGGGGTAGTTTCCCGTTGCGGGATCTCCTGCACCAGACCGTATAATTCGGAGGTCGAGGCCTGGTAGATGCGGGTCTTTTTTTCGAGCCGTAAGATGCGGATGGC
>DASYZH010000368.1:0-27917 GCA_035946435.1 Puia sp. | reverse complement strand
AAGTCGCCTGTTTGGACTTGCTCGCATTGGCCGAGAATCGCGCAATGAACTCCAGCAAGGCGGCCCGTTTATCTTCGGTCTTCTTGTTCTTATCCGACATCTGCCGGGCCATCAGTTGGGAGGATTCGTACCAAAAGGTGTAGTTACCGGTGAAGATCTTGATCTTTTGCCGGTCGACATCGGCCACATGCGTACATACGGCGTCGAGGAAATGCCGGTCGTGCGAGACCACGATCACGATATTTTCATAATCGGCGAGGAAATTCTCCAGCCAGTTGATCGTCTCCACATCCAGGTCATTGGTAGGTTCATCCAGGATCAGGATGTCCGGATTACCGAACAGCGCCTGCGCCAGCAACACCCGCACCTTGAGCGCGCCATGCAGCTCCTTCATCAGGGTGCCATGAAGCGCTTCCTTGACCCCCAAGTCGCTCAACAGCGCTGCCGCATCGCTTTCCGCCGTATATCCCCCCATCTCTCCAAACTCTCCCTCCAATTCCCCGGCGCGGAGGCCATCCTCCTCCGTGAAATCGGCCTTGGCATAGATGGCATCGCGCTCTTCCATCACGGTCCACATCTTCTGATGCCCCTTCAGCACGGTATGCAACACGGTGGTGTCGTCAAAAGCAAAGTGGTTCTGGTTCAGCACCGCCATGCGTTCCCCCGGGGTGATCTCGATGCTCCCTTTGGTGGGGTCGATATCGCCGGCCAGGATCTTCAAAAAAGTGGATTTCCCGGCTCCATTGGCGCCGATGACGCCATAACAATTTCCTTTGGTAAAAGTAAGATTGACTTCGTCGAATAAAACCCGTTTCCCGAAGGAAAGGGTGACATTGTTCACTCTGATCATGGCGGCAAAGGTAAGGCTTTCCGCCTTATTTATCCGCCGTAAACCCCGACCGGCCATATTCGGAATTCAGCCGGGCGATATTCGTGATCGAGATCTCTTTGGGGCATACCGCCTCGCAGGCGCCGGTAGCTGTACAGCTGCCAAAACCCTCCTTGTCCATCTGCGCGATCATGTCGACCACCCGCGTCTTGCGCTCGGGATTTCCTTGCGGCAACAACGCCAGGTGCGAGACCTTGGCGCTGAGGAACAACAACGCCGAACTATTCTTACAGGCGGCCACACACGCCCCGCAGCCGATACAGGCCGCAGCGGCAAAGGCGGCATCCGCCTTATCCTTTTCGATCGGAATGGCATTGGCATCCACGGCATTCCCGGTATTGACCGAGATATACCCGCCGGCCTGGATGATGCGGTCGAATGCACTCCGATCGACGACCAGGTCCTTGACCACGGGGAACGCATTGGCCCGCCAGGGCTCTACTACAATGGTATCGCCGTCCTTGAAGGCACGCATGTGTAACTGACAGGTAGTCGTTCCCTCCCACGGGCCATGCGGCCGGCCATTGATATACATGGAACACATCCCGCAGATCCCCTCGCGGCAATCATGATCGAAGGCGATGGGCTCCTTGCCCTCCACGACCAATCGCTCGTTCAGTACATCGAACATTTCCAGGAAGGACATCTCGGAAGAAATGCCGCTCACCGAATAGGTCTCGAAATGACCCTTGTCTTTGTTGTTCTTCTGTCTCCACACCTTGAGGGTGAGGTTCATCGTATAATGTTCCATATCTCGGGAATTTGAATGAATTATATTTTTTCGGTATGCGTAAAATGATTTCCTTTATGCACTTTACAAACAATTATTTCTTTTCTAATCATTTGTTTTACTCTTTTATACGCAGTACAGTTTTCTATTTCCGGTTGACGGCCCTTAATTGAAATTACCATTGCAACAATATCAAAATTCGGTATCTCATGCTTGGTATTTTCAATTGCATTGAACAATTGCTCATAAGCATCATACAAGGCCAGTCCTTTAAGTTCAATATAATATGCTTTAGATCCGGGTAAATTCAAAGACGTATTAACACTGCTACTCTTTGGAACCAGAAAAAGCCAATCACACCTTTTCAATTTCACTTTCTCAAAAACACATTTATCGATATCGACTATTTCGCAATAAAAATTTCCATTATTACTTAATTCTAACGAAAAAGTCTTTCCTTGCTCCGTTTTCTTAAACCGGTTTGCCGTCTGCCCTATCTTGCAACTGCTAAGACTTTTCATCATCTATTCCCAGTTCTATATTTAACAACTTATCAAATTGACTATTTATAACCCGGCTTACCCCATCGATCTTTTCAGCCTTTAACAAACCTTCCTCTCTGTCAAAGACATCTTCGCAACCTCCGTCGGGCAATAACATATAAGCAGAAACATCCTCCGGATTTATCCAATACTTCTCAGCAATGACATTGTTAGCTGCTGACTTGTGATGCTGGCCTGTTTGATAAGCATACATCAAATTGTTAAGGGAGGTCAGGATATAAGGGCTATGAGTAGTCAGGAAGATTGAATTCCCATAATTAGAACTACTAACAAGGAATTGCATTAATTTGTATTGAGCATCGGGGTACAAATTTAATTCAGGTTCTTCTATGATCAGTGTCTTTATTTTTTCTATGATCGATTGATAATATTTGGCAACTAAAACAATAGGCACGCAAGATTGAAATCCACTCGCCCCATTCACAAGGCTATAAAACTCATGATCTACTTTTTTTCTAATATAGCCTTTATTATCAATGTTTTTATAAACGATCTCAAGGGGTTCTATATCGGTTTCACCTCCAAATTGGTTCGCAATCTCATTCAGCAGCGCCAATTGATTAAAAAGGGAGTTTGAAAGATTCTGAATCCCTCCTTGTCCCAGGGAAAATAATGATTGTAACCCCCGCTCAGTCGGCAAAAAGAAGGGATTGTCCATAACCCTCGCCACATTATTTTGAAAAAAACTAGGTGGAAGCATCGCTATTTGCCCCCTGCGTGGAGAAGAAATTAGTTCACGTTCGGCAGCTAAAAGATCTTTGAAATCTTCCGATTTTGGCTTTAAAACAGAATCAAAAATATGGTATTCAGGTTCTTCGACCGCATCGGTTTTAGTGTCTGAACCATTCGTGAAATGAACGGCCTTTTGTTCGACAGTTAAAGAATAGTGCTTGCAATCATAAAAAATATAGCTGTCCTTTTTTACGAACTCGCGCAATCCCCACTTAACCAGGCCTTCTGAAAAGTTGCTTAATCCCCCTACAATACGCGGCTCCGGACGAATAAATGAATAGTATCTACATACAGCCAGGACTTTCGCAACTGTACTTTTTCCCGTTGCTTGCTCCCCAATCAAAACATTGAACCTCCCTAGATCCATGTCGACATGCTTAATCGGACCAAAATTTTTTATGATAAGTTTTTCCTTCAATATGGATTCGCTTTACTTTTTCTTCTTAATATATGTAAGATAATTTTTATATTTAATCTTAAGTTTTTTACCGAGATCGAAATTATACCAGTACACCCAGGCCATCACGGCCTTCCCACCCCGCAGCCGGATCTTGCTGCGCTTCCTTATGAACTCGGTGGGACCGCCGTTCCCGGGAATGCCTTCGTACTTGTCCAGGATCTTCAGCACCCGCACCGGATCGATCACCTCGAACACATCCCCGATCACCTCGTCGCCGGCAGTGCTGCGCACCGCACCCGGATACCTGCCGATATCGTACATCGACGCTCCTACCCTCCCCTGCCCTACATATTGCAGATCGGCGCTGACCTTGTTCTTGAGCTTCAGGTCATAGTCCTTTCGCAACGTTCCATATACGAATAAATAATCGGTCATATCCGGCTCAATAACGCTTTCAGTTTTTCAAAGCTGTACTGGTCGATCCACTCCCGGCAATCGGCATCGGCGGCGATCTTCTTCAGATAATAATCGAATACGTCACACACCTGCACCAGGCTCAGATGGTTGTGTGCATATAAGACGCCGATGAACTCGAAGAAGTTCAGAAAATCCGTGAACTGCTCTTCATGGACCTGCCGCAGCGCCGCATCACCCACCAGCAACCGCTCGTGCAGCGTACCATAATCCAGCCAGACCCGCACCTCTTTATAGGTCGAATTCTCAAAGAATTTCTCAAAGAGCGATTTCAGCCAGTCGGCCTGTTTCAACCGCGTCTGGTTCCGGTAGTTGACCACCGCTACGATCACCGCGACCAGCGCACCGGCACCGGCGACCAATTTCCCCGACCATTCCAGCCAGAACAAGCCCATATTCATAGCCAAGAGTTTATTTATAGCTCCGCTGCGTCGGATGCACCACTTCGAATTCCAGCGGCTCCTTGTGCAATTCCCAATTGCTGTCGCCCTTGTACTCCCAGCCGGAAACGAACGAAAAATGCTCGTCATCGCGTTTAGCTTCCCCATCCGGCGTCTGGCTCTCCTCACGGAAATGCCCGCCGCAGCTTTCCCGGCGTTGCAACGCATCCTGGCACATCAACTCACCCAGCTCGATGAAATCGGCTACCCTGCCGGCCTTGTCCAGCTCTGGGTTGAATTCGCCGATATCCCCGGTCACCCGCAGATCGCGCCAGAACTCGGCCTTCAATGCCCTGATCTCTTCGATGGCCTCTTTCAACCCCGCTTCATTCCGGGCCATCCCGCACTTATCCCACATGATCCTCCCCAGCTGTTTATGAAAATTCTCCGGACTCGTCGACCCATTGATCGATTTCAGCTTGTTCAGCCGTTCGGCCACTCCCTGCTCGGCAGCTGCAAACGCCTCGTGCGTGGTGGGTATCGGCTTGGTGCGGATCTCGTCGGCCAGGTAGTTGCCGATGGTGTATGGGATCACAAAGTATCCGTCGGCCAGGCCCTGCATCAGGGCCGAAGCCCCTAGCCGGTTAGCGCCGTGATCGCTGAAGTTCGCCTCGCCAAGCGCATACAACCCCGGCACGGTCGTCATCAGCTCATAATCCACCCAAAGCCCGCCCATCGTATAGTGAACGGCGGGATAGATGCGCATCGGCGTCGTATAAGGGTCCTCGCCGGTGATCTTCGCATACATATCGAAAAGATTGCCATACTTCTCTTTTATCACGTCGACGCCATGATTCCGGACCTCTTCTTCGGCGGGGTTGTCGATACCGTGTTTGCGGCATTCTACCCGACCGTAGCGATCGATGGCGGAAGCAAAGTCGAGATAAACGGCCTGTTTGGACGTCCCCACGCCATAGCCGGCGTCACAACGCTCCTTCGCGGCGCGCGAAGCGACGTCCCGCGGCACCAGGTTACCAAAGGCCGGATAACGGCGTTCAAGATAATAATCGCGCTCTTCATGGGGGATCTCATTGGGTTTGCGCGAATCGTTCTTCTCCTTGGGCACCCAGATGCGGCCGTCGTTCCGCAGCGACTCGGACATCAGCGTCAGCTTGCTCTGGTGATCTCCCGTAACAGGAATACACGTGGGGTGGATCTGTGTATAACAGGGATTTCCGAAATACGCTCCTTTTTTATGCGCTTTCCACGCCGCCGTAACATTGCTGCCCATGGCATTGGTGGAAAGATAAAAGACGTTGCCATAACCGCCGCTACACAACAACACGGCATGACCGAAATGCCGTTCCAGCTCGCCGGTGATGAGATTCCGCGCGATGATGCCACGGGCCTTGCCGTCGATGACCACCACGTCCAGCATCTCATGCCGGCTGAACATTTCGACGTTTCCGAGCGCCACCTGGCGCTCAAGGGCCTGGTAGGCGCCGATCAGCAGCTGCTGGCCCGTCTGTCCCGCGGCATAGAACGTCCGCTGTACCTGTACGCCACCGAAACTCCGGTTGCTTAGCAGACCACCGTATTCCCGCGCAAAAGGCACCCCTTGCGCGACACACTGGTCGATGATATTGGCACTCACCTCCGCCAGCCGGTGCACATTGGCTTCCCGGGAGCGATAATCGCCACCTTTTACCGTATCGTAAAAAAGCCGGAACGTGCTGTCCCCGTCGTTTTGATAGTTTTTGGCTGCATTGATCCCCCCCTGCGCCGCAATACTGTGGGCACGGCGGGGAGAATCCTGAAAACAAAAGGCCTTCACCTTATAACCCATTTCACCCAGGGAAGCGGCAGCCGATGCTCCTGCCAGTCCCGTTCCGATGATGATGATCTCCAGGCTCCGCTTGTTGGCCGGGTTCACCAGCTTCACATGTCCTTTGTAGTCTTCCCATTTCTTATCCATTGGTCCTTCGGGGATGTTTGATTTGAACATGGTGTATGATTTGATTGCGTCGATTTGAGTTGGTAAAATACTAGTGTTAATAAAAAGAAGAGGACAGGCGGCTATACCCAGCCGAAATACATCATACCCACCCAAAATACATCGAGATGGGCATCATGGCGAAGGCCAGCGGCACGACGATGGAAAAACCTACCCCGATGCTGTTGAGCATCTTCAGATAACGGCTGTTCGACACCCCCAGCGAGCGGAAAGCGCTCTGGAACCCATGCATCAGGTGATAGGCCAGGGCGAGACAGCCGATCAGATAGACGATCACCACCCAGAGATGGCCGTCAAAGGTATCCTTCATCAGGCTGAACAGATCATGTACGGTTACCCCCGGCGGATAGGTCACCTCGGGCATTTCCAAAAAACGGGAGGGAACCCAGAATTGGCGGATATGGATCACCAGGAACAGCAGCACAAAGGTCCCCAGCCAGCCCATATAGCGCGAATACCATTTGCTGCCCCGGTTACCCATCGGAACGGCATAGCCGATGGCGCGTTTCTTCCGGTTCTGGGCCTCCAGGATATAGGCCTGGACGATATGTAGTATAAATCCCAGGAAAAGTCCGATCTCGAGGATGCGCATCACGACCGTGCTTCCCAGGAAATGCGCCGCCATATTGAACATCTGGCCGTCGTCCATCGCCCAGATACAGGCATTTACACCGACATGCACCACGAGAAAAAGGATCAAAAAGATACCGGTGAAGCCCATCACGAATTTTTTGCCTACAGAGGAAGTAAAGAGTTCAGACCATTTCATATTACGATATCGGTTATTGAGTATGAAGCAATAACGGCCGGGATGATACGGGCGTTCTGTCCGCGCAAATTTAGCACAGGAATGGCTACCAAACACTTTTCATTTACTTTTTTTAGCTGCGAGGGGGACGGGAGCCCGGAAATCCCCGTTGTTTAGTATCTTAGCCGCCAAATTTGCATGAGACAATCCCATGAGTAAAGAAGCCAAAATGAAGAATGACGACGATTTTGAAGCAAATCTGGCCGGAGACGAAGGGCAAAGCGAAGAAAGTAAAAGTGGCTGGTTCCGCCGCATAAAAAAGGGTATCCTGACCAGCACGGCAGAAAAAAAGGAGACCCCGGAAGGACTCTGGACGAAATGCCCCAACTGTAATTATATCTGTACCGTCACCGAATTGCGGGAAAATATCTTCGTCTGCCCCAAATGCAACCACCATCACCGCATAGGCAGCACCGAATACTTCGAGATCCTCTTCAACGATAACCAATACAAAATCCTTTTCGAGAACATCCGCGCCAAGGACTTCCTCCATTTCACCGACCTCAAGTCCTATCAGCGCCGCCTGGAAGAGACCTGGGCGAAAACGGATATCACCGATTCCATCCGCATCGGCGCCGGCGACATCAAAGACCACCATGTGGTCATCGGCTGCATGGATTTCGATTTCATCGGCGGTTCGCTGGGCAGCGTCATGGGTGAACGCATCTCCCGGGCCGTGGACTACTGCCTGGAACACCGCGCGCCCCTGATCATCATCTGCAAATCCGGTGGAGCCCGAATGATGGAAAGCGCCTTCTCCCTGATGCAGATGGCCAAGGTGTCGGGCAAACTATCGCAGCTCACCGACGCCAAACTGCCCTTTATCTCGCTCCTCACGGACCCCTCCTTCGGCGGCATCTCGGCCTCCTTCGGAATGCTGGGTGATCTCAATATCGCCGAACCCGGCGCCCTCATCGGCTTCGCCGGCCCCCGCGTGATCAAAGAGACCATCAAAAAAGACCTCCCTGAAGGCTTCCAACGCAGCGAATTCCTCCTGGAGCACGGCTTCCTGGACTTCATCGTGAACCGAAAGGAGTTAAAGGACCGTCTCGCCACCCTGTTCACCCTCTTCAAGGGATAATTCAAGCCGCCCCCCAATCGTATGAGCAGCAGCAGCGAGATTAAGAACAGAAGCGCCTACCACGACTATTTCATCGAGGACAAATTCGATGCGGGCATGGTCCTGGCCGGCACCGAAGTGAAATCCATCCGCGAAGGGAAAGTGAACTTTGTGGACAGCTTCTGCGTTTTCTTCAAAGGAGAATTATGGATCAGGAACATGCACATCGCCGAATATCGCTTTGGTACCACCAATAATCATATAGCGGTTCACGACCGGAAACTCCTCCTGACCAAACGCGAACTGCGAAAACTCGAGAACAAGATCAAGGAAAAAGGCTATACCATCGTTCCCCTCCGCATCTTCTTCAGCGAAAAAGGCTACGCCAAGCTGGAGATCGGTCTCGGCAAAGGGAAAAAACAATACGACAAACGCGAGTCGATCAAAGAGCGCGATACCGCCAAAGAGATCAAACGCCACCTGAACCGTTACTAAGCGTAAGCGGCCCCCCTGGCCAAAACCCGTGACAGACAATTTAACCTTAACCGCCACGTTCTAGAGCAAAATGGCATGAAAATTTCATCCGTTTCATCAACCAAATGAAGAATTTAGCCTATATTTTTCTCCTCTTCGCCGGCCTGAACCAGGCGAGCGCCCAGACGGTCACCGGCTCGTGGTATGGCCATGCCGACGTGGCCGTCCCCGGCTTGCACAACAACTACCTCACGGAACTGGTCATCAAACAAAAAGGCACCCGGGTTGAAGGCATCTTCGGCTACTATTTTCGCGATAAATACCAAAGCTATTTCATCCACGGACGCTACGACCCCGCGACCCATCAGATCACCATCCTCGACATCCCGATGATCTTCTATGGCTCCGTCTCCACCGAGAACAGCGTAGACTGCATCACCAATTTCCGGGGGACCGTGATCCGCAACAAGATGGGCAGCTCCGTCAGAGGCACCTTCTACCACGACGAGAAATACAAGTACACCTGCCCGGATATAAAAGTGAATTACGAGCTAGATAAGTCTGATAATCATACAGATAGCGTTATTGACGCGGGTCCTGCCGTCGCTAAGATCTGGAAACCAAAGGACGAAGATTATGTGGTCGACGTCACCCGGCCTGCCGGCATCAGCACCGCCATTGCCCCGGTCGACAGCCCTGTCTCCGCCACCTCCGGCGTCAGCGCCCTGGTGGCCCCGGATAGCGTGACCACCGCGCTTACGGTAACCCCCTCGGCAGCAGCCGAAGACGCCAAAAAGATCGAGGAGTCGTTCAATGCACGGAAAGCCACCGGCCACCACGTCTACGAAGTGGAATCGGATAGCATCCGGCTGAGCTTCTATGACAACGGGGAGATCGACGGCGACAGCATCAGCGTGTTCGTCAACAACAATCTCATTCTTTCTCATCAGGGCCTCGCCGCCAAGGCATTCAACCTGTACCTGCGTCTCGACAGCACCCGCGATGTCAACGAGATCTCCATGTTCGCCGAAAATCTCGGCCGCATCCCGCCCAATACGGCCCTCATGGTGCTCACCGACGGCAAGAACCGCTACGAGGTCTTCATGAGCAGCAGCCTCACGGAAAACGCCACCATCGAAGTCAAACGCAAAAAACCCTAGAACAGTTCCTGCTGCGGCGGCTGTTCCTTCGCCTCCTCCTTGTGCGCCCATTCGAATTCGACGCTCTTGGAGAAATCGAACAATTTGCTCCCTACGGCCCGCCAACCCATCACCTCTACAAAACCCGCGATCTTGATCTTCTGGGTCTTCGCCTGCGCGCCCCGGCCGCTCTTGATCACCACCACGGGCTCGGGCGCAAAAGTAACCAGCTCGAGCCTGTTCCCATCGCCTTCCTTGATAAACAAAAACTTATTGCGCAACGTGGTCGTTTCGATCTTGAACCGCTTCACATTGTATTGCAGCTTCTCATTATCCAGGTAGATGGCCGTAATGATCCGCTCCGGATCGAACTTGCGGATATCCAGGACCCTATCGGCATCGAATCGCTGTGTCAACTCCGTATCGGTTATCTCGTAGTTGCCATCGTTGTAGATCACCAGCAGCCGCTGTTCACTTTCGAATGCGGAGATGTATTCCCCCTTGCCATCTTCATTCAGCCGGCCAAACTGGGGATCGAACCAGATCTTGCGGCCGCTCAGCGTAGCCTTCCCAGCCTCTTTGAACTTCACGGACCTTATCGGGTATTTGGTCACCTGGTTTCCCAGGGAGCTTCTGTTTTTGATTTCTAATTCCTCAAAATAAAAGTCGAATTCTTTATGCCTGGCCGTGGAACTAGGGCTTAGCACGACACGCACCACCTCCGCCTCCCCGTTGGGGTTGGCGCTAAAGTAATGGACCTTGCTCTTGGGATCCTCCTTGGCGAGATCATATTCCTTGTCCCGCGTGACGCCGGTAACATTGAACCGCTTGGCATAGCTGATCCCGCTCTTGCCATCGACATAGATCATATTATAAGTCGTGCGCTCGTCGTTCTTCCGGAAGACCGCGACATGCAGAATATCCTTGCCGATAAAGGTCTTGTCGGCCACCTTGACGATCTTCATTTTCCCCCCTTTGGTAAAGGCGATGATATCATCCAGATCCGAACAGTCCGTCACAAATTCGTCTTTCTTGAGACCTGTTCCAATAAAGCCCTCGGCCCGGTTGACATAGAGCTTTGTATTCGCAATCGCTACCTGTTGCGCCTGAATGGCTTCAAACAGCTTGATCTCCGTCTTCCGCTCCCTGCCCTTGCCATATTTCTTTAACAGGTTCTCATAGTAGGCCACCGTGAAATCGACGAGGTTGTTCAGATCATGACGCACCTGCTTCATCTCGGCTTCCAGCCCCTTGATCTGGGCATTGAGCTCGTCGATGTCCAGCCGGTAGATACGGCGCACGGGCTTCTCCGTCAGCTTGATGATATCTTCCCTGGTGATATCCCGCCGCAGCTGTTTGCGGAACGGCTCGAAGGCCTTGGCGATCGCCGTGAGCACCTTCTCCCAGGTCTCGTGCTTCTTCTCCAGCTCCTTATAGATCTTCTCTTCGAAGAAGATCTTTTCCAGCGAAGTATAATGCCATTTTTCCTGCAGTTCGGCCAGCTTGATCTCGAGCTCGCGTTTCAGCAGCTCCTTGGTATGATCCACCGACAGCTGCAACAATTCCCGTACGCCCAGGAACTGCGGCTTCTTATCTACGATAACACAGGCATTGGGCGAGATGCTCACCTCACAATCCGTGAACGCATAGAGCGCGTCGATGGTGATGTCCGGCGAAATACCCGGCGCCAGATCGACCTGTATCTCCACATTCGCTGCCGTGTTGTCGGTGACCTTCCGGACCTTGATCTTACCCTGGTCGTTGGCCTTGAGGATCGAATCGATGAGGCCGGAAGTGGTGACACCATAGGGGACGTCTTTGATGAGCAGCGTCTTCTTATCCAGCTCTTCGATATGTGCGCGGACACGCACCTTACCGCCCCGCTTGCCGTCATTATAATTGGTGGCGTCGACCATCCCCGCCTGCAGGAAATCGGGAATGAGCTCGAATTTCTTGTTCTTGAGATATTTCATCGCCGCCTCGCACAGCTCGCAGAAATTGTGCGGCAGGATCTTGGTCGCCAGGCCAACGGCGATCCCATCCGCGCCGTGCGCCAGCAGCAACGGGAATTTCATGGGCAGCGTCACCGGCTCGTTCTTGCGGCCGTCATAGCTCAGCTGCCACTCCGTGGTCTTGGCATTGAAGGCCACTTCCAGGGCAAATTTGCTGAGTCGCGCCTCGATATACCGCGCTGCCGCGGCATCGTCGCCGGTGCGGACATCGCCCCAGTTACCCTGCGTTTCGATCAGCAGGTCTTTTTGTCCCATGTTCACCAGGGCTTCGCCGATACTCGCATCGCCATGCGGATGATATTGCATGGACTGACCGATGATATTAGCCACCTTGTTGAACCGGCCGTCATCCATTTCTTTCATCGCATGCAGGATCCGCCGCTGCACCGGCTTCAATCCATCCTCTACCGCCGGCACCGCCCGCTCCAGGATAACATAGGAGGCATAATCCAGGAACCAATGCCGGTACTGACCGGTTACTCCACTCTCGTTCTCGTGAAAATCATCTGCTATTTTAGTTTTCGCCATAATGTTCTTTTATTCCTCATACAGTTTATTCCTCATACAGCTCCAACGGCTGACCGTTGGGGTCTGTAAAAAACACAAATTTTTTATTCGTCAGCGCATCGACGCGCACTTCCTGCACGTCGACCCCTTTCTGCAACAGCTCGGCCCGGGCGGCGGCTACATCGGACACCGCAAAAGCCAGATGCCGCAGCCCCTTGGCTTCCGGATAGCTGGCCCGTTCTCTAAAGTCGGGAAAAGAGAACAGCTCGATCTGGTAGCGTCCCGCCACCGCCAGGTCCAGCTTATACGAGCACCGCTCCGCGCGATATGTCTCCTCGATCACCTCGAAACCCAGGATCTCGGTATAGAATCGCTTGCTGGTGAGATAATCATCCGTGAGTATCGCAATATGGTGAATACCCTTGATGTTCATTTTTTTTCTTTTCCGATTTTCCCCAGATGGGTATCTTGAAACCCGCTAAAATATTTCAATCCATACCCCATTGCTCTGTCCATGCAGGAATGCCCGAATAAAATGAGCCCGGTATATTCCACGGCGGGCTGATGCCAATACCAGCCGGTCAGGTAAACCAGGATGGCTACGCCCTTGTGATGTACCAGGTTGTAGCCGATGGCCCCGATCCGGTTGCCACCCAGATAAGCCAGCATGCTCAGGTCAGGCGCCAGTATCCACACCAGCCACCAATACCATGCATAATGCAGCTGGGCGATCAGGAAGATGCTGAGCAAAAACATCCCCGCCTCTTCCCATTTTATCAGTTGTTTCATGACGAGTCAATCATTTTTCAGCGGTGTCATGCAGTCGGCTTACGCCTCGTGTCATAACGAGTCGATCGATTTCCCCCTACCCCTCGATCACCGCCTCTTCGGGCATCGTCGTGGCGGCCGCCGTCTTGCTCTTGATCTCGAAATCCTTCATGCCCTTGAGCTCACCCTGCGCATCCAGCTCACCGGCGGCAACCAGCTGCTTGATCCGCCAGAGCACATACGCGTCTCCGGTGGTTTGTTTCGCCTTGTTCAGAAACTGACCGATGAGTTTACTGGCCTTGACCCAATCCCCCGTGATGAACTTCCGCAGCTCCTCGTCATAATACGTATACGGATGCTGCGCCAGCTTTTTCCCGCCTTCCAGTATCCGCACGCCTTTGTCTTCCTGGCAAAGCCGGTTCCATTCATCGGGATCGATCTCGAATTCGCTGAGCGTAATGGGCCGCGCCAGCTTCCGCGCCTTCAGGAACTCCTTGGGCGGGATCTGGAACAGGTTCTCCGGATAAAAGATCAACCCCTTCTCATTGATAAAAGGCAGGTTGTTCAGATACAGGATAAAGATGCGGCCCTGAAAATCCTTGAGCTGGCTCATCAGCCAGTAATACCCGCTCACGTCATGTTTGTTCTGGGCAGCCCAGATCCAAACGATTTC
Source organism: Puia sp. (assembly GCA_035946435.1). GTDB lineage: Bacteria > Bacteroidota > Bacteroidia > Chitinophagales > Chitinophagaceae > Puia. The sequence continues at coordinate 14,294 of DASYZH010000368.1, read as the reverse complement.
CTTTTGGTCTTCCGCCAGCCGCTGTTTCAGCTCGGCGACCCGGGCATTATCGTCGGTCGCAGACTTGTCCACCAGCCCATCGTAATCACCGCCGGAAAGGACCTCGCGCCACCATTGTTTGCGGGCCTCGATGCCCTCGGAGGTATAGATGCCGGCAATGGGTCCCACCGCCCATTCATCTTCAATTTGCAGCACGTCACCGGTCAAAGCCGGTTCCAGCTCGATGGCCTTCTTCAAGGTCTCTACATCACTTGCTTGAAAAACTATATGGATCATACACAAATTAACATTTAGAACGAATACTGAACCGCCTCCCAGGGCAATCCCTCCAGTAACAAGGTCGCGGGCGACGCCAGATAAGTGATCACCAGGTAGAGTAACGCTACGCCGGCCGCCAGCTGCAGCCACTGCCACCACCGGGAAGGCCGCACCACCGGGATCAGCACATGCCCATACCATCCGGTTATGATGCTTTCGCCTCGTCCGCGAGGTCCAGCTCGACCCGCAGATTGTTGATAATAAACTCCTGCCGCTCCTGGGTGTTCTTACCCATATAATATTCCAGGATCTGCTGGATATGCGTCTCGGGCATCACCATCACCGGCTGTTTCCGCATGTCCGAACCGATGAAACGCGCAAACTCGTCGGGCGAGATCTCCCCCAGCCCTTTGAACCGCGTGATCTCCGGCTTACTACCCAGCTTCTTCACGGCCGCCTGTTTCTCCTCCTCATCGTAACAATAGATCGTTTCCTGCTTGTTCCTGACGCGGAAGAGCGGCGTCTCGAGAATAAAGACATTCCCATTCTTTACCAGGTCGGGGAAGAACTGCAGGAAAAAGGTCATCAGCAACAACCGGATATGCATCCCGTCCACATCGGCATCGGTAGCGAAGACGATATTCTTATACCGCAATCCCTCGACGCCGTCTTCGACGTTCAAGGCATGCTGCAACAGATTGAACTCTTCGTTCTCATACACCACCTTCTTGGTCATGCCGTAACAGTTCAACGGTTTACCCCGCAGGCTGAAGACGGCCTGCGTCTCGACATTGCGCGCCTTGGTGATGCTGCCGCTGGCTGAATCACCCTCGGTGATAAAGATCGTGCTCTCCTCTTTCTTCTCGAGCAGCATTTCCTTATCCTTGCCCGTGGGCTCGTCATTATAATGATACCGGCAGTCGCGCAGTTTCTTGTTGTGTAAATTGGCCTTCTTGGCTCGTTCGTTGGCCAGCTTCTTGATCCCGGCCAACTCTTTCCGCTCGCGCTCGCTTTGCTCGATCCGCTTCTTCAACAGATCCGCCGTCGTGGGATTCTTGTGTAAATAATTATCCAATTCCTTGGCCAGGAAATCGTTCACGAAGTTCTTCATGCTCGCCCCACCCTCTTCCACATTCAGGCTGCCCAGCTTGGTCTTGGTCTGCGATTCGAACACCGGCTCCACCACGCGAACGCTGACGGCCGCCACGATGCTCTGCCGGATGTCCGAAGCCTCATAGTCCTTTTTATAGAAATCTCGGATCACCTTGACAAAGGCCTCGCGGAAAGCCTGCTGGTGTGTACCGCCTTGCGTGGTATACTGACCGTTGACGAAACTAAAGATCTCCTCCCCGTAGTCATTATTGTGCGTGATTGCGACCTCGATATCCGTGCCTTTTATGTGAATGATCGGATACCGTAGCTCATCTTCATTCGTGCGGCGCTGCAACAGGTCCAGCAACCCGTTTTTGGAAACGTATTTCTTTCCATTGAAATTGATGATCAGCCCGGCATTGAGATAACAATAGTTCCAGAACTGGTTATCCATGTACTCATGCAGGAAATGAAAGTTCTTGAAGACCGTCTCATCCGGAATGAACGTGACCAGCGTACCATTGGGCTCGCTCGTTTTCGCTTCCTTGTGTTCCTTGGTGAGGACGCCCTTGGAGAATTCGGCCGTCTTTTCCTTGCCCTCCCGGAAAGCGGTGACCTTGAAATAGCCGCTGAGGGCATTCACTGCTTTGGTACCTACCCCGTTGAGACCCACGGATTTCTGAAAGGCCTTGCTATCGTATTTGGCGCCGGTATTGATCTTGCTGACGACGTCCACGACCTTCCCCAGCGGGATGCCGCGGCCAAAGTCACGGATCGTGACGGTCTTGTTCTCGATGGTTATATCTACCTGTTTGCCATACCCCATGGTATGTTCATCGATACAGTTATCGATCACCTCCTTGAGCAACACATAAATGCCATCATCCGGACTGCTGCCGTCCCCCAATTTCCCGATATACATCCCCGGGCGCAACCGGATATGCTCCTTCCAGTCTAAGGTCTTGACGCTTTCCTCGTTATACTCAAACAAATTAGATTTTTCTGCCATAAAGGGTTCCGATGTGATGCTGATAAAAATGTTCCGGCAAACGCTACCGCGTTTTCAAGAAAGTTGCAATATAGTCAAACGACTCGATAGCGGGTTTATTACAATTTCTACAGATGTGGATATCACGTGAATATCGCGTCAATGCTGCCTATTTTTGGGACAGCAGCCCCAATTTTGGACTACCTTCGCGCCATGGCTGTATTCCTTACCCTGGAAGGGGTTTCCGTACAACTGGCCGGCACCCGGCTGCTGGAGCATCTTGACTGGACCATTCAAAAAGGCGAACAATGGGCGCTCACCGGCCCCTCCGGCAGCGGAAAGACCCTGCTGGCCCATACCCTTCTCGGCCGTCATTTCTACACAGGAACCCTGCAGATCGCTACGGAACGCATCGAGATGGTGGAACAACAGCACCGGTTCAAAAACCGCCCCGGCGCGACAGAACTCTATTATCAACAACGGTTCAATGCCTCCGACGCCGACCAGACCATCACCGTCGCGCAGGAACTGGCTGACGCCGGCTATCCCAACCCCGATCCGGCCTTGCTGCAGGCCCTGCATGTCGAGCCACTCCTCCAAAAACCGCTGATCCAGCTGTCGAACGGCGAGAACAAACGCGTCCAGCTTGCCCTCGCGGTGATGGAAAGGCCCGGGCTGCTGATCCTCGATAACCCGTTTCTGGGACTCGACACGGAAGGTCGCGCCACCCTGCACCATATTTTCAATACCCTTGCCGGCCAGGGCATTCAGCTGGTCCTCATTACCAGCGGGCATGAACTACCCGACGCCATTACCCATGTCGCACAGCTCGATCACGGCAAATGGAGCTATCTCGGCCACAAAACGGGATTTCATCCCGCGGGACACACACCCGCACAACAGCCGCTCGACGCCGCGATCCTCGCCAGGCTACGCGCCGAGGCGGCGGAGAACGCCCACGAAGACTTCACCTTTGCCGTAAAGCTGGAACACACCACCATCCGCTATGGCGAGAACACCATCCTCGACGATATCAACTGGCAGGTCCGCAAGGGCGAATGCTGGAATGTCTCCGGCCCCAACGGCGCCGGCAAGTCCACGCTCCTCAGCCTGATCACCGCCGACAACCCCCAGGCCTACGCCAACCCGCTGTGGCTCTTCGACCGCCGCCGCGGGACCGGCGAAACCATTTGGGACATCAAACGAAAGATCGGTTTCGTCTCACCCGAGCTGCACCTCTACTTCGATACCGCCGCCACCGTCTTCGAGGTGATCGCCTCGGGCCTCTTCGATACCATCGGTTTATTTCGCACACTTAATGAAGAACAGACCGGGATCGTCACACTGTGGATGCAATTGCTCTCGCTGCATGAACTGCGGAGCCGGCGCCTCGTTCAATTGTCCACAGGCGGGCAACGCATGGTGCTCCTCGCCCGTGCGCTGATCAAGAACCCACCGATGCTCATCCTCGATGAACCTTGCCAGGGCCTCGATGACGATCAAACGGCTTATTTCCGCGAACTCGTCACCACCTTGTGTGAAACCTTTGGTACCACCCTGATCTACGTGAGCCATTATCAGCAGGAACTGCCCTCATGTATCGACCACTGGCTGCGGCTCGAGAAAGGCCGCGTGGTCTAACGTTGATGCACAAATTCCCCAGAGTCGGTCGCGTACGCGGCTCACAAAAAACTTAACATTTCATTATGGCACAGTCCTTGCAAACTGGTAATCAAGCCCCTCTCTTGCACTTCACGTAGTATCCAGTCACAGTTCTTAAAAACGCAGTGTTATGATGAACATCAGATCTTTCAAGCTGGGAGCGGTCGCCGTAGCCGCCGCGGGCTTATTCGCTTTCGCTCATTTACGGTTCGGCTCGATCCGGGGGACGATCACCCCCATCGATGCAGGTGTCCGGGCCTGGGCCGAATCCGCCACCGATACGCTCAAAGCCCCCATTGTCAATGGAGCCTTCGAGATCACCGACGCCAAACCCGGCGCGTATAAAGTCGTTATCGAAGCCAAACCTCCTTATCGAAATATTGCAAAAGATGGTCTCATGGTCACCGACGGCCAGGCCACAGATGCGGGTGAGATCACCCTGGAAAAATAATGCGGAACTTCGACCCACACCACTGGTGCGACCGCATTTTCCATTAAACCGTGGCAAAAAGGCTGTAGGATAAGTGGTCATGCAGAATTCCGGCCGTACCGGAATTCGGAAAGCCATCCCGGCATACGGGGTGGCTTTCTTGTCTCCTGCGAGCATTAACGCAATACGTTGATTATCAACGATAAATTATTAATTTATTGTGAACCCGCCGGCCCCCCCGGAAAGATGTCTGCCGGAAAATCCAAAATCCGTACCTTTGTATCATCGCTGCGGGAAATAATATCCAACCTCAGCTCCGGCAATCACAAAGATCTTTACGATTCATTGCCGGTCTTACTACTACCCCCATTACATTCGACGCCAAGGGCGGCGGGACCGAAGGTCAGACATTAGCCGTCGAGAGACTAGATTTATTGTATTTATCTTTTAAAAAAGGTGATGTATGTATTCGTACGCGTTGTTGGAAAAAGGATGTTACTATTTGATTCAGGAAAAAGAGGAAGGCCCTGTAGGACTGATCAAAGTGAATATGGAGACGGATCATTGTATGTACGTCTCCAGGTATGCTGATACCCAATTGACGGTTTGGAAGAAAAAAACCGATCCGATCTTCGATATCCTCGAGCTGCTGGAAGAGGAGAAGGTGAAGACCTGGGAAGCCATCTATAATGATAGCCCCGATACCTATAACTACGAGGAAGACGAAGAATAACGCGGGCGGAAGGTACCGGCCTTCCTGCTCCGCAAACCATAGCTCCAGATCCCCGCGATGGTCAGCGCGGCGGCCAGGGCAAGACTGATATAATACATCAGATAACTATCCTGCAGATTGTAGCTGCCTGCCGATCTCGGGAGATACGAGAGCAAAAAGATGATGAGATACGTACCGTATGCAAAGATCAATGCTGCATACACGAAGGCCATTGAATTTTCGAAGCGGTCATGTTCCATCTGCTTGAAGAATTGCCATAGCCCGATCGCGCTGTAGATCAACACCAGGAGTACGCCGGCACAAATGATCACCGGCCAGCTGTACGTATAGCCTTTCGCCAGCAGCAACACGGTCTCGCCGGCGATGAGCCCCGACAGCACCAGCAGCAGCTGTTTGCGCCATATGCCCGAACTGGCCAGCGCAAATACCAGCAACATCAATGGTGCATCGGCCAGATCATAGCAGGAGCTGAATCGCGTGAAGAAATTCCGGATGCCTTCCTGCTGGATCGGCTTTATCATGGGGAGGTTCACCAGCCCATTCAGGAACCAGTAAATACCGAGGACCTTGTAGGTGTTTACCTGACGCACTTTCTTAAAGCCCAGAAACAAAAAGGGGACAAAACACAGGGCGATCGCAAGGCTGCAGATCACGGCAGAGAGTGCAGATGGTAGGCCGGTTTTCAAAGGATGAACGTTTAAATATAAATCGCTAAAAAAGCTACTTTATTATAGGTAAAAGTACTCAGTTTTGTACGTAATTTACGGTAGATTTCGACAAAGGTTAGATATTAGCCGTCAGAATGATCGCACAACAGACTATACAGCAGATTTTAAGCAGAATTGACATTATCGAGATCGTAGGCGGTTTCGTAAAGCTCAAAAAACGGGGCACCAACTACTTGGGTCTCTGTCCGTTCCACAACGAAAAAACGCCTTCGTTCACCGTCTCCCCCGCCAAAGAGATCTACAAATGTTTTGGCTGCGGCCGCAGTGGCAATACCATCAGCTTCCTCATGGAGCATGAGAAGTATTCTTACGCCGAGGCGCTTCGATGGCTCGCCGCGCGCTACAATGTCGAGATAGAAGAAAAAGAGCTGAGCTCCGAATTGCGGCAGCAACAGCAGGTAGCCGAGAGCCTTTTTATCATCAACGGCTTTGCACAGAAATTCTTTTCCGAAATCCTCTTCAAAAGCGACGAAGGACAGGACATCGGTCTCAGCTATTTCAAAGAACGCGGTTTCAACGAAGACACCATCCGCAAGTTCCAGCTAGGCTACAATCCCGAAGCCCGCGACAGCTTCGCCCGCGCCGCCGTCGCCGCGCAGTACAACCCGGAATATCTGCAAAAGACGGGACTTGTCGTTCTCCGCGACGAGAAGCTCGTCGATAACTACCGGGGCCGCGTGATCTTCCCCGTTCATAATCACACCGGCAAGGTCATCGGCTTCGGCGCCCGTATCCTCAAGACCAATGACCGCGCGCCCAAATACATCAACACGCCCGAGAACGAGATCTATGTCAAAAGCAAGATCCTCTATGGCTCCTACCAGGCGCGTCAGGCCATCGACCGGCAGGACGAATGTCTGCTGGTGGAAGGCTATACCGACGTGCTCTCGCTCCACCAGGCAGGGATCGAGAACGTAGTGGCCAGCGGCGGCACCTCGCTCACCGTCGACCAGCTCCGGCTGATAAAGAAATATACCAAACACCTCACCATCATTTACGATGGCGACGGCGCCGGGATCAAAGCCGCCCTCCGCGGGCTCGATATGGCGCTGGAGGAAGGCCTCGACGTCCGCCTGGTGCTGATCCCCGATAAAGAAGACCCGGACAGCTATGTCCGGCTCGTGGGCGCCGCCAAATTCCGTGAATTTGTTGCGAATAACAAAAAGGATGTCGTCCTTTTTCAGTTGGAGGTAGCTCTTAAAGATGCCGGCGACGATAGTAACAAAAAGGCTGCCGTCGTCAACCAGATCGCCGAGACCATCTCCCGTATCAACAAGCTCGAAGGTTTTACCCGGCAAGAAGACTATATCCGGCAATCCGCCGAAATGCTGCGGATCGACGAAGCCGGCCTGATCAACCTGGTCAATAAGCATATTCGCGAAAGACAGGAGAAACTCGAGAACCGCGCCGCCGCCCAGGCGAGCCAAACGCCTGCCCCCGCCGAATACCCCGACGGCCGCCCTCCCGGCGACGAGGAATCCCTCGACCTGTTGCTAAGACACGAACAATTCGAACGCGGCGTCATCCGCGACCTGCTGGATTATGGCATGCGCCCCTGGGATGAGGAAAGCCTGGTCGCCGACTATATTCTCACCGAAACCCGGGAGCTCCTTGACCTCATCGATAATAAACGATTGCTGAAGATCCTCGAACTCTACAAGACCTGGTACGAACAAGGGCTCGAACCCAATGCCAAGAGTTTTCTCTACCACGAGGACCAGGAGCTCAGTACGCTCGCGGTGTCCATCATGGACCTGCATTACGATCTCAGCCCTAACTGGAACCAGGTCTATGAAGGCAAGATCACCAACCCCGATGAGGTGTACAAGGAAGATGTGCTCTCCACCATGGGCTATCTCAAGCTGCGTAAGATCAAAAGGCTCATGGAAGAGAACCAGCAGGACTTCGGTAAAGCCCAAACGGCCGAAGAGATGAAAGTCATACAGCAAACACATATGCACCTCAAAGAAATGGAACGCGCCCTGGTAAAGGACCTCGGCACCGTGATCATAAAGTGATCCCCCCGCTTGACCGACATCCACCGGGGCCCGGGGCCGCGCCTCCCGGCTTATCCCACCAGGTTTGCCGCCCTATGCGCCTGCAGCAAATGCCGCTCGCCATGCGCGACGAGGTACCGCAGTACATCCCCCAGCCGCAGCCTGATGATGCGGGGTGCAAAAAAGGGGATCCTGATCCCCCGGAGGTCCTTGCTTGCCACATGCCGAAGGATATCGTCCAGCGCATCGCAATGACGTTGAAAAACGTCCAGCTCCTCCCGCCCATCCAGTTTCGCCGGATCGGGACAATGCATCTTTATCGCCTTCAGCCGGAACACACTGCCATCCGGCCGCGGCATGATCAGCGAATATGCCCAATCGCCCAGCAGGCTGCTGGTGTACTCGTCCCCCGGACGGTCCGGGGCCCTGGTGATACGCGAAAGAATGGTGCGGATGCTGGCATCCATAGAGAGATTGAGATGCCCATAGATCTCGGCAATGCTCCATTTACCCGGCGCGGGCCGGCGGCGCAACTGCTCATCCGTCAAACGAAAGAAAACCTGGGTATTGGCCTTCAGCAGCTCGGTCCTGTCCAATAACTCTGTTATGAGACTTGTCCTGCTAAAGAGCGCCATGAAAAGGGGGATAATGGTAAAAGCATATCGTTCTACTACACGCTAAGATAAGCGAAGGCCGCATTGGTAGGGTATTTCAGCAAGAAAAATACCCATTTCCCGCGCGCACTGCAGGCTGACAGCGTTCGTCATTGCGCCCGTTGCGACGGCTGCTTCCCTGGCTGTTCGTCAGTGTCGCCGGCTGATAGTCCTTGTGCCCGACCGGCTGTTGGTCAGTGTGCCCGGGCCGCCGCTACCCGGCGAGGGCGCGTTGCCGGTTTCTTGGTAGCTACCGGGGCATCGACCGCTTCGGCCACTTCCAGCACGGCTTCCCGGATGGGTGCTCGCAGACCGATCGGGACCGTCACCGGCGGCATTACCCGTTTGAACCGCACAGCAGTCCATACATGATCCAACGCGACATCCCGGACCATCTCGTAACCCGACCCCGTGATACAGCCCCAGCTGCATTCCCGGTTCAAAGTAGTCGCGATCTTGGACCCCGGCTTGGGATAGGCTACCCAAAACTTACCCTCCGGCTGAAGGGAAGGCAGGACCTCACGAACGATCGCCCCCAGCTGCTGCTCGTTGATGGCAAACACCAGCGCAAAATCGATCTTTTTGCTCTTTAACAGCGGGGTGAGATTCTTGGCGAACGCCAGCTTGACGAATTGTTTTTCGATGGAGGAAGGCAGGCCCTGGATGAGCAGGTTCCTTTCATCGGTCAACTGTAGTTTCTCCAGTAAAGTTTGAGACATTTCTGGACTGATTTAATTTTCAGTGTAGATAATAAGACAACAGAACAGACCGCACCCAAAATGCTGCGGGGTGCAAAGTTAGTGAATTATTCCTTCTCGTGATCAAGGGCACTGTCAATATGATCCACATGATCAAGCTCATGGCCAATTTGATCATGGTGCCTCCGCTGCCGGCGCCGGTCCCGGTATTTCAGGATCGGTACCTTGTTCTCAGTCCCTCTGAGTAATCGGGTAATGTTCTTCTGATGGGTAAGGACCACCAATAGGGCCACGGCAATGGCGAACCCCCGGTACAGGGTCTCGTGTGCGTCGAAGATATATAAGATAAATACCGCAAATGCCACACTTGCTAAAATGGAGCTCAGGGAAACAAAACGGGTCAGGTACAACACCAGCAGGAACACGGCAACGCAACAACCCGCCGCCAGCGGCTGAATGGCGATGATCATCCCGAATAAGGTAGCAACCCCTTTCCCGCCACGGAATTCAGCCCAAATGGGGAAGATATGACCGGTAACGGCAGCCAGCCCCAAAACGACCATGAAGTTGGTCCGGTCGCCCTCATTCTGAAGATAATAGGGAATTAAGATGTATAGACTGGTGGCAATAAATCCTTTTAGCACATCCACCGCCATAACGATGGTACCCCACTTCGAACCCAATACCCGGAACGTGTTGGTCGCCCCGGCGTTTCCACTGCCATATTCCCGGATGTCGATCCCGAAGAAGAACTTGCTGATCCAGACGGCAGTAGGAATGGAACCTATCAAGTAGGCTCCCAGAATTAGTAGAACCTCGATCATCGATCAATGGTTGAGTTAAAGTTGGATAACAAATCTACTGAAAAATAACCTCATTTCCTGAACGATGGTCCTTATTTGGGGTTTTTTCCAGTTTTGAGGCAGATCCAGCTGCCCCTCGTCATCCTACCGGATACGGATAAATTGTTTTTTGCGGCCTCATTTTCAACATCTTCTGCATCATCCTGCAACAGGCCGCTCAATACTATAACGCCCTCTTCCGTCAAATGTTGCGTTAAAGCTTCCAACTGATTGACAATTACGTGTTTATTTATATTTGCCAGGATCACCCGAATACGCCTTCGCAATCGGCCACCTTGTCCTTTTTGAGCACCTGTATCCTGGTGCAGCCATTTTCAACGACATTTTCGCGAGCGTTCTCGATGCTCCAGTCGTCGTTATCGATAGCCACCACCACGTCCGCCCCCAGGCGTTCCGCCAGGATCGCCAGCACTCCCGTACCCGTGCCGAAATCCAGCACCCGTTTTCCCCGCAGGTCGAGCGACCGCATCGCCTGCAGCATCATATAGGTCGTGGCGTGATGCCCTGTCCCAAAACTCATTTTCGGCGTAATGATCAGCTCGTGTTCCACCTCCGGCACCCGAGGATGAAAATGTGCCCGGATCGCACAGAACCCATCGACAACCACCGGCTGAAAATTCTTCTCCCATTCTTCATTCCAGTTCCGCTCCTCGATGCGCTGCAACGTATAACGCAGTCCATGCGCTTCGAGCAGCTCCCGCACCGCCGCCTCGTCGAAGGCCGCTTCGGGGATGAATGCGTGCAGCTGCGCTTCTTCCTGCTCGAACCCTTCGTAGCCCATCTCTCCGAGCAGCGCGATCAACACCTCCTGGAAATCTTTTGTCGGTATGGTAACTTGTATGTGCATTGGTCAAATAAAAAAGTCTGCGGCGCGAGCCGCAGACCCTTGTCTTTAGTTGTTTTATTACTCTTGCTCGGAACGGCCGCCTGCGGGAGCCTTAGGCGCGCCCTGTCCTGACGGTGGCGGCATCAGCACCTTGCGGCTGAGCTTGAACTTGCCGGTCTTCTGATCCAGCCCGATGAGCTTCACCTTGACCATATCGCCTTCCTTCAGCACGCCTTCCATCGTCTCCAGCCGTTTGTGCGAGATCTCGCTGATGTGCAGCAGACCCTGCTTTCCGGGCAGGAACTCAACGAAAGCGCCATACGGCATCACACTCTTCACCTTGGCCTCGTAGACGGAACCTACTTCCGGCTGCGCTACGATGCTCTTGATCCAGGTCACCGCCTTGTCCAGCCCTTCCTTGGCAGGCGAGAAGATGCTCACCTCGCCAAAGTTGCCGACCTCTTCCAGGTTGATGGTCGTGCCGGTCTCGCGCTGGATCTCCTGGATGATCTTCCCTTGCGGTCCGATAACGGCGCCGATGAATTCCTTGTCGATAAAGATCTTCACCATTCGCGGAGCATGCGGCTTGACTTCCGGCCGCGATTCCGTGATCGTCGCATACATCGCCTCGAGGATATGCAGCCTACCCTTCCGGGCCTGCTCCAGCGCCTCGCGCATCGTGTTCATGCTGAGACCGTCGACCTTGATATCCATCTGCACGCCGCAGATGCCTTCGCGCGTACCGGTAACCTTGAAGTCCATATCACCCAGGTGATCTTCGTCACCGAGGATATCCGTAAGGATCGCATATTTGCCGTCGGCCGGACGGGTGATCAGTCCCATGGCCACCCCGCTCACGTGTTTGGGGAAGGGAACGCCGGCATCCATCAGCGCCAGCGAACCCGCGCAAACGGTCGCCATCGAAGAAGAACCATTCGATTCCAGGATATCGCTCACCACGCGGACGGTATAGGGATATTCGCTGCCGGGCATCATCTGCCGGAGGCTGCGCATCGCCAGGTTACCATGACCCACCTCGCGGCGGCTCTGGCCACGCATCATCTTCACTTCGCCTGTAGAGAACGGGGGAAAGTTATAGTGCAAAAAGAATTTCGAATCAACGGATTTCGCGGCGCTTTCGATCAGCAGCTCATCCAGCGGCGTACCCAGGGTCACCGTCGTCAGCGACTGGGTTTCACCCCGCGTAAACAACGCGCTGCCGTGCGGCGTCGGGAGCGGATCGATCTCCATGGCCAACGGACGCACTTGTTCAAGTGACCGGCCATCCAGCCGGATGCGATCATCGAGGATCATATTACGTACCACTTCCCATTGCAGATCGGCGTAATACTTCTTCGCGAGCTTTTTATCCGCATCGGTGACTTCTTCACCCAGCGAAGCGATCAGCTCTTCTTTCAGCTGATCATAGGCATCGCTGCGTTCGTGCTTGCTGCTGCCTTTGCGGCTGATCTGGTAGATCCGGTCCTTGGTAAAGGCCGTCACCTTCTGCTGCAGCTCGTCGTTGGTCACGGGTTTTGTATAATCCCGTTTGGCGGCAACGCCAGCCTTGGTCCGCAACTCTTCCTGTGCCTTGATATGAACCCGGATGGCATCGTGTGCCAGCTCCAGGGCCTTGACGAGGTCTTCTTCGCTACATTCTTTGGCTTCCCCCTCAACCATCATCAGGTTCTTTTCGGTAGCCGCGATCATGAACTCCATATCGGCCTTCTCGAGCTCGGTACGGCTGGGGTTCACGATGAACTGGCCGTCTACCCGGCCGATGCGCACTTCACTGATGATCTCCTTGATAGGAATATCGGAAACGGCCAGGGCCGCGGAAGCAGCGAGACAGGCGAGCGAATCCGGCATGACCTCGGCATCGCTGGACACCAGGCTCAACAGCACCTGTACATCACAGAAATAATCTTCGGGGAACAAGGGACGCAACGCGCGGTCGATCAACCGGCTGGTCAGTATCTCGTAATCGTTCAACCGGGTCTCCCGCTTGAAGAACGAGCCGGGGATACGGCCGGCAGAAGCAAATTTTTCCTGGTAATCCACGGATAAGGGGAAGAATTCTTGTCCTTCCTTAGGTTCTTTGTTGGCAACAACCGTGGCAAGAATGATGCAATTGCCCTGGCGTACGGTGACAGCACCATCCGCCTGACGCGCCAGTTTACCGGTCTCGATCGAGACCATACGGCCCCCACCGATATCAAATGTTACACTAATAGGTTGTGAAAGCATGAGCTTTTCGTCTTTGTTGAATAACGGCTTAACTGAGGCAGGAACGGAGGGTAAAGCCGCAATTCGGTGTTAAAAATAAAATATGTATTCTTCAATGTCTGTCCTTCGGACCTTAGGATATAAAAAAACGATTCCCAACCGTCTGTTCAGTTGGGAATGTTTTATATATTCATAATGCTTTATTTGCGCAGTCCGAGTTTTTCGATCAGCTGGCGATACCCGGTAAGGTTGGTCTTGCTCAGGTAGGTGAGCAGGCGCTTTCTTTTACCTACCAATTGCATCAGGCCACGGTGAGTGGAGAAATCTTTTTTATTGGCTTGCAGGTGTTCCGAAATACGGTTGATCCGCTCCGTCAACAAAGCAATCTGACCCTCGATAGAGCCGGTGTTGGTGGCCTTTCCACCGAAATCAGTAAAAAAATTCGCTTTTTTCTCTTTTGTCAAATAAGGCATCTCTAATTTTTTTATCACACCGGGAATTGGCATCCCGAAAATTAGCCCATCCCCGGTGCACGGTTTATGATGGGCCTTCGGCCGGTGGGCCCGTGGCCCCCCTTGATCTCTGCTGAATTAGCAGGCGGCAAAATTAAGGTATTTTATTAATACTTACGGACAATCAATCAAAAAAATATCTAAAATAATGCGCAAAATTACATTGAAAATTACGTTTGTTTCGGGTATTTGGCTAATTTTCGCCCGTTTATGAATATTTTACCTACCCGTTGACTACCAGAAACATGACTATCGCGCACATCGTGGGCAATCGGCCCCAGTTCATCAAATTGGCCCTCCTCCGGCGGGCCCTGTCCCGGCATGCGGACTGGGAGTCCCGCGTCATCCACACGGGCCAGCATTTCAGCGATAACATGTCCACCGTCTTTTTCCGGGAGTTCGGCCTGCCGGCCCCCGACCACCAGCTAAAGATCCATTCCCTCGCCCACAACGAAATGATCGGCCGGATGCTCATTGCCCTCGACACCGTCCTGGCGGCAGAACATCCCGACGCCGTCGTCGTTTACGGGGACACCAATACCACACTGGCGGGCGCCCTGGCCGCCAAAAAACGCGCAATACCCGTGATGCATGTCGAAGCCGGTATCCGGACGGGCGAAGAGGCCAT
>DASYZH010000367.1:0-8542 GCA_035946435.1 Puia sp. | reverse complement strand
ATAGATCTTATGCATCAGTAGCATATCGTCACCGGAAGGGATATGATCGATCCCCTTGAATCCCTGTACTTCATAGAATGCTTGCCGGGTATAGGCCAGGTTGGCGCCGTTGCACATCGAATGCAGTCCGCTGTGGACCGCAGCTCCCGTGATGCCTTGCAACGTGATAAAGTCCAGTGTTTGAAAAATGCCGAGAAGCGAAAGCGCTCCGCGGGTTGCGTGTTCGGTCGGGTGCGGCGCATGTCCGGTGGTTGGCTGGGTTGCGGGTACGGGCGAGTGCATCGCGTGTTCGACCGGCCGCGGCGCCGGCTCTATACGCACCGGCGCGGCAATGAACCTGGCCCCTTTTTCTTCATAAAAAGCCGCGAGCGTCGAAAGCCATTGCGGATCGAAAGAACAGTCGGCATCGGTGGTGACGATAAGCTCACCGGCAGCGGCCCCGACACCGGTCCCGATGGCAAATTTCTTATAGGCCGTGAGCCCGGAGGGCAGCGGCACTTCCGCGATCCGCAGACAGCGAAGCGCAAGGCCTTCGGCGCCCGACGCCACAAAGTCCTCCACCACCGCCGCGGTGCCATCGGTAGAATGATCATCCAGCACGATCACCTCGAAACGATCTTTGGGATAGGTCTGCCGGGCCAGCGATCGCAGACAATCCAGGATACCCGAAGCTTCGTTCCGCGCAGGGATCAGCACGGTGATGCGGGTCGCCCGGCTCCCTGCGGGTTCCAAGGCTCCCGTCGCGCGGCTCCCGGGCAGCTCCGCAGTTGCCCCGCTCCCGGCAGGCGCAAGTTCCGCCCCGCCAGGCAGAAAGTAAGGAATAGCGGCCCACCGCCGCTGATAAAAAAAGATCAACACCGCATAGGCAACAAAAAGCACACAGGCTATCCCCGTAAGAAAAAACAGCATAGCTAAATAGAATGTGCGGTTAAAGCGCGATCAATGAAATTAGCGCTTTAACCGCAAACCGCTAATGTCTGAGAACTTCGGTCTTGCCACTGGCAAGCCCTCGTTCGCAACCTTCGCTCAAAGGCTCGGTTGCGGCCGACGAGCCTCCGGCCCGTCAGGTGGTAAATATAAAGCCTTCGCAATGACTTCCAAGAATTTGGCCTGCAGCAGCTGATGCCCTGCCGGTAACAGGCTGAGCGTGCAATAGGCCGCATTAGACCGGCGAAACCGCTCGCCCCGCTCCCACCGGATGATCCGGTCGTAGCTGCCGTATAAAAGCCTCACAGGGATGGCATACTGCCGGACAAACCGCCCCACGGCAGCCACATCGGGCCGGAATCCCCGCATGGTCGTCCATCGGGCATAAAGATTCTCACGGACCTGCGCGTCATCGACATAATGTGCCGTGAATTTGTAGATGCTGGGATTGACCACGCGTAACACATGCCCCGCCCTAAGCAAAAAGAACAACCACCCCGGCCGCTGCATGGTCCAGCGAAACAGCGCGTTCCCCGCCGTGGTCTGCGTGGCCAGCCAATACCAAAAATTCATCTGCAGCCCGTCCGTTGCCAGAAGCACCAGGCACCGCACCCTGCCAGGCGCCAGCTCCAGCAGCTGTAGCGCGACACGACCACCCATGCTATAACCCATAAGCCACCAGCCGTCCTCCTTACCGGGAAGCCCGGCGGCGATCGAGGTCAGCACCCCCAGCAGGTCCGCCGGACCGAGGAAAAGGCCCTCACGCCAAACAGTCGCGCCATGAAACGGCAGATCGATGGCCACGATCGTAAAATCTCCGCCCAGCGCTCCCTCCAGGAAACCAAAAGATTCCGCCGATTCGCCATATCCATGAAAAGCAAACAATATCCGCGGCCCCGTTCCCACACAAGAGTAGTGAAACCGCGAGCTCCGGAACGAGAGAAAATGCCCGCCCCGGCCTGGGGGATCGGCTATGGAAGACAGATCAGCCATAAGGCACAAATTTTCATATTTTTTTCTTCCCGGTAACGAAAAAATACCTTACTTTTAGTTAGTTGTTTAACTAACTGTATGCCAAACAACCAATTCAAAAAAGGGGAGCTCTATAGTTTTATCACCGGCAAAGCCAGCACGGCGATTGCCCGTAACCTGCAAAAACGCTTCAACGCCGCAGGCCTCAGGATCACGATAGAACAATGGAGCGTGCTGTACCACCTGTGGAAGGAGGATGGCAAAAGCCAGCAGGAGCTGTGCAGCGCAACCTTCAGGGATAAGCCGAGCATCACCCGGCTCGTCGACAACCTGGAAAAACAACAGCTCGTCAAACGGGTCCCTTCCGAGGCCGATCGCCGCATCAATCTCATCTATCTGACCAAACATGCACAGCGGCTGCAGGAAGAGACCATGGAGCTGGCCGAAGCGACCCTCAACGAAGCATTGGAAGGCGTACCGGCAGACCGCATCGAGGTATGCAAGGAAGTTTTGCAACTTGTATACGACAACCTGCGATAAAATCACTAAAAACACTATTTCTATGAGCACGTCCACGGAAAAAAAGCAAGCCCTCAAAGGAGCGGAATGGTTGATAAAAGAAAGCTCGCCTTTCGAGACCTTCATCCCCGAAGATCTCAACGAAGAGCAACGAATGGTGAAGGACATGTGCGGCGCCTTTTTGGAGGCCGAGGTCTTACCCATTCTCGACCGCATCGATAAGCTGGAGCCCGGATTGATGCCTTCGCTGCTTGTCAAGGCAGGCGAACAGGGATTGCTTGGCGCCGCCGTTCCGGAGGACCTCGGCGGGCTGGGAAAGGATTTTATTACCTCCACCCTCGTAAACGAAGGTCTCGGCGGTGGATTTTCTTTCTCCGTAGCCGTAAGTGCACACACGGGCATCGGCACCCTGCCCATCCTCTATTTCGGCACACCCGAACAGAAAAAGAGATACATCCCCAAACTGGCCAGCGGTGAATGGAAGGGGTCCTATGGTCTCACGGAACCCAATAGCGGCAGCGACGCCCTGGGCGCAAAAACGACGGCAACGCTCAGCGCCGATGGAAAATATTATCTCCTCAACGGCCAGAAGTGCTGGATTACTAACGGTGGATTCGCAGATGTCTATACTGTCTTCGCCAAGATCGACGGCGACAAGTTCTCCGCCTTCATCGTGGAGCGCGGATTCGAAGGCTTTACCCAGGGACCCGAAGAACACAAAATGGGGATCAAAGGCTCCTCGACCGTACAGCTGTATTTTCAGGACTGCAAGGTGCCCGTGGAAAACTTGCTGGGCGAGATCGGCAAAGGACACATCATCGCCTTCAATATTCTCAATATCGGCCGGTTGAAACTTTGCGCTGCCGCAGCGGGTGGGGCAAAACGCGCGCTCACTACTTGCATCGAGTATGCGAAGACCCGCGAACAGTTCAAGACCGCGATCGCCAACTTCGGCGCGATCAAACACAAGATCGCCGAGCTGGCCATCAGTATCTGGACGACGGAGACTGCCTTGTTCCGCACCACGAAATGGATCGACGACAAAGAGATCAGCCTCACGGCCGAAGGCAAACCCTTCAGCGAGGCCCTGCTGGGTGCCGCCGAGGAATATACCGTAGAATGCGCGATCCTCAAAGTGTTCGGCAGCGAGATGCTCGACCTCGTAGTCGACGAAGGCGTTCAGATCCATGGCGGCAATGGCTACAGCGACGAATACATTATCTCCAAGGCTTATCGCGATAGCCGCATCAACCGGATCTATGAGGGGACCAATGAAATAAATCGCCTCCTCACCGTCGACATGATCCTGAAACGTGCCATGAAGGGCCGGCTCGATATCATGGGTCCGGCGCTCGCCGTGTCCAAAGAGCTGATGAGCATCCCCGATCTCGGCGGCGGCGACGACACCCCTTTTGCGAAAGAAAAAAAGATCATCCAAAACTTTAAAAAGGCGATCCTCATGACCGCCGGCGCCGCAGCCCAGAAGCTCATGATGAAGCTCGAGCACGAGCAGGAGGTCCTGATGAATATCGCCGATATGACGATCCGGACCTTTGTAGCGGAAAGCGCCCTGCTGCGCGCCTGGAAGCTGAGCGACCAACGCGGCGAGGCCGGGACCGCCTACGAGCTCGATATGATGCGGACCTTCCTCTACGATGCTGCCGATAGCATCAACAAGTCCGGCAAGGACGCGATCAACGCGTTTGCGGATGGCGACGAACAGCGTATGATGCTCCTGGGGCTCAAACGCTTCACGAAGGTCGACCCCTTCGATGGCAAAAGCGCCAGACGGCGGATCGCCGATAAGCTGATCAACGAAGGTAAATATCCGTTATAACAGCGGCACATATTCTCTGTGGGTCATACATGAGAAGCATGAGAAGGAACAGCGTTCGGTATCGGGCGCTGTTTTCTTTGTAAATTACATCATGCGCAAACTATTCCTCTATCTATGCCTGCTCCTGCCCGCCCTCTCCGCCTCTGCACAGGACAGCCTCTGGCTGGCCCGGACGAAAGGGCCATACGTCTTTATCAACTATGGCATCGGCCAGGACCGGCTCGGCGGCGCCAAAATGGGTTTTCTCGATTCGAATATCCTGGTGAAGGTGGTCGACAGCTTCAACACCGACTACAAGATCAGACTCTCGACCCTGCATTACGCCTATATTGCCAAGACCAGCGTCGAGCTGCTGGGCAAGGAATCCGCCAAACCACTCGTGCACAACCCGCATCTCACCGGGACCATGCGTGTCTTCGGCGATACGGCCTCCGACTATGTGACGCTAGCATTGGACGATCGCTATCCTTATCGCACCGAGCAGCTCCTCGACCCTTCGCGCGTCGTCGTCGATGTTTTCGGCGTGACCACGAATACGAACTGGATCACTCAGCTTAATACGGCCAAAGAGATCCGCAACACGTGGTATGAACAGGTCGAGGACGACGTCTTCCGTATCTATATCCAGCTCAAACATCCGCAACACTGGGGCTATGCGTTGTCGTACGATAGTCTCGGTAAGCACCTCGTGATCCGTATCCGGCGGCAGCCGCCGGTACTGGATATCCGCAAGCTGCGGATCGCCATAGATGCAGGTCACGGCGGTGAGAATTTGGGGGCACACGGCGGAGTAAGTAAGATCCTGGAAAAGGATTATACCCTGCTGATCGCCGAAGACCTGCGGAAAGTTCTCAAAACCGCGGGCGTAAAGCATATCTTCATGACCCGCACGAAAGACACCACCCTGAGCATGCCCGAACGCATCGCGGCGTTGAAGACCTTCGATCCGCACTTCCTGATCAGCATCCATCTCAACTCCGCCTCTTCGGACACTGTCGAGGGGACCAGCACCTATTATCGCTATCCCGGGTTCCGCCCGCTGACATTGACCATCCTGAACAGAATGATGACACTGGGACTAAAGGATTATGGAAATGTCGGCAACTTCAACTTCTCGCTGAGTGGGCCCACGGACTATCCCAATGCCCTTGTGGAAGTCGCATTTCTTAGTAATCCCGAAGACGAGAAAAAGATCCTGAAGCCGGCGTTCCGCAGGCTGGTGGCGCAAAAGATCTATCTTGGTATCCTGGATTGGCTAAAAGAAGTAAAATGATCGTATGAACGGATACCTGATGCAGGAACAAAAGTGGACGCCGGGGCAAGACCTTTTTATTGAAAGCTCCTCCCCCGAGAACCGCTACGCCGTCATCTTTGAAGACGATGGTGAGGCTGCCTATTTTTATGCTGTGGAAAAAGACGAGCAGGGGGAAGGCCTGCGTGTGCTCGACGCGCTGCATATCCACGAACCCGGCGATGACGCACCGTCGTCGCCAACAGACTTAAAACTCATCTGGTCCCGCGACTGGCTAAAATGCGCCCTGGTTCTCGATGGTTTCGTACATGCGTTGTTCGATTTCGAGAACCAGGGCGGTTATAATATCAGCGAATTTCCTCCTCCTAATGACTTCTGGACCCGGGGCGACCGGAAGCTGACGCCCGAGCTGATCGAGCGGTTTTTTTGAACCGGCGCCCGGGTCGGAGGCGTCAATGCTTCGTCAACCCCGCCGCGGCGGCTTCATCGACAAACCAATGCAGCTCGCCCTTGGGCTTGATCTCCTGCGAAGGATATTTGTCGGGATCATATGCCCCCTCCAACACCTCCTTAAGCGCATGCGCCTTGGCCGCGCCTGCGGTAAGAAAGGCCACGGCCGCGGACTTGTTGGTGATCGTCCTGGTGATCGTGATCCGGCTCATATCCTGCGCCGGCAGCCAGAAAGACTTCGCCCAGGCCTTTTCCTCATGGACGATCGGCATGCCGGGGAAAAGCGAAAGGGTATGCCCATCGTCCCCCATACCCAGCAGCACAAGATCGAAGCTAAAAGGTGTCTTGTCGAAATACCGATGCAGGAGCTTTTCGTACTCGCTTGCCGACTCCTCCGGCGTAATGTCCGTGCGCATCACATGGATCTGCGCAGCGGGCACCGGCACAAAATTGAGCAGCGTATCATATGCCATCTTTGCATTGTTGCGGTCATCCTCGAACGGTACCGCCCGCTCATCACCCCAGAACACATGCAGCTTCGACCAGTCGATCTGCTCTTTGTAGGGGGATGCCGCCAGGATTTGATGTAACCGTTTAGGCGTGGACCCGCCGGAAAGCGCGATCGTAAAGCGGTCCGCCGTCTTCAGCGTGGCGCCGATACGCCCGGCGATCCATCCCGCGGCGGCCTGACTCAAGGCTTCGCCATCCTTATAGCGATGTAATTCCATCGGATGCTGTTTTACGAGTTATTATGTCGGCTGCAGGTCATTATCTTGGCTGTAGGTTATTATCTTGGCTGTAGGTTATTGATTTGTCTGCGTCACGATCCAGTTGTGCCCGTCCTTTGCAACCAGTGCCTCCGCATCTTCCGGTCCCCAGGAATCGGGGGAATAATTCGGGAAGTTACCCGGCGCCCGGCTTTCCCAGGCCTCGAGGATCGGCATGACGATCTTCCACGCGGCCTCTACCTGGTCCGCACGCATAAAGAGCGTGGGATTGCCTTCCATCACGTCGAGCAATAAAGTTTCGTAGGCTTCCGGCTCGTGCTCGCCATCCTTGGGATTGTAGACCATCTCGACGGGGGCCAGCGTCATGGACTGACCGGCCTTTTTGGCCTGGAATCTAAGGCGAACCTCCATCTCCGGCTGAATACTGAT
Source organism: Puia sp. (assembly GCA_035946435.1). GTDB lineage: Bacteria > Bacteroidota > Bacteroidia > Chitinophagales > Chitinophagaceae > Puia. Next base: position 1,428 of record DASYZH010000367.1, on the reverse strand, counting down.
CGTCAGCCGGTTGGCCTTCCAGGTCTCGGCGGATTCGGGCGGGAACGCATAGCTCGGCGCCTCTTTGAACTGAATGGTGATATTCGAAACCTTTTGTTTCATCCGTTTGCCGGTGCGGACATAGAATGGTACATCCTGCCAGCGCCAGTTGTCGATATAGAATTTGACGGCGGCGAAAGTCTCTACCGAAGAATTGGGATTTACACTTTTTTCCTGTTTGTAGCCGGGAACCTTCTCCCCTTTCATCCAGCCTTCGCCATATTGTCCCCGCACGGCAAATTGGTTGACATCCTCCTTATGGATGCGGCGAACGGCATTCAGCACATCCACCTTTTTGTTCCGGATCTCGTTGGCATCGAAAGATACCGGCGCCTCCATGGCGATCATACACATCAGCTGAAGGATGTGGTTTTGGATCATATCCCGCAAAGCCCCGGACTGCTCGTAATAACCGCCCCGGCCTTCCACACCCACGGTCTCGGCCGCGGTGATCTGAACGTGATCGATATAGTGCCTGTTCCAGATGGGCTCGAACAGCGCATTGGCGAAGCGAAGCGAAAGGATATTCTGCACCGATTCCTTACCCAGGTAGTGGTCGATCCTGTAGATCTGCTCTTCCTTGAACATGCTCATGAGCAGCTGGTTCAGCTCGTGGGCGCTCTTAAGGTCATGCCCAAAAGGTTTCTCGATCACGATCCTCGTCGTCGACGTCTCCCCGCAAAGCTTGAGCGCCCCCAGCTTCTTGGCGATATCCGGCATCAGCTGCGGCGCAACCGAAAGATAGAAGATCACATTGGGATGCTCGCCCATCTCGGCCTCTTTGGCCTTGACGACGTCCGAGATCCTGCCGTAATCGTTGTCCTTTTCCGCATCCATCTGCAGATAGGTCACGTGTTGGGAAAATTCTGCCCACTGTCCATCGGGCTCGTCTTTCCGCCGGCTGAATTGCTTGATGCCGTTCAGGAGCCGCGTGCGATAGTCCTCGTCATTATAAGGGCTCCGGCCGATGCCGACGATGCCAAACTTTTCGGGCATCCAGTCGTCGATGAACAAATTGTATAATGCGGGAGAAAGTTTTCTGTAGTTTAAATCGCCGCTGCCCCCGAAAATGAAGATCAGGGACGCAGGTGGTCTTTTATGGTTTGCCATATTTACTGTCTATTGAATCTATTAATAATAATCCCTGTTCGGCTCGTTACCCTCTTGTCCGTACCGATGCCTTGAGCTTCGTCCCGTGCCATCGGCACGGCCCTCGCTCGCAACCTTGCGGTTGTCTGCCGGGGCCAATGATGGGCCTTACGGCCTCTTTTCCCACTCCGTGTGAAAAGTGCCTGGTTCATCTATACGTTGATAGGTGTGAGCCCCGAAGTAATCCCGTTGCGCCTGGATGAGGTTGGTCGGCATCCGTTCGCTGCGGTAGGCGTCGAA
>DASYZH010000366.1:0-7212 GCA_035946435.1 Puia sp. | reverse complement strand
TCTCAGCTATGTGGTAGAACGCAGTGATGGCGTGAATGATTTTGTGGCGATCGGATCAGGCGTTTTTAGCTTTGTGGATCAGCATCCGCTTCCGAATACCAATTTTTACCGGTTGAAGGTGACGACGGTGAATGGGACGACCTATTATTCGCCGATCATTACCGTGAATGCGGGTATGACGCCGGCTTCTTCGATCTACCTGACGAGGAATATTCCCGGAAGCTCGACGCTGGCTGTCAACACGGTCGCCGACTGTACGGGCGAACTCGTGCTGTATTCCGTGAGCGGGCAGGCGATCGAAAAGCGGGTCGTTTCATTTAGCAGGGGTGCCAATTCCATCGATCTCGACCATGTGGGGCTTCGAACGATGGGTGTGGTGGCGCTTTATCTCGATGGGAAGCTTGCGTGGTGCGGGAAGGTGATCTTCTAGTGCGCCGGTGGCTCCGGTGGCTCGGGTGGCTCCGGGCGCTTGATCTTCGCCAGGACTTCGCCGATCACCGTGGAGATAGTTTGCACGAGCTGATCGATCCGGTCCGTGGAGGTTTGGGTGAGGGCAATGCTTTCCAGTTCCCGTACCGGTTCGCTGAGAATGTCGATAGAAAAGTTGTGCAGCGTGGGTTTCAACGTGTGTGTTTTCGCATGGATGGCTTGAAAATCTCTTTTGGCGCCTGCGGCTTTTAGCTCCTCCAGCACGGCGGGGACCTGGTCGATGAAAAGCTGGATCATTTTACTTACGAAGTCTTTGTTTCCCTGGCCGATGGCTTCCAGCCGGTGAAGATCGTAAAGCGGCTGGTTTTTGGTGGGGCTCTGTTCGGCGGGCGTGTTCTTTGTAGTGTCGGGCACAGGCCGCCGGGTTATGCAGCCCGAGATCATTTTTATAAGGGCATTCTCTTCGAACGGTTTTGAAAGGTAGTCGTTCATCCCCGCTGCTATACATTTATCATTCTCTCCCCGGATGGCATTTGCCGTGAGTGCGATGATCGGCAGGTCGGCGCTGATCTCGCGGCGGATCGTTTGCGATGCCTCCAGGCCGCTCATCACCGGCATTTGAATATCCATGAGTACGACATCCACGGAATGATTACGCAGAAAGTCTACGGCTTCCTGGCCATTGCCGGCCTGGAAGATAATGGTGCCGTAGTTGTCGAGAATGGTGGTCGCTACGAGCCGGTTCATTTCGTTGTCATCGACCACCAGCACCTTCTTGTCTTTCAGCGTACCGGTATCTACGGGTGTATTATCGCGAGCCGCCAGGTCGCTTTGGCTGCCTTTTTCGAGGTCGATGAGCAACTGGACGGTTGTTCCGGACCCTTTCGTGCTCGTGACCCGGATATCGCCGCCCATGAGGGTCATGAGCTCCTTGCAAATGCTCATGCCGAGACCCGTGCCGCCGTATTTTCGGGTAACAGAATCGTATTCCTGCGTGAATTTATCGAACAGGTTCTCGATGAAACTTTCGTCCATGCCCATGCCGGTGTCGGTAACCTCGATGGAAAGTTTTTGGATTTGCGGTGTGTCTTCCAGTACCTTACAGGACAGTTCGACGCTGCCATGGGCCGTGAATTTGATGGCGTTGCTCAGCAGATTAAGCAGGATCTGGTTGAGCCGGTACGGGTCGCCGATGAACACTTCCGCGAGGTGGGGATCGCAGAAGGAGATGCGCAGGAGGAGGCCCTTTTCCTGTGCTTTGTGCAGCATGACCTGAAGGGCCCTGTCGAGGACATCGGCAGGCCGAAAGCCGATCTTTTCCAGGCCGAGCTTTCCGGCCTTGATCTTCGTGAGGTCGAGAATATCGTTGAGGATCACCAGGAGGTTCTCGGAAGCGGAATAGATGGTATCGAGGTAAAACCGTTGTTTATCATCCAGCCTGGTCTTTGCCAGCTGTCCCGCCATTCCCAGGACGGCGTTCATGGGAGTTCTGATCTCGTGGCTCATGTTGGCCAGAAAATTATCTTTGGACCGGGCGAATTGTTCCGCCTGTAAGCGTGCTTCGATGAGGTCTTTTTCCAGCTTTTTCTGGGCGGTAATATCCGTGTGTGTGCCGATGATCTTCAAGGGCCGGCCGTCGGGGGTGCGTTCGATGACGACACTGCGGTCGAGGATCCATTTTTCTTCACCCGGCTGGTCATGGAGACGGTACTCGATGGCATCATGATCGGTCTCTCCGTTCTTGTAACGCTCCTGCCGTTGCTCCAGTATCCACCGGTCTTCCGGGGCTATGCGATGTGACCACTGCTCCGCGGTGCGTGAAAAGTAAGTTTCGCCGGTGAGGCAATCCAGCTCCCAGCAGTTATCGCCGATCTTTTCGAATGCTGTTCTGAATTTCCGTTCGAATTCGTTGATCCTTTCCTGAGCGAGTTTTTCCTTGGTAATGTCTTCGATGAGGGCGAAATACTGGAGGACGCGTCCCTGGTCGTCGAGTATGGATTGGCCTGTGGCCCGGCCCCAGAACCAGGTTCCATCTTTTCTGTAATGGATCACTTCCGCGCTGAAAGTTCTACCTGTGGAAAAGTCGTCCACCATTTGCCGGAGCACTTCGCGGTCCGAGAGCGGGCCTTTGCAGACCTCGATGGGGGTTTTGCCGATGATCTCTTGCGAGGTGAAGCCCGTCATTTTACAAAAGCCTTCGTTAGTCCAGAAGATCGCGCCCGAGGGCTGTGTAAAAACCACACCGTTCTCGTTGGCGCTGGCCACGAGGGAAAGCCGTTTCAATTCCGCTTCCATGTGTTTTCTGCGGGCCAGCTGGTCTTCCAGATGGGCCAGGGTCGCGTCGAGGCTGTCTTCTTTTTGTGGGTTCGAGTTCTCCTGACCGTCGGGTTCGTCCATCCGGGCGATCGCATCGTTGAGCAGCCGTATCGCCTGGCGTCTGCCGAGTACTTCCGTTTTCAATTTTGCGTTGATGCGGACATATTCGTCTTCGTTGAGCCGGGAGGCATGATCGGCCAGGGCTTTATCTTTTTCGTAAGCGTTATAAGAATCGTCGACTGCCTGAATAAATCGCAGGAGCCTTTCATCGGCGATGAATTCCGGCGGCAGGTATTTTTTGAGCTGTCTTTCCAATAATTTGTTGAGCGGCATTGACCGGAATTAGCGTTCGGAAAGATTGGTGATCGTCATGGTTTGGTTGTGCAGCTGGCATGGGGTTCCGGCAAAGGGTGGCGCGATCTCTCCATAGGAATAAAAGCCGGTGATGAGTGTTTTGTCACCAAAGACCTCTTTTACGGCTTCGACCTCTTCGGCGACCCTGCCGGCAAGAATGATCTTGCGGCCTACACAGCTGATGAGGATCGACAGGGACGGGCGGGTCGAGCATTGTTCGGTGAGCGCCTGGTTGGCGGCGGTGCTGGCGGCATCGACCAGCCGGTCGTAATTAGCCTTCATGAATCTGACGCTCGCCCCTTCCGGGACGTCACCGGCGAAGAACATGCTGCGGGAGGCTTCGTCGATGGAAAGGATGGTTCGGACAACGGGTTCTTCATCGCCCGAAAGCCGGACCATGAGCGGAAACAGTAAGGCGGAACCGGGCAGCTCCTTGGCATAGGGTCCGAGGTATTTCTTGTAGAGATCGAGCGCGGATTCGTCGTCGATGACAAACAGCTGGTTGGCTTTGCTCCGGGTGATTGTCCGTTCCGGGCCGAAGGATTCCCAGCCACCCATGGAGCCGTGAGACACTTCGAGGTTTTTACTGTATAGACCGATCGCTACGATCTGACCATGGCCAGGCTGGGCGTTGAGACCTACCAGGGTGCTTTGAAAGGCAGCGCCGTCGCCGGCCAGGCCGCCGGTAACCGGTACTTTTCCCTGGACCTGGCTATTGACGCCGTTAACCAACTCGCTGCCGTTGACCTGGCTGCCGTCGGAGAAGACGAGGATATAAGAAAGATCATCAAAGGCCATTAAATTTCCAATGAGCGCTTTTCCCGCCTCGTAACTGCAACCGTTGAAATCTTTGATGTCGACCACAGCGGAACGAGCGAGCGTCTTTTCAAATTCGACGGCTGTCACGGAGACGGAGCTATCCTGCACCGAGTCGTCGAAGATCTCACCTGCCGTGGAGCAAAGGACGATCTCCGCATTGGGATAGTCCTGGTGAAGCTTTGTATAGAAGGTGCTGTCCGCGAGGGCGGTTTTGTCACCGAGGCCGATGACCAGGTTTACTTTGGCCTCGTCGAGAACGTCGTTGCCGGGATGATCCCGTCGCTCACCATCCAGGTAGGAGAAGACCGCCCTTTTCATTCTAATAACATTTTAATCTTCGAACGGATGAAAGTAACTGGTATTACTTGGGAGCGGCGGATGTTTAATAGATCTTAAACAAATTACCGACTTTCCACTAAGTGTAAATACTTAAACGCCTTTATAGTGTACTAAATTGTACATCGCCCGGCGAAAATGACGGGATAAAAAGAAGCCCGGATAGAAATCCAGGCCGTTGCTAAAATCCAATATCCTATTAAAAGCCATAATTACTCATGCAATTGTAAGGCCACGGGGTAGGCGTGGGTTATGTGCGGCGAAACGCGGTAAAAATCCAGGATCTCTACTGGTTTGTGGTGCGGGGGTGGGCCGTGCGGTTTTTGGCGGCGGGGCTTGCGGGCGTGGGGCTTGTCGGGGCGGGGCTTGTCGGGGCGGGGCTTGTCGGGGCGGGGTTTGTCGGGGCGGGGCTTTTTGCGGTGGAGCTTTTGGCGGCGTGGTTTGTGGCGGCGGGGCTCGCGGGAGCGGGGCTTGCGGGCGTGGGGCTTGCGGGCGTGGGGCTTGTCGGGGCGGGGCTTTTGGCCGCGGGGTTGCTTTGGATGGAGATCTCTGCGGGGGCCAGGCCTTCGGCGGTTGCTTTGATGACGATGTTGCCATTGGCATCTTTTTTTCCACGCACGATCGCGAGTGCCAGACCGCTGAATGCGGCGCGGCGGTTCGAGGAAAAGGCCACCATGTCCGCCGGGTTGCCGTTATCCGTGGCGACGATCTCGCCGGGGCCGGTAACTTCGAAGGTGATATTGTTGGCGGCGTTTGGTACAATGGTGCCGTGGCTGTCTACGACGCGGGCCGTGATGAACGACAGGTCGTTGCCGTCGGCAAGGATGGTGGTGCTATCGGCGGTCAGCTGTAATTGTGCAGGTGTGCCGGCTGTCCTGACGGTGTCGGTGGCCCAGGGTTTGCCGTGGTTGTAGGCGACAACGCACAATTCGCCGGGTTCATAGCGAACGCTATCCCAGCGAAGGCGGTATTCGAATTGTCCTTTTGTCTTCCGGCCGAGTGACCGGCCATTGAGGAACAATTCCGCTTCGTCGCCGGAGGTGTAGACATGTACCGGGGTGAGCTGGCCTTCGCGGCCGGGCCAGGTCCAGTGCGGAAGAAGATGTGCCATCGGCAGGTCGGGACGCCAGCGGGCCTGGTAGAGATAGTACCGATCTTTTTTAAAACCTGCCAGATCTATGATCCCCGAATAGGAGCTGCGTGCCGAGTAGTAGGGCGTAGGTTCGCCGAGATAGTCCCAGCCTGACCATACGAATTCGCCGGCGACGAACGGGTGATGGTCCTGCGCGCTTAAAACCTTGTCCGGTGAGGCGCCGAATGCGGCGGTATACAGGTCATAGGCGCTGACGAATTTGCCGATCGAGTCGCCGCCCCCGCCGGTGCTGTCGCTTACGGGTGCGCTGTTTTCTTTTGTGACCGGGAAGACGTAGGTGCCGCGGCTGCTAAGCGTGGAGGCGGTCTCGCTGCTTTGGATCAGCTTATCGGGGAACTGTGCGTGAAAGGCGGGATACAACGGCGGGGTGACAATGCCTTTGAGATGAGCGTAAGCAGACGCATCGCGGATGCCCTCGCCCTGGTAGTTGAGGCTGATCACGTCTGTGAAGCGCGGGAAGGGCATGCCGGGTTTGGCGAAGTTCATGGAAGCGGTGGCCGGCCGGGTGTCGTCCTCGTCTTTTACGATATCGTGTAATTCTTTTGCAATGGCGGCGCCTGCTTCGCCGGTGTACTGTTCGCCTACTTCGTTACCGAAGCTCCACTCGATCACCGAGGGATGGTTCCGGTCGCGCCGGATGAAGGAGCGGATATCGGGTTCGTGCCAGTCGGCGAATATCAGGTGAAAATCGAGCGGGGTCTTGCCGCGGTACCAGCAATCGAAGATCTCGTCGATAACGAGGAAGCCCATACGATCCGTGAGGTCGAGGAGTTCCGGGGCCGGTGGGTTGTGGGCCAGGCGAATGGCGTTGCAGCCCATTTCACTTAGTTCCCGGAGTTGTCTTTCTGCGGAGCGGGTATTGAAGGCAGCGCCCAATGCGCCGAGGTCGTGGTGTTGGTTGACGCCCCGGATGCGTATGGGCTGTCCGTTTAGCCTTATTCCGTGGACCGGATCGAATTCTACTGCGCGGATGCCGAAACGGGTGCGGTATTCGTCTATGAGTTTTCCGCGGGCATATATGCGGGTGACTGCCACATAGAGATTGGGTTGCTGAGCCGGCGGCAGACCCCACAGCCGCGGGTTTTTGATCGTGGTGGTGCTTTCTACTTGCTGTTTACCGTTGGGTGTTGTGGTGAGGATGGCAGTGGGAAAAGAGGTGATCTTTTCCCCCAGGGCATAGATGTCGGTGCTGATGCTGAGCTTTCGGGGGGTTGCGGCGCTGTTCTCGAGCTGCACGGTGAGGTCGATGGTCGCGGATGCGGGCGAGACGTTTTTGGTCCTGACGAAGGTGCCCCATTGGGCGACATGTATTGGGTTTACCTTTTCCAGCCATACGTTGCGGTAAAGTCCTGCGCCGGGATACCAGCGCGAGGAGTTGGGTGGATTATTCAGCCGGATGGCCAGCTGGTTCACGCCGCCGGGTTTGACATAAGGAGTCAGGTCGAGACGAAAGGAAGCATACCCGTAGGGCCAGCCGCCGACGAGGTGGCCGTTGAGCCAGACCATGGCATAGCTCATGGCGCCGTCGATATACAGATAGATCGACCGGCCTGCATCGGAGGCGGGGATAGCCAATTTCCGGCGATACCAGGCCACGCCCTGTACCGGCAGGCGGCCCATGCCGCCACCGACGATGGCATTTTGCGCGGTATAGAAAGGGCCCGTGATCGCCCAATCGTGGGGCAAACGCACGGGTTGCCAGCTGTGGTCGTCAAAATCGGGTTTGACGAAGGGGAAGTCGCTGCCGGGGTCGGCTTCGGGGACGGGGTCGGCTGCGGGGACGGGGTCTGGGGCTGTGGCGGGGG
>DASYZH010000365.1:0-25085 GCA_035946435.1 Puia sp. | reverse complement strand
CAAATAAGATCAGTGTTCGGGTCATATATTCTTCTGTTTTATCAAGGGGCTTTTTTAAAGCCCTCCCATTTAATTATCCAGGAGCCATCCTTTGGCCAGCCAGGCTCGGGTATGTTCTTATCGCCGTCCCAGCCTGAAGTCATCATGGCCACGGCATATAACAAGCCGCCGTTCGACGGGATATAAGGATAGGGGTTGCCGCCGCCAACGAAGCCATGCTCGTCGAAGGAGAATTTTGGTGACGAATGCAACAGCATATCGACCGCCTGCCCCGGGTGTCCCAGCCTGGCCGCACACATGGCGACCATTGGAAAATCCCATCCCCAGCCGGTGTCATATCGCCAGACCCGCTGGATCTTCTGATAGGTCCTTTCCATGATCTCCGGGTCGACGCCGTAACCTGGCAGCATCCCAAAAATACCGGCCATAGCCGGATGTTCATAGTTGTATTTCGTCCACATGCTGTCAATGTCCTCCCATTGCTGGTATAAGCTGTCCTTCACCGGTAACGGCGCCAGTCTTTCCAGTACGTCATCCCACTTGGGGTTAGGCGCCAGTTCGAGTCTTTTGCGCCATTGCCGGGCTGTTTGCAAACCAAATCTCCAATAAGCCAGCTCAAAGGCGGGATCCCGTGTTGTCATCGGATCATTGTTTTCCGGAACCGTTTTTATGGGCGGTCCCAGAATATATTGACCCCGGCTGCTATCCAGGAAAGCATAAGAGGCTAAAAAATTTGCCGTTTGATCAACGATGGGCTCCCATTTTTTTAGTGTTTGTAAAGTCGGGTGGGCACGGTAATCCAGTTCAGCAAAAAAAATAGGATGCGGTTGCTGCCATACCAGGAAGGCATGCGTGACATCGGGCCATTCCCTTCCATCCGGGCCGGTACACTTCGCCCATCTCGCACCCGAATATCCCTGCAGCTTAGCCCGTTTCAACGCGGTCTTTAGATTGTCCTTATAAACATGCAGGCTGTTTCGGAGAAGGGGCCATCTGTCCCACAAGGCATAATGAGCGGCATGCCACCAGTACATTTCGTAGTGGAACCTGCCGTACCAGCTATTGTTTACCAGGCCGGTTTCCTGTGGCGGATAATTACCCGCCGCATTGATCGCCATAATGTATTGTGACAGGACAATCCTTCTTTCCAGCTCGAACCAGCGCGGGTCCCTGCTTTTGGAGAGATCCAGCGCTGCCCCGCTTTTCCAGAAAGAGGCCCAGTGCACGCCGCTTCTGGCCCTGATCTCGGCAAAGGACGGCAGACGATAATTGATCCCGGAAGGTGAAAAGGCAAAAACATACTCGACGGATGTCTCCTTCGATCCGGGATAAAGATCATAGCGGTGGTCTTTTTGCTTTCTGACCTTGCCGCGTCCCGACCACTTACAGGCCACCTGGTAAACGGTGCGATCGAGTTGCCTGTCGAATATCACCGAATGGGCATTTATCGTCCTCAGGACCGTTTGGTGCAACGAAGGGCTGTTATAATCCGAACCATTGCTAAAGTATTTTAAGCTGGCATATGGAAAGTCTACAAAAACTCCTATCCTGGCCTTTTGCAGCAGATCGGATTCGATCTTAAAGCCTATCATGTCTTTATCCGGATCGCATACGGTTATCACTTTGACCTTTTGCCCCTCCACCATGAACGTACTTTCCGCGACGCCTGTCCATAGGTCCAGGTATTGGACGGGGTCTTGCAGATCACGCATTTTCGCAAGGCTGCCGTCCTCCTTTTTCACCAGCAGTCCTATTCTCCCCAGGTTGAACCGGTGCGGATTACCGGCAAGCCATTGCGATAATGCAGCTTGTTTTGGATCGGGAAGGTCATAGCCAACCATCCGGCCATGTGTATCGACAGGCGTTTGTTTAAACGAATCCGCGGTGAGACCTTTTGGTGGTTCAGTGCTATGCCATCCCCAGTGTGACATCGTCACAAAACGATCGTCAAAGGTCTGCATTCCGGTGATGTCGAAGCCATAGGCAATATCTCCATTTCCCACTTGTGTCGGGCCGGCGAACCGCGGATCTTTCAGTACCAGGTTGTGGCGGGTAACTACCGCTTTCCGGTCAATTGTCCCATAGGGCAGTTCCTGAGCCCGCGCAATAGGATGGCAAAAGACCAGCAACAGGAGAACATAGCCGGGATAAAGGCGATTTGCCGGATGGATGCCTGCATTCATGGCCGTTAGTACCCCGGGTTTTGAGTAAGAGATCCCTGGCTTTTATCTACCTCGGAACGCGGTATCGGCATCAGGTAATGTTGGGGTAAGAACGACCTCGCCTCCAGCGTTTGTATCTGGTAAACCTTGCTTCCGTCGGGTTGCAGGGTTATGTGCATACGGAGTATCGGAATATTTTCAGTGACAGTTGCTATTTTCCAGCGGCGCACATCGAAGAAGCGAAGTTCTTCGAACGCCAGTTCAACCCGGCGCTCATTTTGGATCCTGTCCCGTAAAGCATCACCGGCGTCCGTCACCGGAGGCATATTTACACTGGGACGCGCACGAACCAGGTTGAGATATTGCCGGGCAACTGCTTCATTACCTAATTCAAACTCCGCTTCGGCATAGTTAAGCAATACCTCCGCATAACGGAAAAATATCCAGGGGTTCGTTGGCTTCAATGTTGATCCGGAAGGCGGGATACTTTCAACAACCCCTTTCTTATAAGCATAAGATGTCAACGAAGCATTCCATGGCTGGATGCTGCTTCCGGGAGAGTCCATTCCTCCGTCAAAAGTTTCCGTCACCCGCCCTTGCCAGAGTGAACCATCGTGCAGGATAGAGGCATCCAGCCTTGGGTCGCGACCAACATAAGGGTTTTGGGGGTCATACCCTGACCCAGGGTTCAGCACAAGGCTGCCATCGGGCTGTTCAATGTAGGGCCGCATACCGGTGGCGACCATTTCATAAGCATCGACCTGATTTTGAGATGGATTTTGGGAGGTCCATCCATTGGAACCATTACGGCCTTCCTCCAGCGAAAAATTGGTCGAGTTTGCCTGGGTAAAATACCGTGCGAAAATAATCTCCTTATTGTCTCCCAGGAATGTGCCCTGATAATCGGGGTTTAGTGAATATCCCACATTTAGCAGTGCTGCCGATGCATCCGCAGCCGCCTGCCATTTGCCAAGGTCATGATTGGGATTATTCAACAGGCTGGCGTCATAAAGAAGAACACGTGCTTTCAGCGCCAGGCAGGCATTTGCGGAAGCCCTCCCTTCCTGAGCTGCCGGCTGGTCAGGCGGCAGCTGGGCAGCAGCGGAATCCAGTTGCGAATCGATGAACGTTACGCAGTCGTCGTAGGATGACTGTTTGACCTGGAAATTATCATGCAGGTCAAAAACCTTTGTAATAATAGGTACGCCGCCATAGCGCCAGATCAGATTGGCATAGATATAGGCCCTCAGGAATCTCATTTCGGCTATTACACCTGTTTTAAAAGCAGTATCTACGGGAGCCGCATCTATCTTTGAAAAGAAAACATTGATATTGTAGATATAGCCGTAAGCAAAGCTCCAGTAATTGATCTTTGTTGAAAAATTGGTCACATTGTCTTGTGTCAATTGACCGGTTTGCACCATATACAGATCCCCGTATTGATGGATGTTGAAGGCTTCGTCATCCGCCGCGGGCAGCAGGTCGTTCTGGTATCCATGCAACAGCGCCGTATATTGCGCATTGACATAAAGCTCGATAAGGTTCTGATTGCTCCATGTATTGGCATCGGATATGGTATTCAGTGGTGTTAATTCAAGTTTATTACAGGACGTTGCCGTAAGCGAAACAAGTAATATATAAATAATCTTTTTCATGTCTTAATTGTTAAAAGGTTGCATTTATTCCAAAACTAATTACACGCTGTGGCGGATAATACCAGTAATCCGTGGTTTCCGGATCGAATCCCAGGTTTTTCATGTGGTCATAGATCAGGAATAAATTATTCGCGCTGACGGAGAACCGCAAATTTTTCATGCCGATATTACCGGCTATTTTTTGGGGTAAGTTATAACTTAAGGCTACATTCTTAACTCTTAAAAAACCGGCGTCGATAAGCCATTGAGTGGAGTTGACGGTATTGTCATTGAAGTTTTCATAACTGGCCCTCGGCATTGTCGCATTGGTATTTGCAGGCGACCAGCGGTCGGTTGCCCGCCAATTTAAAAAGTTGCCCAATGAATAACTCAAGACGGGAAAATATCCTCCAAAATACTGTTTGACGTTTGCCTGACCCTGCAGGAGTATGGATAGCTCAAACCCTTTGTATCTGAAGTTGGAATTCAGTCCAAAGGTCATCTGCGGAATATTCGTCTGATCTACCAGGATCTGATCACGCGAGTCGATAGTTGCGTCATGATTCAGATCTTTGTATTTAATATCACCGGGTACCGCACCTGGCATGTGCGGGTAGGAGTTGACGTCAGCCTGATCTTTGAAGATCCCGATGGCTTCATAGTACAGACCAGCTCCTATCGGATGACCTTCGGCCAGTTGATAAGACTCTAATCCGGGTTGTGCATTGCCATAAATAACCTTGTTCCTGGCGAAAGCAAGATTTCCGGAGAAGCTATATTGGAACTTGTGCCGGTTGTTGGTATGGCTAAGCACCAATTCAAATCCTCTATTGTCGACAATTCCAATGTTTTCATCCGGCAATGTCAACCCGGTGTAACCGGGGACAACCGAAGCCGCGGTTGTTAAAATATTCGATCTCCTGGTTTGGAAATAATCGAACGTAACCCCTAAAAGGCCATTCCACAAGGTCGCATCTACTCCGACATTCGCTGTTTTTGCCGTTTCCCAGGTAATATTCGGATTGGGAACGCCCGTTTGCACCAAACCGGTGACGTTGCTGCCGCCTATTACATAGTTATTTCCATATCCATAATTAGTTAAATACTGAAATGGGTTTACCAGGTCGTTCCCCATTACACCGTATGAGGCGCGAAGTTTAAGCTCATTTACGAAACTATATTCTTTCATGAACCGTTCTTGCGATAATCGCCAGCCGGCGGACGCGCTTGGGAAATAGCCCCACCTTTTATTAGCGGGAAAATTCGGAGATCCATCGCGACGCATGGTAAATTCGGCTAAATATTTCCCGGCATAATCATAATTGACCCTTCCAAACTCGTTTTGCCTGGCGGTCTGTGAGGCTGAACCATTGTTGGACTGTTGGCTGGGGTCGCTGCTGCCGGCAAATATCTGCGGTAGCACCGTTGATGGAAAATTGCTTCTATAGGCCTCGTCAAAGTTGCTGTTTGTCGAGGTTTGTTCATAACCTAATAATGCTTTGATGTTATGCAGTCCTAATTTTTGCTCATAATGGATCTTTCCGGTCAAATAAAGCAAGGAGCCGAGTGAGATGTTATCATCCAATGTCGCCTGGTCCGTTCCCATTCCCGAACGTCCCTGTGTCAATGCACCGGTGACAGGGTCCTGGTAATAGACGAAGTCCGGCTCCTCGAAGGTTTTAACAAAGGTGCTATTGGGGTCATAACTGCCGCTGCCTTCGACAGATAAGCCTTTTACCCAGGGCAACTGCCAATTTATATACCCCGTGCTTTGAAATGTATTTACCGTTTGAGTCTGATATCCCGCGTTATCACTTACCCAGTTGACGATATTTTCGCTTCCTCTGAGTGGTTCGGGGTCTTTGGTGCCCGGCCAGTATGGCTGCCAGTTCGGCTGATAAAGAAAAATATGACTGTTCAGCTGGTTTGCGCTGTTATAGGGGAAATGGTCATTATCTACCCTGCCAGCTAAATTCATTCCAACCTTCAGGTATTTTGACACATGGACCTCGATATTTGCCCTGAGATTGTATTGTTTTATATTTTCAGTACCGAACTTGTATTGCCCGTCCTGGTAAACCTGGCCAAACGACAGGAAGTAAGTTGTACTATTATTGCCCCCTGATACGGATAAATTGGCCCTGTGTTGCGGAGTCCAGTCCTTGACGATAAATTTATACCAGTCTGTATTGGGATAAGCAGGGTCATTCCCCGCTTTGTATTTTTCCAGATCGGTAGCCGAATATGCCGGAGACAGGCCCTGCTGAGCGTTGATTTCATTGGATACCTGTGCAAAGGTATATGAATTGGCCATGACGGGGTTTCTTGTGGGTTGGCTTAATCCTTCATTGTATGAAAAATCGACTTTGGGCGCGGAACCCAGGCTCCCCTTTTTGGTAGTTACCAATATTACCCCGTTCGCAGCCTGCGCGCCGTATATTGCGGCGGATGCATCTTTTAATACCGATATGGATTCGATATCATTCGGGTTGAGCTGTCCCAAACCGTTTCTTTCAACGCCGTCTATCACTACCAGCACCGAATTATCCCCCGTCGTGCTCATACCCCTGATATAGATCGACGGATCGTTTCTCCCCGGCTCGCCCGACGGAGAGTTTATGATAACGCCAGGCAAAAGTCCGGCAAGTGAACCCGCCACATTGACGGCCTGACTTTTGGCAATTTCGTCGCCTTTGACTTCAGCAACGGATCCCGTTAAGGTGGCTTTCTTTTGCGTACCATAGCCCACGACAACAACCTCGTTCAACCCCCCCGGCTCGGCGGATAACGATACGTTTATAAACCGGTTGCTTCCGACAGCAACCTCTTTTGTTTTATAACCGATGGAGGAAAAAATAAGTATACCCGGTTCGTCCGGCACGCTGAGTGTAAACTCGCCGTCCGCATTCGTGGCAGTTCCCAGATCCGACGATTTCAGCTTCACCGTTGCCCCGGGAACAGGCTGGCCTTGCTCGTCCGTAACTTTTCCTTTCAGGACCACCGGGGGCGGGACCTCTTCTTTGAGAAGGGCCATCGTTTGCGCTTTTCGCTGAATGATAACCGTCTTGTCCTCGATACGGTAGGTGAGCGGCTTGTCTTTCAAACATTCATCCAACGCTTCTTTTAGGGTAACATGGCTCAAATTGACGGAAATGTTGCCCAGTGGCTCGACGAGTTCATAGGTATAAATAAAATCGAAGCCGCTTTGCTTCTGGATCTTTTTAAATACCCGTGTCAGGGAAGCGTTTTTTTCCACCAGGGTGATCTGTTGGGAAAACCCCGTGGCGCTTGCCGCCATCGAGGCCAAAAGGAGAAAAATGGCTGTAAACTTCATTATTAACAGCGTTTTGGTGATGCCCCCCCGAAATGGGGGCGTTTTACAAAGAGCCCAGAAATGCATAACTTTGTTTGGTTTGGGTGAAAAAATAAGCAGTCCTCGAATGATTGATTAAACAGTAGCCCAACTATTCGCCGGAGGTGGTTGCGACACTTCCGGCTCTTTTATGGCATAACTATTACCTTTTTTCCTTCTATCTTAAAATGTACGTCTCCCGTCATTTCCAATTTCTCCAGCAATTTTGAGACATTCACCTGGCGGGATATACTACCCCCGAAATGGACGTTTACCTTTTTCCGGTACTCTACATCTATATCATACCACCTGGCGATTTGATTCATAATGGTCTCTATATTGGCTTTTTCTCCAAAAATGAATTTGTCGTTCTTCCATGCCATCACTTCGTCTACATCCACATCGGATACCACTTTTATGCTCTTGCCGATCTGCGCCTGCTGACCCGGCCGGAGCAGATCCGACGCATCTCCGCGCGTCACTTTTACCGATCCTTCGAGCAAGGTCACTTTCAAATTTGTTTCATCCGCGTACGCATTTACGTTGAGATCGGTGCCAAGAACGGTGATGGTTGTTTCCCCCTTTGTTACTATGAATGGCATCGCTGCATTCTTAGACACTTCAAAATAAGCTTCACCGGTGATCATTACCTTACGCTCTTTGCCGACAAAGGCCGCGGGATAGGTCAGTGAACTCTCATTATTCAGCCACACATTGGTGCCATCGCTCAAGGTCAGCGAAACGGGCTTGCTTCCGCGTGGATTTGATAAAGTATTATAACCAATAAGGGCGCCGGGAGCCTGCCCCTGCCCTTGCCCCTGCGCCTGCCCTTGCGCCTGTGCCTGCCTCTGCCCCTGCTGGGCTGACCCATTATATACGACCTGGCCATCGGCTCTTTTTATCACGGTCACGTCCCCCTGCACGGCCACTGTTCCGCTGCCAACGCTGTCCAGAAAAACCTTTTGCCCGCCCGCCAGGGTAATGGTAGCCCGGCTGGTCGTTGGAGCCGCGATGTCGATCGCCTTCGTGGCGGCTATGGCCGGCGCCGGGCTCTGCCGGTGCATCCACCAATACCCTCCCCCGGCCAGGATCATCATCACCGCGGCCGCTACCCCCGCTATCAGGAAGCCTATCCGGCGCTGGTCCAGCCCGGTTTTCCGGGCGGCGGAATAGTTCCAGGCCTCTTCAGAAAAATAAGGAGTTTGATCATCGCTGTTTTCGAAGCTGTTTATAGCCCTTTCCAGCCGCTCCTTTAAAAGGGTGGGCATTTCAGGAGACTGCCTGATCCCTCCTTCCGGGAATGTCTTGCAATGAGCCCACAGCCTGCTGAATTCTTCCCAACCGGCTTGCTGGTACCACTGAAAAAAGATGGCTTCTTCGTCCGGAGAAAGTGTCCCTTCTTTATATCGTTCCAACAATTGAATGATGATTTGATCGCTCGCACTACCTGCCATATGGGAATGACGATTATGGTTATGAAATGGATACCCGAAAAGTTGACATTATTGAAGAAAATGGAAAAAAAGAAAAAGGATGATCCCCTCACCATGCTTCCTGAGATATTCCTTTATAAAGTATGTAGCGCTGTATAAATGCTTTTTAACCGTTGGCAGGGGCATACCCATTTGTTCCGCGATCCGGGCAAGCCGCATGCCTTCCTGGGTTCTTAATAAAAAGATCTGCTTTTTTTGATCCGGTAATTGATCGAGAGCGGCGAGTGCAGTGGAGTAATATTGCTTGAATACAAGTTGTTGTTCCGGGGACGACCCTTGATTCACGGGCAGATCCATAATGGACCGGATAACTTTTAGGCCGGTTTTTTTTCTTCTCAGCCGATCGATCAATAGATTTTTGGAGAGCGTAAATACATAATCTTCGAAGGACCGGACCATGATCAGCGATTCTTTGGTTGTCCAGATCTTGAGAAAAACGTCCTGTATTATTTCCTGGGCTTCCTCGGATGATTTGCTTATGTACGCTAACGAGTTATACAGCTGGGGATAATATTGACTATAGAGCTTTCCATAAGCCAGCCTGTCACCTTCCGAAGTGAGCCGCATCAGGATCGCTTCATCGGGTAATCGGGCATACTTCTCTGTGTTATGCGGATGTAATGGCAAGTTAAGCAGTAAATAACCGAATGCAATCTACGCCTTTTCAGCAGACATATTTTTTAAAAAGGGATCAATTCCGGCAAGAATAAATGAAATAAAAAAAAGATGGCTTTCGGGTATCTTTTTTTGTTTCTTATTCGTCATTGGAGATTGCGCCTCAGACATAGCGTGCAGCGCCTGGCCCTTCCCTCACCGCTCCTTCCGCGGTTCCAAAAACGGCTTCAGCAAATCTATAGGCACAGGAAATATAGTAGTCGAATTCTTTTCCGTAGCGATCTCCCGAAGGGTTTGCAGATACCTCAGCGTGATGGCGCTGGGTTGCTCGTTGAGTATCCTCGCCGCGTCGGCGAGACGTTGCGAGGCCTGGTATTCACCTTCCGCGGCGATGACCTTCGACCGGCGCTCCCGTTCCGCTTCGGCCTGCTTGGCCATGGCCCGTTGCATTTCCTGCGGGAGATCGATCTGTTTTACCTCGACATTGGAGACCTTGATCCCCCATGGTTCGGTGTGAGCGTCGATGATCTGTTGCAATTTCTGGTTGATCTTTTCCCGCTGGGAGAGGATGTCGTCGAGATCGGACTGGCCCAGCACGCTGCGCAGCGTGGTCTGAGAAAGTTGGGAGGTGGCGGTGAGATAGTTCTCTACATCTACAATGGATTTTTGCGGCTGGATCACCCTGAAATAAACCACCGCATTGACCTTGATGGAGACATTGTCCTGGGTGATGACGTCTTGCGGCGGCACATCCAAAACCACGGTGCGCAGGCTGACCTTTACCATTTTATCTATTATCGGGATCAGGAAGATCAGGCCGGGACCCCGGACCGCCATCAGTCGACCCAGCCGGAAGACCACGCCTCTTTCATACTCGCGCAGGATGCGGATGGCGTTGGCCAGTATCAGCAGCGCAAAAAAGATAATTACCATTGTTATCACCGGAACTTTTTCCATATCGATTTCGGGTCACCCCGTTATTGGTTTCACGTATAGCGTCAGCTTGTCGAGCCCTACCACTTCCACCTTTTCTCCTTTTCCGATGGCTCCGCCCACGGTTATGGCCTGCCAGATCTCACTATATAGTTGTACCCTGCCCATGGGAGCAAGTGGTTCGATGGAGACGCCGGTCAGGCCGATGAGTCCCTCCTGTCCTGTCACGGGTTTTCGTCGCTGGGCTTTCAACCCCATTCCCAGGACGCCGAGGAAGAAGAGTACGGAGAGGGCGACGGTGGTATAGATGGCAGCCCGGGAAATGCGCACGAAATCGAGGGTCGAGGTCGTCCGGATCAGCATCAGGGACCCCAGCAGCAGGGAGACGGCGCCACCGATGGCCAGCAGGCCATGACTGGCGATCTTTATTTCGAGCAGGAAAAGGATGATGCCGAAGACCATCAGGGAAAGCCCGGCATAGTTTATCGGCATCATCGCCAGGGAGTACAGCGCGAGCACCAGGGCGATGACACCTACGATCCCCGGAAAGATCGCCCCGGGGTTATAGAGTTCGAAAAGGAGGCCGTACATGCCCAGCATCATCAGGAGATAGGCGATGGTAGGATCACTGATGATATTCAGCATCTTTTCCGCGAAACCCATCTCCATGAATTCAATGCCGGCGCCCCTGGTGTGGAGGGTTCGGGAGCCCGCGACGGTTTCGACGGCCTGGCCGTCGATCTTTTCGAGGAGCTGGCGCTTGTCACGGGCGATGAGATCGATGATGTTTTCCGTCAGCGCTTCGTTCTCCGAAACGGATACGCTGTTGCGGACGGCATTCTCGGCCCATTGGATATTGCGATGGCGTTTGTCGGCGATGGACCGGATGAAGGCGGCGGCGTCATTGGTGATCTTTTCGTTCATGACCGCGTCGGGCTGTTCCTGGGGATTGCCGGAGACGGGATGGGCGGCTCCGAGGTTGGTGGCGGGGGCCATGGCGGCGATGTGCGCGGCGAGGGTGATGAACACCCCTGCCGAACCGGCCTGCGCGCCCGAAGGGGATACGAAAACCACCACGGGTACCGCACTTTCCAGCAGATTGCCTACGATGACGCGACATGATTTCAGCAGGCCGCCCGGCGTGTTCAATTCGATCAGCAGGCATTCGGCGTGTTCCTGTTGAGCCCTTTCGATGCCCCGGTGAACATAATCGGCCGTTACAGGGTTGATCGTGCCGTCGATCTTTATCGAGACCACGGTCTGGGCTTGCGGCAACAGCGGCGGGATAAAGAGCATTAAGGAGAATATGATCCTGTGTTTCATGGTATACCTCCCGGGATCCGGCGTAAGGCGGATCCTTCTGTAATTTACGAAATTTCCAACCGCGCCGGCCATCGGCATTTAGCGCATCAGCAATCGACTCATACGCATTGCCGTTCAACACGTT
This sequence comes from Puia sp., assembly GCA_035946435.1. Classification (GTDB taxonomy): domain Bacteria; phylum Bacteroidota; class Bacteroidia; order Chitinophagales; family Chitinophagaceae; genus Puia. Next base: position 13,449 of record DASYZH010000365.1, on the reverse strand, counting down.
ATTTAGTGGATTGAAATGCCTGTGGATCGCCAAACAATATAATACGAATAACATTCTGGTAACGACTCTGTCTCCACGCAGTTGGATGCACATCCCGATCACCGATCAGCCGGGGACCTCGATTTACTTCCTTTGGTCGTATGGATTTTTGCTATTTTCGAGTATTCAGCAGCTCCGGCCGACGTCGGGAAGCGACCGCCGAACCGGCCGATTGCCATTATTTAGGTAATTTCGAGCCGTCTCTATGCCTCGAAAGATCATCCACATCGATATGGATGCATTTTATGCGTCCGTCGAACAGCGCGATAACCCCGGGTACCGGGGTAAGCCCATCGTCGTCGGCGGATCGCCGGAAGGGCGGGGTGGGGTGGTGGCTACGGCGAGCTACGAGGCCCGGAAATTCGGCATCCGGAGCGCGATGCCCTCGAAAAAAGCGCTGGAGCTATGCCCGCACGTGATCTTTGTCCGGCCGAGATTCGATGTTTATAAGCTCGTTTCTCAACAGATCAGGGCAATCTTTTCCCGGTATACGGACCTGATCGAACCGCTTTCGCTCGACGAAGCGTTTCTGGACGTCACGATCGACAAGCAGGGCATTGGTTCGGCCATCGATATTGCCACAGCCATCAGGGCCGCGATAAAGAGTGAATTAGGCCTGACGGCCTCGGCCGGTATTTCCATCAGTAAGTTCCTTGCCAAAACGGCGAGCGATATGAATAAACCCGATGGACAAACGTTTATCGGACCTTCCCGCGTAGCGGCCTTTATGGAAGCCTTGCCTGTCGAAAAATTCTTTGGGGTAGGCAAAGTCACGGCGGCAAAAATGAACAGCCTGGGCCTGTTCACCGGTGCAGACCTGAAAAAGAAAGACGAGGCCGAGCTCGTGCGGCATTTCGGTAAGGTCGGTCATTTTTATTATCAGATCGCCCGTGGCATCGACGAACGGCCCGTCCGGCCAGGTCGGGAGACAAAATCGCTCGCCGCGGAAGATACGTTCCCGGTGGATCTCACGACGCTGGCGGAGATGGTGCCGGAACTGGAAAAGATCGTTAACACCGTGAGTCAGCGCCTGATTCGAAACCAGCTCAAAGGAAGAACGATCACCCTCAAGATCAAATACGCCGATTTTCGCCAGATCACCAGGAGCCGCTCGCTTCCAACCGCCACAGACGCATTGGCGACGATTCGCGATACGGCGGTGGAACTCCTGACCAACTCAAACATAAATAACAAAAAGATCCGGCTGCTCGGCATTTCGATCAGCAATTTCGACGGGGCCCAAGGCACGAGTCCCGATAACCTGCGGCTCTCCAATGGCACCAAAGGACAGCTGGAGCTTTTTTAACCCCGGCACGGCACGGCGACGACCGAACGCTATTCTTTTAAAAAGGGCAGCACAAAGGACCGCCCACCGCCGCAGATACGTAAAAAATACGATCCTGCAGGAAGCCTGCTCACGGACAGGCACGCGCCGTCAAGGGTTGGAACGGAGTAGCTCTCCAGCACCTGTCCGCTGACGGAAACAAGATCGATGACCCGGTCTTCAGGGATCCCAGGCGCGCTGATATGCAGCACATCTTTCGCTGGGATAGGATAAAGCGTCACCGAACCCAAGGGATCGCCGAATGTCAGGATGTCGGTCGGTGAGTAAGCAATGACCCCCGCGGCACCCACCATCATGAGCCGGTAATAATTGACGCCCGGCGAAGGGGAATGATCGGTATAACTAAAGTTCTCAGCACTGGCACCACCGATAACAACGCTGTCTATCGAAGCAAATTGCCGCCCGTCGGTCGAGTGCTGCAGGACGAAAGAACCTCCACCGGATCCCGGGGCAACCGTCCAACTCGCCAGGGCGGCGTCAGCCCCCGGCTTCGTCACCGAAAAATTATCCAGCGCAATGGGCAGAACGATATTTTGACTATAGAAGATGGTATAGTACCCGTTGCGCAGGTTGCCGGCATTCACCACAAAGGAGACGGAATTGCCGGCGACGCTGCTCGAAACCGGGGGCACCAGCGTATTCGTCCCGGACCCGAATGTTCCGTCCGATGGGTTATACAGGAGTGTGAATTGATCGGCAGCAACCGGCGAGCTGCCATTATAATCGCTAAAGTTGAAGATCAGCGTGATATTTCCGGCGCTGTTGCCACCGGACTGCTGCACATACCAGGACCTGTTCCACACATACGAGTCGACGGGCACATTATTCAGGGTCGGGTTGTAGTTGACCGTATTGGCCTGGGCATTGTGTGCGGCCATCACGTAGCCGGCGGACTCCAGGAAATCCGCTGCACCCGAACCACTGCTGAACCCAAGCCCGTCCGTGGAGCCGGGCACATCGGCCAGGAAATTATCGCTTCCGCTGTTCCCAATGCCTACCAGGTTTTTATTGTAGGTGGAGCTTGTCGGCGGGGTAAATACCGTATACCCGCTGGTAGGGAGCGATCCGGTCAATCCCCATTCCGACGCCTGATAATTTTCCAGCAATACTCTTTGGGTGTTATTGGGCGCGCCGCTGTAGGCGATCAGCTCATACACGGGATCATTGTATTGCATCCCCCTGTTCGAAAAGGTAGTACTGATGGAATAGGTCGCGTTGGTGGGGCCCTGAGCTTCATCAACCAGGATATGCGTGTCCGTAGTAAAGGAAACCGTTTGCACGCCATTTATCCACATGGCGAAATTGCCGTTCGGATAATAATTATAGCACCAGTCATTGCTATTGGGGCCCATCGTATACCACATATCGGAACTTGTATTTCCATTCTGGTTCAGCCGGATGCTGAAGTCCGTGAGCGCCGGGGAAGAGAACAGGTAGTTGTAGCCGAACCCGTTGATGCCCCGGGTGCCGACCACGGTTTGGTAGGCCCCGGTAGGCCCTGTCATGTATTGGCCCACGGTCGTAAAAATGACGGCGCCGGATCCATTGAGCCGGTTGGTCCAGTACACCGGCTGGATGCCGCTGGTGGGTTGCGTGGCATCTGCGCCATTTCCGCTTTTATCTTTCCAGGTCGCAATGAAGTCGCCATTGGCAGCGGGTGTACCCGCAGGGTTGAGCACGGTGGTAGCATCCGCCGCCGTCAGCCACAGCTGAAGATTCCCGTTGCCAAGCCCCGCGGGATAATAACTTTGTGCATGGACAGAAAGCGTGAGGAATACAGCCACGACGGGGCTAAAGAAAGCGTACAGATTTTTCATGGATATATTTTTACATAGGGTCGGGATCAATGCCATCTTGAACGAGACATTCCTCCGCAATATTGCTGCTCCCGGGAACGGAATCGATGGGGATAATGGTTAACATGAATGTGCCGCCGAAATACTACGATCAATGCTGCCGGCGGCGGGTTCAAAATGGGTGCAGCTGATCCTCGCCCCGGGCTTAACGTACCCTTCCACCTGGGGTTTCGCGGACTCTACCTATGTGTTGGATTATTATCATGCCACGTACCAGGGGACCCCGTTCATGTATGGGATGGGCTGGGGGGCCAGTTTGTGGTCAGCTGCGCAAGACCCGATAGAAAATGCAGCACGCCATCGAACCAATCGGGCTTCTTTTTTGTTGCCCTACTGTTTCGGTACCATAAGTCTCACACAATTAATCGACAACAGGTATGAACACGAAAAAGCCGGCATCAGCGGATGAACACCGTTCATCGCAATCGGAGTCCTCGACGGACATCGTAGAAGTCGAACAAAAAAGCTATGAGATGCCTCCCCGGGAAGGGATCTCCATAGCCCATTTCCTCACTGTAGCCGACATCGACCGCTCGGCCCGCTGGTACGCAAAGGTTTTCGGCGGTCGCATCCTGAGCAGTGGCGACAGCAGCGGCGCACCCGCCTACATCCAGATCGCGAATACCTGGCTCCTGGTTAATGTCGGCGGCGGGCCGACCCCCGACAAGCCGACGGTAACGCTCAGCACCCCCGATCCCACCCATATCAACAGCTTTATGAATATCCGTGTCGCGGATATCCGGGCCTGCTATGAATTATGGAAAAGCCGGGGCGCCGAGTTCATCACGGAACCCATCCCCAAGTACGGCGAGATCCGCTGTTACATGCGCGATCCGGACGGGTATATTATCGAGGTCGGCCAGAGCACCGACCTGACCTACGGTTAATGCCCGGCCCGCCCGATAAACCCCAGCACTTCCGTAAGTTCTTCGGGCTGCAAAACCGCCACTCGATCTTTAAGTACCCCTACTTGATCTTTAAGTATCCGCACGGTGATCTTTCCGCCGGCGTGGCTATAACGCACCGCCGCAACATGCGCCTGCGCTACGGATTCCTGCGCCGGAGATTGCGCCTGACCCGCGGACTGCGCGGCAGTGCATAAAAACAGCAGCGGTACCCCCGCCTTCGCCAGCGGCGCCAGCGTGTCGAGCGGTGCCTTACCGCCCAGCATCCCTTTGGACTCGAGGATCGGATTCTCCGCATAGATGCCGGCCACGCGCGAAGGATTAGCGATCGCCCAGCCCATCACCTCGCCCGCGGCGCCGCCACGTCCCGTCAGCACCGGCTTCGCGGAAAAGCCATACCCCGTTAGATACGTATAGATCGTATTCCATTGCGCCAATACCGGCCCATCGTAGTTATAAGGCACCGCCCCCGTGACGATGGTCCACCCTTTGGCCAGCAGACCCAACATAACGGGATCGTCTGCCGTGACATAGTCGGCCCGTAACACCCAGGGCCGCCCCGGCGCCGGCTCCTTCGGCACGATCACCGTGGTAAAGGCGTCGACCCCCGGGATCAGCAATTGATAACGGGCATAGGCCCCCGAAAAGAAGGGACCACGCTCGCTCAGCCAGGTCTTCTCGACGGGCGCCCAGTGAGTCGCCGCGATCGGGCTATAATACCAGGTCTTGGCCAGGCCTTCCGCGACCGTCGTGGTCGCGGCGGTTGCTCCGGTCGTCGCATTGGCTCCGCCGCCGGCCCGTACCCCCGCCATCCCCGGTCCGGCCCCAACAGCTCCCGCCATCCCCGGCCCGGTATAGACGGCTTTCACGAAATCCGGATCGGCCGCGGCCCTCTCCCGGAAGCTCTGCTCTATAAAATCAGCGATCGGCCCCGCATCATGCAGGCTATGCGGATGATGCCCGAACCCTTCCTTGACGATCACCGAGATCCGCCCGCCAAAAGCGTGGTAGATATTCTCCACCGCCAAAGTGCTCCCCCAATACAGCGGATCGATGCTCCCGCAGACATGCAACAACGGCACATCGTTGGCGGCCAGCCCACCCAGCAGCGTCAGCGACTCCCGGTCGACGGCCGGATTGTCGGCATAGATGCAGGAGACCTCCGAGGGATGTGTCGTCGCCCACCGGTATTCGTACTCCCCGCCGCGGCTCATGCCGATAAAGGCGGGTTTGGCAGATAACCCCTTTTCCCGCGTCAGCCAGGAATAGAAGGCGTCCCAGGTGCGTCCCGGCGAAAGATTGGCACTCGCCGAGATATAGCACACGAAGAACCCGCGCTTCAGCAGCTCGATCTCCGTTTGCGGCTGGTGATCCCAGTAACAACCCCGCCAGGACCAGGGATTGCCGGGTGCCGGCTCACGCGGAACGACGACGATGCACCGCCGGAACCCCGCCGGCGGGTCCTTGACGCCGAATCCTTCGGCCGAAGACGCCGTATAAGGCGTGATGGCAAGCGTGGCCGTGTCCATCAGGAAGTCATAGCGAAAAAAGTCGGCATGCCACAACGTATGGGGGCCGGAGAAATCAGGCGCCTGCGCCCGGACGATCACCGGGCTGCATAAGATCAGGAGAAAGAGTAATTTATTCATATGGGACCACAAAGAAAAGGTCAGGCACTTAACCATCCGGTTAACCAGGGAATTAATTTTGCAGCATATTGTACATTATGCAGCTCGAACAAACAACAATTACCCTTTCCGCCCGCCGCCGCGGCTTTCATCTCATCACCGGTGAGATCCAACGCGCCCTGCCGGGCATCGCCAGGATGCGGAAAGGACTCTGTCAGGTCTTTATCCAGCATACCTCCGCCTCGCTGACCGTCAACGAGAATGCCGATCCCACCGTACGGCGGGACTTCGAGACCTGGTTCAACAAGGCCGTACCCGAGAACGACCCCGACTACCAGCATGATACGGAAGGGGCCGATGATATGCCCGCCCACCTCAAGGCGTCGATCCTGGGCGCCAGCGTCCTGATCCCCATCACGAACGGCGAGCTCGCCCTGGGGATGTGGCAGGGCATCTATCTTTGCGAGCACCGCAACCAGGCAACCCCCCGCGACATTGTGATCACGTGTTGGGGCGAGTGAAGCCGTGGCGCGCCACCGAGCAAACCCAAACACGCACCACCGAGCAAACCCAAACACGCACCACCGGGCAAACCCAAACACGCACCACCGAGCAAACCCAAACACGCCCCACCCGGCGCGCGCAGACATTCGATACTTCAACCCCCGCTGAAACGTCCCGGCCGGCCCGGGGCTAATTTTGTCCTATGATGGAAAAAAAAGGAAATTTCGCATTTATAGTAGGAACTACCAGCTTAGGCTTTGTCGTCTCCCAGCTGGATGTCAGCATCGTCAACATCGCCCTGCCGGAGATCGGCAAGTCGTTTGGCGCCGGCATCAGCACACTGCAGTGGGTCGTCGACGCTTATACCGTCGCATTTGCCGTATTCATGCTGTCGGCCGGCGGGCTCAGCGACCTGCTGGGCGCAAAACGTCTTTTTCAATTGGGATTATTGATCTTCACGCTCGCCTCCGCCGGCTGCGGGATAGCCTGGAGCCCCCTCATCCTCATCGGCTGTAGGGTAGTACAGGGCATGGGGTCGGCGATCATGATCCCTTCATCGCTGAGCATCCTCAATCACTACTTCTCGGACGACCCGGACGAGCGCGCGCATGCGGTGGCCCTGTGGACCGCGGCAGGCGGGGTGTCGATAGCGGCAGGCCCGGTACTCGGCGGTTTGCTGTTGCACCTCGGCAGCTGGCGCTGGATCTTTTTCGTCAACCTGCCCATCGGCCTCTTGGGTCTGCTGTGTAGCATCCGGCTAAAAGAAAGCAGCACGAGCGAACACCGCGGATTCGATATCCCCGGTCAGGGCTACTGGATGCTCGCCCTTACGGCACTGATCGCCGGTATCATCGAATGGCACGAGGCCGCCGTCCCGAAAGGCTATATCGACGGAGCCTTCGCCTTTAGCATCCTCATGCTGGCACTCTTCCTGGTCCGCGAGAAAAAAGCGGCCTCGCCGATCCTGCCATTGAGCCTGTTCACAAAACGCAATTTCAATCTGCTCATCGGTCTCGGGATGATCCTCAACGGCTCGTACTATGGGATGGTGTTCGTCCTGAGCCTCTATCTGCAAAATGTCCTTGGCTATAGCGGACTGCTGGCGGGGCTCGCCTTTCTCCCGCTCACCGGCAGTTTCATCGTCTCCAATCTCGTAAGTAGCAAGCTGATCCGGAAATTCGGTATAAGGATTCCCATCGTCTATGGGCTGCTGGTCTCCGCCGCCGGCTTTGCGCTTTTGGTACTTGCCAGAGAACACACGCCCTATTGGGTACTGCTCCCGGCTTTCTTTGGCCTGCCGCTCGGCATGGGCACGGCCGTACCCGCCATGACCACGGGGGTACTGGCCACCGTGGATCGCAATCGTTCCGGCATCGCCTCCGCGGTGTTGAATACTACCCGTCAGGCCGCGGGCGCCGTGGGGGTAGCCGTCTTCGGGGCCATGGCGGCCGGCGGAAAAGAAGCCATCGTCTCCGCGATCATGGAGAGCGCGCTCATCTCGGCCGGCTGTATGTCCCTCTACTTCCTGATAGTCTATAAAACCTTAAAAAATTAGCACGCAAAGCCCATCCCTCTTTCTATGATCTTGCAAAGATCAAAAGTGGTTGATAATTTCCATTATCGGCTTCCCGTAATGCAGCAAGGTAGGTGGAACGGAATGCTCCACTATGTATCAAATTGGCACTACCCCAGGTAAATGCTGCCCGATTCAATAGCTTTTCGACGATAATATCGGCCATAAGGCGAGAATGTCTTCCATTACCATTCGCAAAACAATGAATGGATACCAGGCGATGTTTGAAACGGAGCGCGACCTCGTCCTCACTAAAGGTATTGGCTGAGATCCAGAACCTGCAGTCATCCATAAGTATTCTGAGTTCTACAGGGATCGAATATTTGTCGACACCGATATTTTTATTAGTTCTTCGAAATGTCCCGGCCCATTTCCAGACTTCTCCAAACATTCTTTGATGAATTTCCAGCACAAAGGCCTCAGTCAGGACTTTCTCAGCGGAAAATCTTCTTCTTACTTCAATGCTCCAGCGTATCGCTTCCTCGATATTTCTCTGTTCGACCTCATTAAGCTCTTCCCTGGTCGTAACCGAAGGAATAAGTAAGCCTTCTTTTTCGTCTTCATCCAGCGGAGTTTGCCCTTCTTCATATAAAAGGGTCGTCAGTCCCATAAGCTTTTCGGCATTTCTCTTTTGATCTCCTCGGCCAATTCCGTAACCGCCTGGTCTAATCTGGTTCTTGTGTTTTCCTGATCTTCCAATTTCATCGTTGTCGATGTGCGGCCGACGATCTCACGCGCCTTTTCATACGCTTTGCGCTCGATAAACTTTTCCAATGTTCCATCCTTGGGGATAAAGCCATATACCAGGATCATATCCAGCGCTTCCGCCGCTTCGGAAAGGGTTTTTATCGTGACCGTTTTTTCCTTTTCCCTCCTTTCAAGATCACGCACGCTTTGTGGGGTGATCGTCATTCTATTTCCCAACTGCTGCAGGGACATGTTAAGCGTCTTGCGGATAACGCTCACCCATCCATCGGCAGGCATGATCCCGTATAAGACCATTAAGGTGAGAAGTTTTTTATCTAATTGACTGATTATCAATTTTTTACTTTGTTGTTTCATATAGATTCATTTAAGCCACCCCACAAATTTAATACTATAGCCTTAAATTAAGTAATTTTTTTAAGTCCACACTATTAAAACAAACAACACATTTTAAGTCTGAAATATTAAAAATATACTAATAGTTTTGACATTTTTTACTAATTTGCTTGACAAAACGAGACTCATGGCAAAGGTTCAGATCAGCGATCAGGGCATCAAAAAGGCATTAAAGAAGATCACCGTGGAAGAGGCCATCGCCGAATACATCTGGAATGGATTCGATGCACAGGCGACGTCGGTGGAGCTGAGCTTCAAAACAAATGGCCCCTTCGGCCAGGTCGACACACTCACGATCACGGACAATGGTACGGGCATCCCCGCGGAGATGCTGAAAAAGAAATTCACGCCCTTCCTCGAATCGGAGAAAGCGCTCAAAAGACGCGAAGAGAACATCGGGCTCGAGGGCAAGAATGGCTATGGCCGCCTCACCTTTTATAAATTCGCCGCCAAGGCGGATTGGGACACGTGTTACCTGGAAGACGCAAAGACCTTCGGTTATTCCATCAGCATCCAGGCCCTCTCGCTCGACGACTATAAAGCCACCCGGCCGGCGCCAACAAAAAACCAGCCCGGAACCAGCGTGACCTTCACGAAATTGACCGAAGGTCTCCACGAAGAATATTTCACCCGGCGGATAAAACCCTTTCTGCAAAATGAGTTTGCCTGGTATCTCGAGGTCAATAAGCAGCGTGGCCTGCAACTCACACTGCAGGGCGAACGGATCGCGCGCGACCCCCTGATGGCCGATCACGAGATCTTCGCGATCGAGATCGGGAAAGACCCTACGAAGGAAGAATGGTGGCATTTCGAATGTACATATGTGCAATGGAAATGCCGGCTCAACGACGAATATTCCCGCTTTTATTTTCTCAACGACGAAGGGAAATTCCGATACAAGACGAACACGCGCCTGAACAAAAAAGGCGATAGCTTCTATCACAGCGTCATCATCAAAAGCGCCTTCTTCGACCAGCTGGCCATTTACGAGGAGGAGGAAGAAGAAGATACGCGCCCCGCGCTGTTCACGGAAGTGGCGCCACGCAAGGTCTACCGTATCCTCACCGAAAGGCTCAATAACTTCCTCCGGAAAAAACGCAAGCCTTTTCTCCGCCGCTCCGCCGATACGCTGATCCAGAATTTCGAGGAGGAATCCGTGCTGCCGGCCTTTGGGAATAACCCCTGGGACCGCCTTCGGCGCACCGAGCTCGAGACCGTCGTGAAGGGGCTGTACGAGGCGGAGCCCGCATTGTTCAGTCAGCTCAACACCGAACAAAAAAAGACCTTCCTCGGCCTCCTCAACCTTGCCCTCGACAGCAACGAACGGGATAATCTCTTCATCCTGCTCGGCAGCATCGTCGAGCTCGACGCGCAGGACCGCGCCACCCTGAGCGGCGTACTGAAGAACACCCGGATGACGCACGTGACGCAGGCCCTCAAGCTGGTGCACCACCGGCTTGCCGCTCTTGCGACCCTGAAAGAGATCGTCTTCAACCACGACCTGCGCGCCAACGAACGGGACCATCTGCAAAAGGTCATCGAAGCGCATTACTGGATACTCGGCGAGCAGTACAGTCTCGTCTGCGCCGCGGAAGCCAAATTCGAGACCGCCCTAAGGAATTATCTCAATATCCTCCGCGACGGCGAACCCACCGCACGGTCAACCGCGCCGTCCGACGAACCCACCCCCTCCATCGACCATCCCGATAAGCTAAAAGAGATGGACGTCTTCCTCGTACGACAGCTATGGGGCGCCCGGGCGGTCAACAACGTCGTCGTCGAGCTCAAGAGTCCCACCACGGTGAAATTGCTCTCGGGCAAACAGCTCGACCAGATCAAGCGGTACATGAACGTGATCCTCTCCGTGGACGCCTTCAATGCGCAGAGCAATGCGACCTGGGATTTTTATTTGATCGGTCAGGACTACGACGACTCGATCGCCAACGAAAAGAAGAATGCCGAACACCATGGCGAAAAGGACCTCGTCTTCAAGGTGGCTAACTACCGCATCTACGTGAAACGGTGGAGCGAGATCTTTATCGATGTCGAGCTTCGGTTAAAATGGCTCAACGACAAGCTGAAGTTCGAGCGCGACAGGCTGACGCCCGCTCCCCGCACCGCGCAGGAGGCGGTAGAGGCACTCGTCTAGGAAGCCAGCCCGGCCATCGGTCGAGGGGCTGGGCCGACCCGGTCGCCCGGCCGCGAGCCGGCTAGGCTTTCCCGCGAGCACGCGCCTTCTTCCGCGCCGCCTTCTTCCGCGCCGCCTTCTTCCGCGCGGGTTTCTTTTCCTCCTCGATGACCTCCACGGAGGTCGGTATCTCCCGGACCACCTGTTTCGCCTTTTTATCGAAGCGGAATCCGAGGAAAGTCGCGGGCTTGCGGATACGACCCGATTTCGTCCAGGTGGCGAATTCGAAATTGGCGACGAGCTCGGGCTTGACCCAATGGGTCACTGCCCCCTTGGTATCCAGCACGGCGTTGACAAAAGGGGACGCCTTGACCTCCCGTTTTTTGAGCTCAGCCAGGATGCCGGGCATATCTTTTTGTTTATAGCCGCCGCCGGAACGGCCGATCCATTCCAGCTTGCCGTCGCGATAGGCGCCGAAAAGCAGGCTCTTGAAGCTTCGTACCTTGTCCGACTCCGCCCAACCCCCGATCACGAACTCCTGGCGCTTGCGGGTGGGCGTCTTGAGCCAGCGGTCGTCCCGCGCCCCCGGCACATAGGGGCTATCCCGCCGCTTGGCGACGATGCCTTCGAGATTTCGGGCCAGCATCTCCTTATAGAGCCCCGGCCCGTCATCAAAAGATTCGCTATAGCGGAACACGGATCGGCCACCGATGAGCTGCTGCAGCAGGGCCTTTCGCGTCTCGAGCGGAACCGCCATGAGATCGTAGCCATCCAGCCAAAGCAGGTCGAAAACACAATAGGTTATCGGGGTGTCATAGCCGTTATATACCTGCAAGGCATCGAAATCCGGCATCCCCTCTTCGTTGAAGACCACCATTTCACCGTCGATCACCGCATCATGCCCCAGCGAACGCAAACCCTCGGTGACCACGGGATAGCGGGTCGTATAATCCTTGGCGCTGCGGGAGTCCATCCGCACCTTGCCCTTTTGGACATAGGAGACGATGCGATAGCCGTCCCATTTGACCTCGTAGAGATAGTCCGGGTCGTCGATGGCCTCCCGGGTGAGCGTACACAGCATCGGCGCGACGGCTGACGGCATCGGCGCCTTCTTCCCCACCGGGCGTGCCGACTTCGCGCCCCCGGGTCGGGCTGCCTTCTTCCCCTTTTTTATCGTACCCATAATAACCTTATTTCACCTCGAAGCTTGCAATCCCTGTACCCGCCGAACCATCCGCCGTAAGCCCTTCCGCCACGATGATATATTTCCCCGGCAGGTCGGAGGTATAGAAGCTCAATGCGCCTTTTCCGCCCGGCGCCAGGGGCACGCTCGGAGTCCAGTAGAGTACGTTGCGGAAATCGGGCAGATGTGTCGCCGCCGCCTCCGGCGTGGCGTACACGGGGTCATAGAACACGCGCTGCAGCGACAGCCCTTCGTAGTCGACCACCGTAGCATGCGGGTCCAGGATATAGCCGCCCAGATCGCCCTTATAGGTCGTCCAGTTCATGATCCCGGGAAAGAAGGTGCTCCCCACGAAGACCTTGCGTTGCAACGTCTGAAGCCGTTTGACCTTCAACGGGTCGAGCACCATCAGCGAGTCGATGTTGAACACCGGAACCCCATCCAGCAGGATCAGCGGGTCACTGTCGAAGAACTGGTTGTACGGCAGCTCGAACAGCGGCAGATGATAATGCCCGCCGCGCCGCTGCACCAGCATCAGCGTCACGTATTCCCGCATCACCTCTTCCATGGTGGTGAACCGGGTATAGTCGTCCAGCAGATAGGAATAATCCGCCTTATCGTAAAATAACGTCGTGTCGGCTATCGCCGGGACATGGAACCGCTTGAGCCGCTCCCCGCCATACCTGTTCAGCACCTGCATGGCCACGTCACGGTCCGTGAGCACACCCGAATCGCCCCGTGCAAGCCGGTAAGGCGCTAAAGGCCTGTCGTTGGTATAGGTTTCGGCATAGGGCGACTGGATATCGATCCGGTAGTTGCTGTCCCGCGTCGGATCGGTCTGGGCGATGATCTCCTGGCCGCCATAAAAATCCTGGAGCTCCAGGCGGACCTGCCCCTCGTCATTGGTAAAGGCCGTGGTAAATTGCGTCCGCGTCCCGGGAACACTAAGATAGACCTCGATCCCCTTGCCGGGACCGCCTGTATGCGTATCCGTGAGCTTGCCGGTAATGATCGCCCCGTTGTACTCGGGCGGGAATTCGAACAGCGGCTTGTCATGCGATCGTACGTCGCCCCAGCGGAACCGCCGCCAGCCATGCGTAAGCATCAGGTTGTCGATGGCCAGGGTGTCCTCCGGATGATCGAAATAATATTCCGGCGATTCGATCTTCCCCTTGAGATCCGAGGCC
>DASYZH010000364.1:0-11400 GCA_035946435.1 Puia sp. | reverse complement strand
GCACGTTCAGTACGGTCGATTTGGGAAGATCCACCGTTTGATTGACGGTGGCATACCCCACATAGCGTACTTCGACCAGGTAGGTTCCCGAAGGAAGAGAGTTGAATTTGAAAGAGCCGTCCTTGTCGGTTATCGCGCCCGCTCTAAGATCAGGTATATAGACGGAGGCCCCTTCAAGAGGTGAACCCTTGCCTTTTTCCACGACCTTCCCGGATAGGGAGCCGCCGCCGGGCGGCTCGGTTGTTTTTGAAACAGCGGAATATCCATTAATTGATAAGAGCTGCCCGATGCTCAGGAGAATAAGGAAGGTATGCAGAAAGCGAAACGATAAAGCGTTCATGGAATCGTTTTTAGCGCCTCAAAAATGAACATTGTACACATAAAGTGCCTGCTATTCATTTTTACCAGCGGTGTTAAATGCATCAACGGTGTTAAATGCATCAATATAAAATACAGGGAAACCCAGGCAGATGGACTGTCTGGAACGGTCGAGGAGTTACGAAGAAGTTAGATCGAAGGGGGAGGGCCCCGAAGTCCAAAAATGAAATGGGTCGAGCAGTAAAATTGGGGATTATTCCTGCTCTGATAGATCTGGAAAGACTGGGATACATTCAGCTGAAAACAGGAAATTTGGTTAAGATAGGGAAGCACTACAACCTGGCTTTCGCAATCACAATGGAATCCCGTTTTGCTGACCTGGGCATATTTCCCCGAAGAAATTGGAGAATCTTTATGATGGACAACCAGGTTATGTAAAACGACCTTGGGCGTGATGCTGAAGGCAAATATCAGTAGCATCATTCCGCTCAAAACAGTCCGTATGGTAGGCTTTTGCAGCAAATTTTTGAAACCTGGTTGCAAAATACGGATTTTTATAAAAAGGAATAATTAATTCTTTTCTATAAGGATCGGTGGAGTTTTCCAAACCATCGATCCGCATGTCGGCAATATAGGCGGCGCTTAGTGCCTGCCCCTAGTGCCTGCCGCGATAATGGTTGGCCGTTTGGCCGTATTTCTTCTTGAAGGTTTTGTTGAGATGGCTTTCGTCGGTGAAACCCAGTTCGGTGGCTATTTCGGAAATGGTGAGGTCGCTGTACTGCAGGCGGGTTTTTACGAGTTCGAGTCTGTAGCTGATGATGAAGTCTTTCAGATTGATGCCGGTTTGTTTTTTGAAGTAGAGGCTGATATAGTCCTTGGTCTTGTGGAAATGAGCGGCGATCCGTTCTATTTTGATCAGGTCGTTATAATAGATATTCTGCTGCACATAGTTGATGATCTCGTGGATCATTTGCTGGGTACTTGCCCGTTTTAACGGGTAGACGACTTGCTGCCGGATGGACCGGGCGATGAGATCGAGTAGTAAAAAAACGATATTTTTAACCAGATTGTCCGGCTCCGCAGCCGGATTTTGCTTTTCGACGATGAGCCGTTCAATGAGGATGCCGGCGAATTCTTTGTCTTTTTCCCCGGTGATGACATCCCCTTTGAGCCGTTCCTGGTTGTGAAAGATGTATTCGAGCTTTTCAAAGAGGTCGGAGGCGGTGGTGAACCGCTGTTCTTTGTGGCTTCTTTGGAGGAAGAAGTTCTTCGTAAAGTCGATGATGAAAAAGGCCGTAGGGGAGAGGGGTTTGAAGGTGTGCACGTCTTCGGGGGTCAGGAGGAAAATATTCCCTTTTTCATAGTTGTAGTTGCCGGCGTTGATCTGATGTACGCCGGAGCCTTTGAGGACATAGATCAGCTCAAAATAATGATGTCGATGGGGCGGGGAAGGGTCAAAAGCCAGTTCCTTTACGCTGGTAACGAAGTCCTGGTAGATCAGGGATGCCCGCATTATCAAAAATTTACCCAAAAATATAGTTTTTTTACCTGCTCCACGGGGATGCTCTCCACTAAGTTTGCGGATGCTTAATAAGATCATCGGGTTTTCTATCCGGAACAAGCTGATCATAGGTTTGTTCGTGCTCTTCCTCGTTGGTTACGGGGTGTACCAGGTGACGCAACTGCCGATCGATGCGGTCCCGGACATTACAGACAACCAGGTGCAGGTGATCACGATCGCGCCGGCGCTGGGCGGGCCGGATGTGGAACGGCTAATCACGTTTCCCATCGAGCAGGTGAACAGCAATATTCCGGGGCTGAAGCAGATCAGGAGTTTTTCGCGGTTCGGGTTGTCGGTGGTGACGATTGTTTTTGACGACAACGTGGATGTGTATTGGGCCCGCCAGCAGGTGACGGAACGGCTGCAGCAGGCGCAGGATCTCATCCCCAAGGAATTCGGGACGCCAATGCTGGCGCCGGTGACCACGGGGTTGGGGGAGATCTATCAATATGTTGTCCGGCCAAGGGCGGGGTATGAGAACAGGTACACGGAAACGGACCTTCGGACGATCCAGGATTGGATTGTGCGTCGGCAACTACTGGGAGTGAAGGGGGTGGCGGATGTGGCGAGTTTCGGGGGATACCTGAAGCAATATGAGATCGCGGTGGACCCGGCCCGGTTGAAGGCAAATAATGTGACGATCAACGATGTGTTTACGGCCTTGCAAAATAACAATCAGAACACGGGCGGGGCTTATATTGAGAAGGGGCCCACGGTGTTGTTTATCCGAAGCGAGGGATTGGTGGGAAGTGTGGAAGATATTCAGAATATCGTGGTGAAGAACCTTGCGGATGGGGCGCCTTTGCTGATCCGGGATGTGGCGGAGGTCAGATTGGGGCACGCGACCCCGTATGGGGCGATGACTTATGACGGGCGGGAACAGGTGTCGGGGGCGGTGGTAATGATGTTGAAGGGGGCTAACAGCAATGAGGTGATCCGCAATGTAAAGGAGCGGATCGCACAAATTCAAAAAACGCTGCCGGAAGGGGTGGTGATCGATGCTTTCCTCGATAGGACCAAAATGGTGAATGGCGCCATCGGTACGGTAGAAAAGAACCTGTTGGAAGGGGCGCTGATCGTGGTGTTTGTGTTGGTGTTGTTCCTGGGCAATGGCAGGGCAGGGCTGCTGGTGGCTTCTATCATTCCGCTGGCGATGCTGTTTGCCGTCATTATGATGAATTGGTTCGGGGTGAGCGGCAACCTGATGAGCCTGGGGGCGCTGGATTTTGGGCTGATCGTGGACGGGGCGGTGATCATCGTGGAGGCGGTGATGCACCGGTTCACGCATAGCAAAGAATTCATCCATATCGACAAGCTCGATCGATCGCAGATGAATGGAGAGGTGAAGGGTGCGGCGGAGCGGATGATGAACAGCGCGGTGTTCGGGCAGATGATCATCCTGGTGGTATACCTGCCAATTTTCACCTTACAGGGCATCGAAGGGAAAATGTTTAGACCGATGGCGCAGACGGTGGCGTTTGCGCTGCTGGGGGCCTTCCTTCTGTCGCTGACGTATATTCCGATGATGAGCGCCCTGGTGCTGAGTAAGAAGATAAAACACCAGCCGACTTTTTCGGAGCGGATGGTGAGCCTGCTGGAAGCGTCGTTTCAGCGCACCTTGCAAAAGATGCTGGGTTTTTCGAAGCTGCTGATCGCGGTGATCGTGCTGCTCTTCGTCGTGGCGATTGTCGTGCTGACCCGCCTGGGGGGCGAGTTTATTCCCTCGCTGGAGGAAGGGGATTACGCTGTAGATACCCGGGTGCTCACAGGCAGTAACCTGCATGCTTCCATCGATGCGGTGTCCAGGGCGTCCAGGCTCCTGCTGGCAAAATTCCCGGAGGTGGAGAAGATCGTAGGGAAGACGGGCAGCAGCGAGATCCCTACGGACCCGATGGCGCTGGATGCGAGTGATATGATGGTGATACTAAAAGACAAAAGCCAGTGGACGTCGGCGAAAACCTTCCCCGAAATGGAGGCGAAGATGAGCAAGGAGCTCGAGGCGATCCCGGGGGTGACATTCGGGTTTGAATTCCCGGTGCAGATGCGGTTTAATGAGCTCATGACGGGGGCCCGGCAGGATGTAGTGTGCAAAATATTCGGGGAGGACCTGGATACGCTGGCGTACTACGCAAAGAAGCTGGGGAATATATGCAATACGGTTAAAGGGAGCAGCGGGTTATATGTGGAGCCGGTGACCGGTATGCCGCAGATTGTGATCCGGTATAACCGGGCGGCGATTGCGCAGTATGGCTTGAGCGTGTCGGATATTAATAAGGTCGTCAATATGGCTTTTGCGGGCCAGAGCAGCGGCTTGGTATATGAAGGAGAAAGGCGGTTTGACCTGGTGGTGCGGTTGAGCGGGGAGCAGCGAAAGGACCTGGCGGATGTCCAGAATTTGCTGATCCCGACGGCGCAGGGCATTCAGATCCCTTTGTCGGCGGTGGCGAAGGTAGAAGTACAAGAAGGACCCAACCAGATCCAGCGGGAGGATGCACACCGGCGGATCATCGTGGGATTCAATGTGCGGGGACGGGACGTCCAGAGTATGGTGAAGGAGTTGCAGGGAAAGGTGGACCGGCAATTGAAGCTGCCGCCGGGGTATTATGTCACGTATGGCGGGGCATTTGAGAACCTGGAAGCGGCCAAAAAACGGTTGTCCCTCGCGGTGCCCGTGTCACTCCTGCTGATCTTCCTGATGCTCTATTTTGCCTTTGGGTCGGTGCGGCAGGGCCTGCTGATCTATTCGGCTATTCCGCTGTCCGCCATCGGCGGCGTATATGCCCTGGCGCTCCGGGGGATGCCGTTCAGTATTTCCGCGGGGGTGGGCTTTATCGCGCTGTTCGGGGTGGCAGTGCTGAATGGGATAGTGCTGATCGCAGAGTTTAACCGGCTGCGGAAGCAGGGGATGACGGAGGTGCGCCGGATCGTACTGGAAGGCACGACGACCCGCCTGCGGCCGGTGCTGATGACGGCCTTTGTCGCCTCGCTGGGTTTCCTGCCGATGGCGCTGAGCAACGGGGCAGGGGCGGAGGTGCAGCGGCCACTGGCTACCGTGGTGATCGGGGGACTGCTGATCGCTACTTTTCTCACGCTTTTCCTGCTGCCTATCCTTTACATCATCTTCGAAAAAGGGGAATTTATGAAAATGAAAATGGTGCCAACGTCACTGCTGCTCGCGGCGCTATTGCTCGGGGCGGTTCGAGCCGGGGCTCAGACACCAGTCGGAGTTCAGACACCAGCCGGAGCCGGAACGGTGACTACCCAGACACCGATCTCCCTGTCGGCAGCCATTGATACGGCGCTGAAGAACAATCTGGCTTTGAAGGGAGACCGGTTGAATACCGGCTACCTGAAAAAAATGGAAGCTACAGCTTTTGCGATCCCGCAAACGAATGCGGTCCTGGATTATGGGCAGATCAATAGCGCGTATGAGGACAATAGGATCGGCTTGTCGCAAACGATCCGGTTCCCTACGGTGTACGCCCGGCAGAAGTCGCTCTATGAACAGGAATGGAAAAGCGGGGTGCTGAACGAGGCGATAAGAGAAAATGAGTTGAAAAAGGCGGTAGCGCAGGTGTATTGTAATATGCTCTACCTGCGGGAGAAACTAAAGCTATTGGTGCATTCGGATAGCATTTTTTCGGCTTTTTTACGTGATGCGAAATTGCGGTTGGACAAGGGGGAAAGTAATATTCTGGAGAAGACGACGGCGGAAACGCAGTCCGGGCGCATCGGGGTGCAGTTGAAGGCCGTACGCGAGGACTTTGTAGTGCTGCAATGGCAGATGAAGGGGCTGCTGAATACGAATATAGATCTCATTCCCGCAGATTCAGTTTTCAAACTATCGTCGCCGGCGGTGGCGGATAATGTCACCTTAAACCAGCATCCTTATATCAGGCAGCTGGAGCAGCAGCAGCACGTGGACCTCGCCCGGCTCCGGCTGGAAAAGTCAAGGCTCTCACCCGACCTGTTTGCGGCATTTTATTCGATGACGATGAAAGGGACGGGGGCGGATGATAAAACCTACTCGGGCTCGGACCGGTTCCAGTCTTTCCAGGTGGGGGTCGGCCTGCCGATCTTTACGGGGGCGCAAAGGAATCTCATTGCCGCCAGCCGGATCAATCTACAGCTGGCGCAAAATAGTTATAGCCAGGGCTTGCAGGCTTTGGAGGTCGGGTACGGACAGGCGTTGGAAAACTACCATAAACAGCAGGAGACGGTCAGGTATTATGAGACTTCGGCGCTGAAAAACGCGGATACCATCACCCGGACGGCGGATCAGCAGTTCAAAGCGGGGCAGATCAATTACCTGGATTGGGTGCTTTTAACCAATAACGCCATTGCGATCCAAAGCGAATACCTGGACGCGGTGAGAAACCTGGACCTGAGTATCATCGAGGTCGATTCTTTTATCAATCAATAATTCTTTCATACATGAAAGCATTTTATGGCATATTCCTGGCTGTTTTATGGATGGGCTGCGGCGGGGCAGGCAAGCCGGAAAGTGAGGGCGGCCCGGTGGGACACACCGATGAAAATAGGGTGCAGCTCACGGACGCGCAATGGAAGAACGCCGGGATCGCGACGGGAAAGCTGCAGAAAAGGGATATTTCTTCGATCCTGAAGCTCACCGGTTCGATCGACGTGCCGCCGCAGAATATGGTGTCGGTGAGTGTGCCGCTGGGGGGCTATTTGAAATCAACACAATTGTTGCCGGGTATGCACGTCGGCAAGGGGGAGCGGATCGCGGTGATGGAGGACCAGCAGTATATCCAGTTGCAGCAGGATTACCTGACGGCGAAAGCAAAGCTGTTGTATGCGGAGCAGGAATACGACCGGCAGCGCGACCTGAACCAAAGCAAGGCCAGCAGTGATAAGGTGTATGAACTGGCAAAGCTGGATTATACCTCGCAAAAGATACTGGTGAAGGCCTTGGCGGAAAAGCTGCAATTGATCGGCATTAGCCCGGACAGGCTGGATGAAAATAATTTGTCGCGGAGTATTGCTATTACTTCCCCCATCGACGGATTCGTGTCGAAAGTGAATGTGAACATTGGAAAATATGTCAATCCTTCGGATGTATTATTTGCGATAGTGAATCCCAGCGACATCCACCTTGCGCTGACGGCTTTTGAAAAGGATGTGAATTCGCTGTCGGTAGGCCAGTCGTTGATAGCCTATACGAATACCGACCCGCAGAAAAAATATCCCTGTGAGATTATCCTCATCGGGAAGGACTTTTCGGCGGATAAGTCGGTAGAGGTGCATTGTCATTTTAAGCATTACGATAAGGCGTTGATCCCCGGTATGTTCATGAATGCCGAGGTAAGGGTGGAAAATAAGCAGGTCGATGCCTTGCCGGTGGAGGCTATCGTGTCTTATCAGGGGAAACAATATGCCTTTGTGGTAAAGGGGGATAAGCAATTTGAAATGACGGAGGTGAAAACAGGCACTACAGAGAATGGATATATAACCATTGAGACAGGGGATATGCCGCGTATGGATAGTTCGTTATGGGTGACCAGGGGAGCGTATAATTTGCTCATGAAAATGAAGAATACCACTCAGGACGATTAGGAAATACAGATCATCAAGATGCACACAGATTTCGGGTAAAAACTGAATTCCGGGTCGGTTTCACATTTTGGTGTGCTTTTTGAGGCCTGATAGACTTAGGCTCTATGTCAAATGAACACCAGGACGCAATCGCTTCATATCAGAAACAGCATCATAACACACTCCCAAAACTTTCTTTTGGCCGCCCACGGCGGCGCTTCGTTCCAGCGTCTCATGGCCCAGTTAACTGAAATCAGAAAGCTGGAGCTTCAATTAATGAAGCAGGAAGGTGTCATGTTGCATCCCGGGATCTGGCATATCCTGTTAAGGCGATGTGCCAACTGGAAACCCTGCGAAATTATAAACACGGTCGATCAAATGTAGGCTTGCACAAACGGCAGGATAAAGCTCCGAATTGCCCCGGTGCCGGGAGTCGCCTGTCTAATGTGCTTTTCCCTCTGGCTCCGTCCACCGTTCAAGAAGTACATTATATCCAATGTCAAGGTATCGGACAATTTTTCGACGCGGTGGTTCCGGTTCGGATAAATGATCCGTCTTTAGCACGATCTCAAAATAATGTTGGTCTGTCTTTACGACGATGAACGTATCGCCTTCAAGCGGCTGGCTATTCGACTTGGACCGGTAGCGAAGTGTATCGCCAACGACAACTCCATCGCTGTTATTTATGGCTTTCCACATAGGCATAAGCTAGGCTTTTCAATGTACGGTTAATGAAATATTAGATGCCGGTTTGGACGTTATTTTGGGCATTGGAGCACAAAAAACGAGCCGTAGTCGCTGTTTTGGGATCGCTAAAAAATATACTTACCGCGACTAGGACCAATGGCTGAGTTTTTTTGTCAGGTAGAGCTTCACATGTCCCTGACCTGTAATGCATTTGATCTCAAGGAGGATTATGGCAGTTGCCTTTACAAAGAAAGCTGGGCAGCGGGAAACATGCCTGATAGTTTTGACATCTTGTAGGGTTCGACATCCAACACCTGGATGGTTGAATCCCTCCGAAGAAGATCGCTTAGGTGGCGGTAACCGGCGATTCCGAATGCACTGCTTTCCGTCTTTGGATTCACCACTATCATATCTGCCATGATTTCCTTCGCGTAATTTAATGTTGCCTGTGCGGCATTCTGTTGATCCGTCAGGTAATATTCAATCGGTTGATGAAGATTTTCCCGCAGAAGATCATACGCTCTGAGAAACACTTGCGGCAATGGCCATTCCTTGGCAGCCTGCGGGCTCTGGATTGCCAACAAATGCACTTGCGCCCGGTATTTCCTGGCAAGTAATATTGCCCATTCAAGCTTCCTTTCAGGTACAAAATTGCACACCGGGAGCAGGATCACCCGCGTTTTGCTTTCCGCCGACCCTGGTTTTACAGTCAATACGGGGCAATTGCTCTTGTTCGCGATAGCATCGGGCGAAATGCTTCTAAATAAGCTCCAGGGTCTCGGCGGATCAGTCTTACCGATAATGATAAGCGACGGTTCCAGTAAGTGGACACAATCGATGATCATTTTCTGGATAGAATGTCCTTGAAGGATATGTGTCTTCACTCGCAGCTGGGGATACCTTACCTGTATTTTTTCCTGAAGTTCTACAAATTCCTTTTCTATTTCCCACAATCTGAAGGAGTGTTTGGGGCCATGGCCGGGATTCGCTACATGCAGCAGATGCAACCCGATCTCACCCCATCGCGAAAGATCTGCTGCCTTTTTGATCGCAACGTCCGTTTTCAGCGAGAAATCCACAGGAATAAGGATCGTGCTCAGGTTGATCACGCTATTTTTCATTTCTTCCAAGGTAACCTCCCGACATTAAAGTTACCTTAATATTTCATTAGAATTTGATTGGGGCGAGAGCGCTTGCTGGTCGGCAATCCTGCATTCGAACGTCTTCCTGAAGCGGCCTCGCCAGGGGCTTTTGACGGCCGCCATTTCCGCTATTTGACCTCATATGCATCGATGGCTTTTCCAATGGACACGGTTAGATCTGTAGCGCGCTGGCTGTCAAGGTGTACCCAGACAGAAGCTTTCTTCGTTAGTATGACTTCCGGGATAGCCGGTGAGGTACCATGTTTTAACGGCCGGATATTACGCACAACATAACATAACGGATTGTTCTGTACCTCGACTTCGGCCCGGAGATTTACAACAATTTTGCTTTGCTTCAGGCAATACTGAAAGAAAAGCGCGAACGCCCTGATTACCATGACAGTTTGGTTTGTGAGTGTATTCAATTCGATAAAAAGACCATTTTCTCACGGCAATGTTTTCTATAGGGTGAATAAATAATCTATAGGTCTTCATCGTAGAAGGTGAGAATAATCAGGAGGAGGTCAAATTAGGCGATGCACATTAAGAGCCGATTAAGCAAGGATTAGAAGCCGATTAGAAGCTGGGCCTTTTATGTTTTTAACGTGCGATTAACAGCTCGGAGCTTGCTGCGACAAGCTGCCCGCAAAACTCCAGGCCCGGGCCACGTTTCACTTGGGCGCTATCGAAGCTTCGTGAATTCCGGTCACTTTTTCTTCGTCTTTGAGGACGGCATGTAGATACCGGTACTTCAGGTGATCGTAAAGCGAATGCTTGTCCACGAGCATAGAGACCAGTCCGGCTACCATGCCGGCCAGCATCAGGTGAAAGATCACGTTGTGCCTGTCCGTCATTTCCAGCACCAGGATCGCAGACGTAAAGGGGGTGCGGGTCACGCCGGTGAGAAAGGCCGTCATGCCGGACAGGATCAGGATATTCGTATCGGCGGGTGAAAGATGCATCCAGCCGGAAAGCGTTGCACCCACCGTTGCGCCGGCGCTAAGGGCAGGAGCGAAAATGCCGCCGGCGGCTCCGCTGGTAAACGAGAAGGTCATGCCTACGATCCGGAGGATGGGCAGATACCAGCTGTGGTATTTGTCATTTGTAAAGAGCAGGGTCGTCATCAGGTCCTTCCCCGAACCCAGTGCATTCGGGGTTATGAAATAAGCCAGCGTGACGATCAGCAGGCCGCAACCGGCGGTATATAAGATGTGTTGATAGGTAAACCGGAACCTGTCCTTCCAGCGGAAGATGCCTAAAATGAATTTCGACATGATACTGGCCGCCAGGCCGGCCAGAAGGGCCACCAGTACGATACCAGGGAATATGAAGGAAGATAGATGGCTGACGTCTGGAAATCCGAGGTAAAGATACGGGCCTAGCAGGGCCTGGGCCGTAAGGCCTGCGACGATGATGGCTGTAAAGAGCGCTGTTTTGAAAGAGCTGATATGGGTTCGTGTAAGTTCTTCCACGGCAAAAACAATGCCCCCCAACGGGGTGTTGAAAGCGGCGGCAAGACCGGCCGCAGCTCCCGTCATGATCATATTTCGTTTGGAGATGTTGGGCCACCACGGCGGAAGCCATTCATTGATCTTCCGGAAGATGCAGGCCGAGACCTGGATCGTCGGGCCTTCCCGGCCGATGATGCCACCGCCGAAGGCGAGGATCAGGCTGGAAGCGAATTTAACGGCGATTATGCGGAGGTTCAGCAGCTTTTTGATCTTGTCATTGAACTTAGGGGTGGCAAGTTCGAGTGCCGCCATGATCTGGGGGATACCACTGCCGCGGGAATAAGGCGCCCATTGGGTTACCACCCACCAGGCGGCGATAAAACACAACGGGCTTACGACGAAAAGTAGCCAGGCATGGGTGTGCAGGATATAGGTTGTACCTTTTTCAGCCAGGATAAAAAGCTTCGCATATAATACGGCGGTGAGACCGGCGATAGCAGCAGCTACCCAAAATGGTATAGCCTGTAGCAGATTCTGTTTTACCTTTTCGTTTCTGATCCTATCGAAAGCCTTTTTTCCCTGAGTACGGAATTTTGTGAGAATACCCATACGATGCCGGTTGAATTCGATGTATTATGCTGACGAGACCCTTACAAATATAACGCAAATGGGACGGGTAGCAAGG
>DASYZH010000363.1:0-27095 GCA_035946435.1 Puia sp. | reverse complement strand
ACTGGGGATTCTCTCTTATCTTATATAAATGCACCAGCTCCAGGGCAAAAGATCCTGCCTTATCGGGCTGTATAAAACCGCGTCCGACGCGCATGTCCCCATCATAATTTCCGGAATAGACCAATGTGTTGTAAGGAAAAGGCATAAATGGCCAGCGGGTGTCGGAAGCCGACAATCCATGCGTGAGATAGTAGTCGGCGATGAAGAACATATTTTCTTTGACCCGCTCGTTGCCCGAATAGGCGTAGTAAAGCCGCCACGAAGATAGCGCCATGGCAAACTGGTCTCCGCCGATGCCGCGCGGATCGTCGAAATCGGGATTCCATACCTGATGGTTCATATAATACGGCAGACCATTCATGTCCCTGCGCATGGTATCCCAGAAATTCCACACCTGAGCGATGATATGGTTGTATGATTTGCCGGGATCAGGATCATACCAGGGGATGATGTGCCCCTTCGCATCGGTACGGATGGGGTGATAGATGAGCTTTTCCTGCGCCCGGAGGCCGGCGAGCGGAATGATCAGCAGCAGGAGCAGAAATCTCTTCATAAGCATTTCATTGATACACCCGCACATAGTCAACCAACATCGTTGCGGGGAAAATAGTCGGATCGATCCCTTTTGCCCCCTCCCATCTTCCACCGACGGAAATGTTCATGATCAGGTAAAAAGGTATATTGTAAGGCCACTCGTCGGTCGTTTTGTGCTCGTTGCTGAAACGAAACGTGTGTTTTTCATCGAGACTGTAGTCGATGTACTCGGGCGTCCATTCGATGGTATAGAGGTGGAACCCGGAGAAAGGGTCTTTTACAAAGACTCTTGCCTGCTTCTGATTCCCTTTTAGATGATTGTAGGAACCGGTATGAACGGTTTGAAAGATGGTGTCCTTATAAATGTCCCAATCTATATGTTCCATAATGTCTATTTCACCGCAATGGGGCCAGCCGCCATATTTCAGTTCCGTAGGCATCATCCATAACGCCGAGCATATGCCTCTGCCTCTTGCTACTTTGGCACGGATCTCAATTCTTCCGTATTGCCAATCGCCCTTGTGTTTGGTGACTAACCTTGCAGAAGCATAGGACGTGTCGCCATCTTTAACGGTCCTGCTTGCTTTTATTCGCAAGACGCCATTGCTTGCATAAGCGGTAGCGGTGTCCTTATAGGTGTAATCCTGTTTTTCCCGGTTCCCCCAACCTCGTGCCCCGACGTCATACCCCCATTTGGAACTATCGGGTAGGCCCGTATAATTAAATTCATCGGACCAAACCAATTTCCAGCTTTTTCGACTGTCGACAGGGCCGGACTGGGCAAATGAAAAACGGGGAGAAACCAATAACAATGCGCTGAAGCAAACGGTCGACGCAATTCTATACATGGGTACACTGTTTATTGAAGATTTTTATCCAGGGCGATCTGGTTTGTCGGAATGGGCCAGAATTCACTTTGCCCTTTAACAAATCCGGAAAACACGCTGGCCGCCTGCCCCGTTCTTACCAGGTCATTAAACCGCTCCCCCCACCACTCGCATATCAATTCGGCACGCCGTTCATCCATCAACTGTTGAAGGGTTGCATTGGTAAGCGAAGGAAGACCCACCCTGTTGCGAACCAGATTTAAAGGAGCATCCCCGTTTTGACCTTTCCGTATCAGCGCCTCGGCATTCATCAGCAACGTTTCGGCATAACGCCATACGCGAACGTTGTCGTTTGAGCCATAATAGCCGGTTGTACCATTACTTTCCGATGTTGGATAATAGGCCTTGCCGTTAAAGTATTTGGCCCCTGCCACATTGCCGGAAACGGTATCTCCGTCGGGCGTAACGGCATAAGTACTGGGGTTTCCATTTATGCCGCAGCGCTCGAAGGTCGTTTTGATCCGGATGGCATCGTTACGGCCAACCAAAAAATTATAAGCGTTGTCGGAAGGTACCAGCCACCCGGGCCCATTGATAAGCCCACCATAGCTATTATTGGGCGCCTGAAAAAGGAAGAGGTTGGCCCATTGCGAGCCGTTGGCGTCGTCTCCGGAGGTCACGATATTGCCGGTGGTGCTTCCAAAATCGGAGTATTGGAACTCGAGAATGGACTCATTGCAGAGCTTACCGGGTTTTTTCCACAGCTCGTAATAATCGGGGAACAACGAAAATTTGCCGCTGCTGATAATTTGGTTCGTGCAGTCCAGGACGGTATCCCAATAGGGGCTCGAGTTGTCGCTCCCGGCAATATCCATAGCCGTTTTGGCTTTGAGCATCAATGCGGTATATTTCGTCACCCCACCTATATGGGTTGCCTGGTTGGGTGCTACGTCTTCCAGGTTGGGGATGCAGAAGTTCATTTCATTGAGGATATATTGTCTCACGCTGGCCATCGGGGTTATATGGACGGTATCCAGAGCGGTTGGATAGATGCTCGATGGCCCCAGAATGGGGATATTACCCCAGGACCTGCAGAGATAAAAATGGCCAAGCGCGATCAAAAACCGGGCTTCGGCCTGATATCGTAAAAGAAGCTGCTGATCGGCGGCGTCCCCGGAGGGTATATTTGCCCCGAATTTGGCAAGCTCGCTCAGCGCGCCGTTACAGGAGATGATAGGAGAGTAATAGTTATCCCACATCGTTTCAAGCGCCCAAAAGCTTGCCACGGCAGAACCGCTCACGCCATTATTGATTAGAGTGTTTACTTCGCTGTATCCGGTTTCCGGGATGATATCGTCGCTTTGTGAGGCTTTTAGAAACGTGGGCACCCAAAAAGCGAACCCGCCCCTGGTTACTGCTTTATAAGCACCGGATACCGGCTGATACATCAGGCTCAGATTGGTATAGTCGATGGTGGTTTCCGGTGCCAGATTTTCCACCGGATGATCCAAATACTTGGAACAGCCCGATAAAACAAGACCCGCCAGCACGAGAGATGAAGAAAGTAGCTTTTTATATATTGACATAACAATAACTTTTAGTCGTTATAAAATTCTATTAAAAGGTTGCCCTTACACCAAGGCTGAGCGTAGCCGTAACGGGATAGACCTGGTTGTCATAACCGATGCCGTTGTTCACGGGGGAGGAACTGGCGATCTCAGGGGTGAAGCCGGAATATTTGGTGAATATGAATGGCCTGTCGGCGGTTGCATATACCCGTAAGCCGACCGGCGCCGTTCTTCCCACAGTAAAATTATAGCCCACTTGTATGTTTTGGACCCGCAGGTAAGCACCGCTTTCTACAAAAAAGGAACCTCCGCCATCTTCTTTGTTCCAGGGCTGCGACAACGCGAACGCCGAAGGATAGGTGTTGGTCGATCCGGGGCCCGTCCACAGGTGCTCCACGAATTTTTTATCCAGATTTATTGCCTCTTGCGCCTTTTGAAATTCACCCCTGTTCAGGTTCAATATTTTGTTTCCCGTCACACCCTGACAGGCAATACTCAAGTCGAATTTTTGATAAGTAAAGGACAAATTGAACCCATACGTGACCTTGGGTAAATAACTGCCCAGGTTTGTTTCATCGCCTGCGTCTCTTACCCCATTGTGATTCAGGTCGGCATATTTAAAAAAGCCCGGCTGAACCGATCCTGGTACGGCCGCATTGGCACTCGCGGCTACCGGATCCTTGTCGATCTCCTGCTGAGTTTGATAAATCCCGGCTACCTTATATCCATAGAAGGAATAAATGGGGAGCCCGGGTTGTACGATGTTGGGATATTCGGCCTGCCAACCAAAAACGCCGCCCATAATGTTGGAGATCGAACCGATCTTTGTTACCGTGTTGGTTAATGTAGAGGCATTCGCTGAGATCAGATAGCCCAATTTCCCGATCCTATTGCCCCAGCTCAACGCAATATCAAAACCTTTGTTTGTCACATTCGCCCAATTGCCATAGATAGCGGGCGCGCCAAATGGAAAGTTCTCATTGAGGGCAGCTCCGTTTGTCGCGCGATTGTAATAGTCGACGGAACCCTTGAGATGATGATTCAATAGCTCGAAATCGATGCCTCCGTCCCACTCTGTCACGACCTCCCAGCTGACATTGGTATAAAAATTATTGATGGTATAGCCGGGAACATAGCTGCCATCTGTCGTAGCGGTACTGCCAAATATTCCGCTATAGGAATTACCTGAATTTACAATCGCATATCCCGCGTTCGGGGTCACACCATCGTTACCCAATTTCCCCCAGCTTCCGCGTAATTTCAGGAAGTCAAAAAAAGAATGCTTCATGAAATTTTCTTTGCTGAGTACCCAGCCCAAACCCACGGAAGGGAAATCACCCCATTTGTTCTGGTATTTTGAGCTTCCATCCCGGCGAAGCGTAGCGGTCAGCAAATATTTGTTGTCATAGTCGTAAGTACCGCGGGTGAAATAGGACAACCCCGTATTGTACGTCCCGTTGTCGCTATACCAGCTGGGGTCGCGGGTGTAATTGGTTACATACCAGAATTGCTGCGGCAGCGGTACATTTTGAGCTTGTACGGTGGTTATCCGATAGCGTTCGGACCTCGAAGATTGCCCCAGCAGTACCGACCAATGGTGACGGCCTGCAACGTCTTTGTAGGTGACCAGGTTGTCCAGGATATAGTTGGTATTTCGATCCTGCGATGATACCAGATTGGAGGGTGTTGTATTGGATGACCCGGGCCCCAGATTTACCTGTTGCGCATAATTGGTTGCAAGGCCGGTAGTGTACAACTCGCTCAGCTGAGAACGAAGCGTAATTCTATTTTTCCAAAGATAGATCTCGCCATATATACCCGGTAGAACCTGTACCTGTTTATATTGATTGTAGTTGTAACGGGCTTGGGCCACCGCATTGGCGTCTGTGCGCCCGATCAGCGCACTGTTGGCGAATTTTATCGGAAAAGCGCTCGGGTTGTTGACGGAGTCGTATACCGGGAATAACGGGGAGGCGGTAAAAGCGGTTTCCCATGCCGCATTACTGGGATAGAAGGTCACCGCGTTGCTAACCGTAGTGGTTATTCCCAATTTTAGCCAGGAAAAGGCCCTGACGTCCATCTGGAACCGGATGTTGTATCGTTTGAAATTGTTCTGATACTGCATAATCCCATTCTGGTAGGTATAATTACCGCCCAAGGTATAGGCTATTTTATCGCTACCGCCCTGGATGTCGATGGCTTGATTGGTGATCGGTGCGCTGCTCCTCATTATCTGTTTATACCAATCCGTGCTTGTCGTAGGGTTTAAGCCGGAGCCGCCATACAATTGGGCGGATTGTCTGATGGAACCGGAGTCCGCCGGCGTTTGCCATTGAAGGGCATAGTTGGTGAATTCCTTTCCATCGGCCATTTTTAATACGTGTGTGGGGACCTGAAGACCGACATAGCTGTTGTAGGTAATGCGCGTTTTCATGTTCAGCTTCCCCTTTTTTGTAGTGATGAGGACCACGCCGTTGGCTGCTTCGACCCCATAAATAGCCGCGCCGGACGCGTCTTTCAGGACCGAAATGTCCGCTATATCGTTCGCATTTAAGAAGCCTATATCGCTCACGAACATCCCATCCACTACGTACAACGGGTTTTCATTATTAAAAGAACCAATACCGCGGATACGAACCTCGGGGGATTGGCCAGGAGAACCGTTGCTGATCACCTGGACACCGGGAACGCTTCCCTGCAAGGCATCCATGGGGGTAGAGGTGGTGCGTTTATCCATGTCATCAATATTCACCGTCGTTATGGGTGCGGTAAGGTCCCCTTTCCTTTGTGTGCCGTACCCTATGACTACGATGTCGGCCTGCCGGTTATCAGCCGCCAAGAGCGCTATTGTCAGGTTGGCGTTTCCCGAGAAGCTTATCTCCTGGCTGGTAAACCCTGCATAAGAAATTACCAGGATGCCGGTACTTTTTGAAGACTCCAGGGTGAATTCTCCATTTTCGTTTGTGGAAACCCCCGTCTTTGTTCCTTTTAGGACAACCGATGCACCAGGCAATGGATTGCCCGTGGAGTCTGTTACTTTTCCTTTGATGATAGAAGGGGGAAGATCTGTGGCCTGAGCGCAAATACCCGTGCCGAGGAAGAGGATAATAAAGAGGGCGTTCCGGGCAAGCAACCGTCGGAGATTTTGCATAATCGTTAGTTTTGGTGATGTTTTTCGACAGATAAAAGTAATTGCCAAAAAGGTCGACCGTTAATAATTCAATTCAGCTTTATTACGACACGAATAACAATGCAAGCGATTGCAGCGACTCCTACGACTACGACATTTCTACTACTACCGGGCAAATTCTTCTAAAAAAACCCTACTACTCCCTAATTTTATTGAATGAAGTGCTTGCTAACCTTGTTTTTCGCCATCCTCCTGGGACAGGCTGAAGGCCAGAATACTGTTGGCCTTCCGCCGATCATCAACTATAATAAATATGACTTTCACGGCGGGTCCCAAACCTGGGGCATCGCCCAGGACCGGCGTGGGTTGATGTATTTCGCAAACAATGAGGGACTTATGTCTTTCGATGGCACTTACTGGAAAATATACCCCCTCCCCAACGAGACCATCGTCCGCTCTTTAACCCTGGCTGGCGACCGTATTTATGTAGGAGGGCAAGGAGAACTGGGGTATTTTCAGCCCGATAGCAGTGGTTCCCTTCGCTATACCTCGCTTGTCGGCCTGTTACCCGCCGGCCAGCGATTCTTTGCCGATGTATGGGAAGTCCATGCCCTGGGGGAATCCGTTTTTTTCCGGGCGACTACCGGGATCTTTGAATTCCGGAACAATGCATTCCAGGTGTATCCTCCGCCAACGGAGTGGCAGAGGATGTGTCTGGCGGGACATCGGCTGATCGCACAGGATAAGCGGGATGGTCTGCTTTATTACGAAGGACACCAATGGATCCCTTTTAACAACCGGAGACTATTGAACGATGAGATCGTGGCGGGTATCACCGCTGCAAAGGGGGACAGCTTCCTTGTCACAACGCTTCAACGGGGCGTCTATCTATTAAAAGGCGACTCCCTCCATGCCATACATACCCTGGCGGGCTTCAAATCTCTGACAACATGGGTCTCCACCGCAGCAAGATTTGACGACCAAACGCTGGTTTTGGGTACGACGTCGCAAGGTTGCCTCTTTATGGGTGTGGGCGGTGGTATGGCCCAAATGATCTCGAGCAAGGAAGGGCTCCAGAGCGACCATATCAATTGCCTCTTTCTGGACAAGGACAAGAATATTTGGGTTGGGCTGGACAATGGGATCAGTATGGTGGCTTACAGCAAGGCCATCCGATATATCAGGCCCAATAGGGACTACGAACTATACGGTTATTCTACCAGGATTTACCGGGGAAAGCTGTATATAGCCACGTCCGATGGAGTATACTGCGTACCTGTTTCTCCCGGCAGCGGAGACCTCAGCTTAGAAAGAGGGAAATTCGATCTGGTCCCGAACAGCGAGGGGTTGACATGGAAGCTAGACGAAGTGAATCAGCACCTCCTTATGGGGCACGATCCGGGTACCTTTGATATCAGGAACGGTAGGGCGGAGCTGGTGAGTCATGACGCATCCTGGCTGTTTTTGCCGATGAGCCCGGTGCTACCCTCCAGGTATCTGCTGACAGGAACCTACACCGGGATTAAAATACTGGAGTTTGATAACGACAAGTTTACGGACCTTGGAAACCCCACAGGATGTCGTGGTTCCAACCGGTTTCTCGAAATTGAGAACGACAGTACGATTTGGACGTCGAACCCTTACCAGGGCGTCTATCAGCTGCAATTGTCGGGCGATAGGCGGTCATACAATTGCCGGTTGTTTACGGATAAGGATGGACTTCCCTCCGCATTGAATGACTATGTCTATAGGATAAACAACAGGATTGTGTTTGCCACGGTGAAGGGGGTGTATGAATTCAATCCGTCCTCGGGCAAATTTGTGCCTTCGCCGTCGTTCTACCCCTTGTTTGGCACGATGGACATCCGGTACCTGAATGAAGATCAGGAAGGTAATATCTGGTTTTGCAGCAGCAAAAGAATGGGGGTCGCCCGCGATGCCTCCCCTGGCGAACACAGGGGCCCGGTTATTACGTGGTTTCCCGAGCTGACGGGCCAGATCCTTTCGGGATTTGAAAATATCTATCCCTATGATCCACAGAATATCTTCATAGCCTCCGAAAAGGGTATAATCCACTTAAATTACGCCGAGTATATTAAAGATACATCGACCATTGCCCTCCTGCTGAGCACCGTGAAGGCGTATGGAAGACCCGACAGTACCCTGTTTGACGGGTATAACCAAAGCGCGATACCTCACCTTCCCGCGCGTCGGAACGCGTATCATTTCGAATTCAGCTCTCCCAGCTACGGCTACGGACAAACCATCGAGTACAGCTACAAATTAGTGGGCTATGATGCGGATTGGAGCCCATGGACCGCAAAGGCGGAAAAAGATTATACCAATCTTCCCGACGGAAATTATACATTCGAAGTAAAGGCGCACGACAACCTGGGAAACACGTCCGAGCCCGTTATGTACACCTTTGCGATCGACCCTCCTTTCTATAAAACGATTTGGGCGTATCTTCTATACGGGATCTTGCTGGTGTCATCGGTTTATGCCCTAAAAAAATGGCACGAACGCCGGCTGCTCGGGCAGAAACTCAAGTATGAGGCGCAACAACGACAGATCGTTACCCTCCATAGGCTCGAAATGGAAAAGGTGGAAAACGAGCTTATCGGGCTCCGGAATAAACAGCTTGAAAACGAAATATTTCTTAAAAAGAAGGAATTGGCCGACGCGAATATGCATTTGGTTGAACGGGAGGATGCCTTTGCCAGAGTAAAAACCGAGATAAACAAGCTGTACCAAAGGACCGACGATCGGGATGAGGTGAGATCCGCATTGCAATTGCTGAACAGCATCGAAAAGAACAACGAAAGCTGGGAACAGTTTGCCGCATACTTCGACCAGATCAGCGACGATTTTCTGAAGAAATTGAACGCCCGGTTTCCCAGCCTGAGCAGGAGCGATCTGAAGCTTTGCACCTATCTCCGACTGAATCTCTCCACAAAGGAGATCGCCAAGATCATGAACATATCCGTCCGCGGAGTAGAAATGAGCAGGTACCGTATCCGGAGAAAATTCAAAATCGGAAAGAAACAGAGCCTGGGCGGATTTTTAAATAGTATGTTACAAGAATCAACATGAAAATATTATTTTGTTTGACCAGCTTATTCCTTGCAGCAACCGCCTTTGCGCAAAAAATAGATTCCGCTATTATGCCTAAAGGCGGAGGCGCTCACTATGAGCCGGAATATACATTGGATAGGACCGTAAATCCTGCTGCATGGACCAAGGAGAAAACGGGCCTGCATATATCGTTTGCATCAACGGATCAATTGTATTTCAGAACCGAAGTGCCGGACCTCGAAGATCTTTCCTGGACCGCGACCGGGTGGAAAGGAGAACGCCTGAATGCGCAACTATTGGTTTGGTCGGCAGATACCTTAAAGCAGGTTCGTTTTGTTGTAAGTGACTTGCGAAATGCACAAGGGAAGGTGCTCGGAAAAGAAAATATTCAGCTCGATAAAGTGATGTATGTGCTATCCAATTATCCCTACAATGCGAAAGGATTTGACTGCGGCCCAACACCCTACAAAGATGGTTTTCTAATGCCGGATAGATTCGAGCATTTCGGGCGATTTGACCTGCCGGGCAAAACAGTAAGACCCATATGGCTACGCTGCAACATTCCTGCCGACGCAGAAGCCGGCACCTACTCTGGTACGATCGAGGTGCGGACCGCGGGCGCCGGACAAGCCGTTCTAAACATACGCCTGATCGTTCAAAAGCAGGTATTGCCTAAACCGCATGACTGGCATCACCGGCTTGATCTGTGGCAAAATCCCTGGGTTATTTCTCAATACTATCATGTACAGCCATGGGGTGAAGAACATAAGGCCTTGTTGAAAAAACATTTACAGTTGTATGCAGATGCCGGCGGGACCTTTATTACGACATATGGTGTACACTCTCCATGGGCAGGAAACGAATATGTAGTCGAAGATGGCATGATCGAATGGATCAAACGAAAGAACGGCTCCTGGAGATTCGACTATACCATTTTTGACCAGTATGTCGAGCTGGCAATGAGCGTGGGCATAGATAAAGCCATTACCATCTATACACCTGTTCCGTGGGAAAATAGATTTCGCTATATGAATGAAGCCACCGGCGATTACGTATATGAAACATGGGCGCCGGATACAAAGGTATTTACCGAAACATGGAATGCATTTTTAGATGATTTGAAAGAACATTTGAAGAGAAAAGGATGGCTGAATAAAACGTATATCGGCATTAACGAAAATCCATTGGAGCAGACACTGGCCGCGGCGAGAACCGTCAAGAAAAATTGGAGCGGATGGAAGATCACTTATGCCGGAAACTGGCATCCCGAACTGGACACCTTAATTGATGACTACTGCTTTTTATATGGCAATGAATCAAGCGTAGAACAAGTCAGGGCAAGGACATTAAGGAATTCAACTACCACATATTATATATGTTGCAATCCCGCCAAGCCAAACACCTTTGTATTTTCACCACCTATAGAGGCCCGATGGCTCGGTTGGTATACTGCGGCACATGGCTACAGCGGCTTTCTGCGTTGGGCCTACGACGCGTGGCCCTCCGATCCCGTAAGAGATGCCCGCTTTGGTTCGTGGGCCGCCGGAGATTGCTATTTGGTATATCCCGGAGGCAATAGCTGCATTCGTTATGAAAAATTAAGAGAGGGTATCGTTGACTACGAAAAAATAAGAATAGTAAAAGACAAGGCAGCAAAGTCTACCGATAAAACTGTCCGACAACTGCTGCTGCAACTGAATGATCAGCTGAAAATATTTTTAAATGAAAAGGATTTTGATCCGGCAAAGATTACAAACGATGTAGAAAAAGGAAGAATGATACTGAATAAATTAAGCGACCTCCTGTAGAAAAGTCGAGCACCTCCTCATTTTATCACATAGCTCGCCTTTGGAAGATAAAATACGGTCGTCTTCCGGTCACCGGCGATAAAACTCATCTTTCCAAAAGCCCCCGCCATCCCCAGATACATGATCCTGGCCCCCGGTGGCAATTTCTCCGTATCAAAATAAGACCCGAGCGGCAGACCACTATTCGCTCTTAGTACATTCTCGTTCGAAGCGAAACAAATCAGCTTCTGTGTCGTCGCGTTGGCTAACTGGAAGCCGAAAACCATATAATCCACTTTCTGATCGGATACGATCGAAAATTCCTTTGTCTTTTTATCTACCCTGCCGACGACCTGGGCGAAGCAGCCCGAAGACAGTAGCAGCAGGAAACCAAATACAAGCATCTTTTTCATATAGCGATAGTTTAGGATGTAGCAATTAGTCCTGCAAGTAGTATACCAATTTTTCCTTATATGGCGGTAGCCGATCTTACAATCATTGTTCGTATATTAC
This sequence comes from Puia sp., assembly GCA_035946435.1. GTDB lineage: Bacteria > Bacteroidota > Bacteroidia > Chitinophagales > Chitinophagaceae > Puia. The sequence goes on along the minus strand of DASYZH010000363.1, from coordinate 15,661 downwards.
ACTAGTAGATGGCGCTAAGCAAATCGCCGGAAATAATCTAATATGACAGTACAGGAGACTAAAGAATTTATTCGTGGTGGCGAATGGATAAGCATTTGCGCGGAACTTCGGCCCGCCATCACAAAATCGACCGCCGGGGACATCAATCCTTTTTATTGTACGAGAACCTTCCGGTATTCCCCCGAAGACGGATTTGAATGTACACTCGTCAACTTTCTGGATGCTGCCGGTAAGACACCACTGGTCAGGTTCAATATCAAAGGACACCTGGAGTGGAAGGAGGAGCATCCTGTCGCCCCGGGCGCGTGGCAGGTCGATTATGTAGCGGATGTGGCGTATGAGGTAACGCCGGTGCATGCCGCATGGGTGGATGCTGTGAACCGGATACAAGGCGCCGGTATAGGTAAATGGGTGTTGAATGTAGCTCAGGATCTGAAGGGCAAGGCGTTCCCGCCATTCGGATTAACGGAGGCCAAAATTTATACCGATTATGACCTGATCTATATCTCTCAGGAAATGCTTTTCAACGGCAGCAAGCATGTCGACGGACGCCCTTTCAACAAGCCCGCTAACAGACCGACGAACCTGCAGGTGCCATTGGTGCGGCGCTAAGGTTTCCCCAGGAGAGGCGCCCCCGCTGGATCCGTTGGCGTTCTGCCAGTCACTCCCGGAGTTGGGCAATCTTATCCTTATCCAGCGGCTTGTTGAGAAACCGCTGGACAAACACATTGTCTTCCGCCAGTTTCCGGTCATTCTCATCCAGAGAGGTAGTCAGCATCATGATGATGCATTTTTTCCGGATATTCTCGGGCAGGTTTTTATATTCATCGAGGAAATCGAAACCAGTCATTTCAGGCATATTGATATCCAAAAAGATCAGATAAGGAAGTTCATCCGGGTGATCATGAAGCGGTTTCAGATATTCCAGGGCTTCTTTGGCCGAACCCATACAGATCACTTCGTCGGCGAATTTTGTCGTCGTCATGACCATTTCCGCGATATACAGGTCGATCTGATTATCATCGATGACCATTACCTTTCTGCCTTTATGTTCCATATAGATGCAATTCTGATTAGCTTGCCAGGTTCGGCAAATGAATGTTGAATACCGTGCCTTTGCCGGGTTCGGATTCGAGATGGATGACGCCATTCAGCTTTTCCACGGTTTCTTTGACGATGTACAGCCCAAGCCCCGAACCCACGGACTGGGTGGAAACACGATAGAACATATTGAAAACCTTCTCGTGGTTCTCCTTTTCGATACCGATGCCATTGTCGCTGATCCGAATATCCGCGGAAGACGCCGAGATCGCCACGAAGATCTCCACGAAAGGATCGGCTACGGTTGGATTCTGATAACGGATGCTATTGGAGATAAGGTTATTGAGAATGATGTTAAGCCGGCTTCGGTCGGAATAGAAAGCGATGCCGTTCTCTATCTTCGTCCGGACCTCCACCTTTCGTTGGTCCTCGGCGCACATGAACTTCAGATTATTGCAGACATCCGTAAGCAGATCGGTGAAATGCACTTCCTGCCGGTTGATCTCCAACCTGGAGTTACGCGAATAATCCAGGATATCGATGATGAAGCCGTCTAATTTTTTTATGCTGCTTTTCAGGAGCGACACATTTTTTTGGATGAAAGGATCCATTTGGCCCATTTCACACAGGCCAACGACCCCCAACATAGAGGACAAGGGGGCCCTGAGATCATGCGAAACGCTGTATACGAACCGGTCAAGCTCCTTGTTGGATTTTCTCAGCTCTTCATTTGATTGCAGCAGGGCATTGCGCTGCAGCTGCTCCTCTTGGAGGCGACCCGTTTCATAGGTTTGTTCTATTTGCCGCTCGGTTAATTTCTTCATCTGCCATGCCCATAATCCACAAATAAAAAAAACGATGGTGGCCAGGAACCCATGGATGATAAAGGTTTGGAGGGTCATATAATCCAGCTGTGTAAAATAGACCTTGTCATAGCCGATGTATTGGAGATAGCCGAAAGTAGCATGATGTACGATGACCAGCAGGGCGAGAGGTATCTGTAATTTCCAGTTCTGGTAGGTGATCAGGATGGCGCTGCCGATAAAGGCGATGAAATGCATTTCGAATAACCCGTGCATCTGGTAAATGAACTGGGCCATGAATATGCCGAATACCAGGCTCACGATGTACTGGTAGGCGTTCGAACCGGGCAGGAGCAGCTTAGTGGCATAATAAGCGACCAGCGACAGACTACCTATGCCGATAGCGACCAGCCAGGTGTCATAGAAAACCGCAAGCACCACACCGGCGCAGAAAAAGCTGACGAGGAAATAGTTCATCAGCTTGTCCGACTTCTGCTTTACCTGTTTCAGGTAGGCATCGTGCATGGCTTGATAAGTTGTTTGCAGGGTCATAGGGATTATTTTTGCGTACACACCGGCAGCTGGCAGCCATATGCTTTCAGGGCAAAACCCGGGAAAAGCGGTTGTGGTACATGGCTGAACAGCGAATCGATGGCCATTTGCGCATAGTTGGTTCTTGAATCGGTGCAATACCGGCTTCTGTTATAATTGCCGCGATAATACAGATGATGGTTGGCATCAAGTAGGACGGCCTGTGGAGTCGAATAAACGCCACAGGCGGCAGCCAGCGTGGAGTCGAAGGATACAGGGATGTCGATATCGAACTTATCCTTTATTTCCTTTGCACTATAGGACCGGTTGTTCAACACGACGATAGCGAATGAAATTCTGTCGCCGTATTTTCTCACGAGTGATTTGAAGAAAGGAACATTGAAGCGGGAGCAGGGGCAGTCGGGGTTAAAGAAGTGCAGGAATACGGGCTTATTTTCTTCAACCGGCAATTTTCCGGCTAATTCGACATAAGTACCGGTCGTAACCGGATGATATTTCACCGGAACAGGTGTGGGCAGGCTATACTTCCAGTCCGTATACCAGAAAATTCCGGCCATGCTGCTGAACGTAACCAGGAGCAATGCTATGGTCAATGCCTTTATCACCAGGATTGGGTCTACTCAATTAGTCAACCCAAAACGCCGGGATGTAATCGGTTATTGTAAATAGAACCATTTAGTATAAAAAACAAACTCCGGGCGAAGCCCGGAGCTAATCAACTTATTACCAGTAATTTAACTAAAACTTATATCGAATGGAGACCTTAAAGCTCCTTCCGAGCAACGGACGGGCCAGGAATATATATTGATTTGCCTCGTTACTTTGGATCTCACCTGCGCGCGGATTACCTTCTGTAAGTCCCAGGGAATTAGTGAGATTGTCGACAACGCCAAAAACGGTGATCTCCCTGGTTAGTTTTACCGAAGCATCCAGATCGACTTTCGTATAGCCAGGAAGAACCTGGGAGTTCGCAACATCCGTATAACGCTTTCCTTCGTATTCTACGGCGGATTGCAAGCGCAGCCGGTTACGGAAAAGATTGAATCCCGGAACGGCTCTCACAGAGACTTCCGGCACCCTGATAAGCCGGTGGCCATCGTAATTGTATGCTTCCGTTAGCGTACCGCCGGAAACAGCCTCTGCCTTAAGTCCCTGGTATTCTCCATGCTGCAACGTCGCCGTCGCCGAAAGATCGAACCATTCCACCGGGAATATGCTGCCTTCGAGCTCGAGACCAAACGTATTTGTATTGGCAAACGCGTTTACCTGGGTGAAGCCGTTCAAGGTACTCACTTCATTGGTAAAGCCTACGTTATTATACCTTGTATAGAATCCTGTACCATAAAAAGAAAATAGCCTGCGGGCGTATTTGAATCCAACCTCACCCAGCTGCATCGTTTGGGTAACAGCCGTTGAATTGACATTGGTATAGTAAGTGCCGAATCCCGGGATACGTGCTGCGGATGTATATCTGCCGAAGAGCCCCATATTGCCCGAAAGCTGATAATCTGCCCCCAGTGTCCAGGTAGTGTAATCGAAATGATGATTATAACCTAGCCAATCTCCGTTACCGGTTGATATCTGGGAGGTCGCGTAAGTACCTAAGTTGACCGTTTTCGATTGTTCTACAACCCCGTCCGTTTGCGTATATTCCCAACGTAAGCCGCCATCGATCCGGAGCGCATGCGTTATCTGCCATTCATCGCTGGCATAAAGCGCATTGGTTGTCTGTTCACCATTGGCATCTGCCCACTCATATCCATACTGGGATACTCCATTGGTGGAAAACGTATGGACTACGTTTCCATTGGCATCTTCGCCTACAATATTCAACAGTCTTGAATTATTTTGAACGTCTAGATAGACCTTTGAAGAATATCTGCTGAAGTTCTGATTGAAGTGGGCGTAATAGTATCCTAAGTTGAAATCATGTCTTGATGAACCGGTATAAAAAACATGCGAAAGATGAAGATCGTTGTCGACTTCCGTCTGCGGCATGGTAATGCCTCTTAATCCACCTTGGATGACAAGTCCATTACCGTTTTGACCGGCATTGTTGAATGCTGTTCCGGTGGTGGCATATTGGAACCCTAGCTGCGTTGCACCCGGGGCCTGTGCCAGCAAGGCGGATTGGGCTTTATAGAAAGAATCGGCGCTTAATATATTAAGCGCATATACACCGTTGCGTTGGGTTTGGGTATTGGAGTAACGAAGGGAGTTCTTTAAGATCCAGTCATTGGTGAGCTCAGCCTGAAATTTGATCGTTACCTGGCTTCTGTTGACAGCCGTTCCAACCGTATTGTCATAGTGGTAAAGACTGCTGTCCGCCTGGATCATGTTCATTCTTTCCGTTTCGCCACCGGCAATGGCTCCGTAGTTGCCGTTAAAACCCGGCACAGCTACTATTTTCCCTTTGCTGTTATAGGTCATGGGCAGATCCGTATAGAACACCACATCATCATTCAATTGCTTATAGTCGATATTCAGGGATGTCTTTTCCCAGCTCTTGCCGATGGAAGCCCTGATCTGTCCGCCACGATTTCCGGTGTAACCAGGGTTACGCGCCCCATTCCCTGTACGATAAAATCCGCCGGTAGCAAATTTCCAGCCATCACCTATAGGAGCCCCTATCCAAAAATCTTCCCGGTTAAAATTATTATCTCCTATGCCCAACTTAAAAATACCCTCTGTCTTATCGCCAACGGCGCGGGGGATATAGTTTACGGCTCCTGCAGGTGCGTTGGAATAAAACACGGAAGAAGGACCACCGCGAACGACTTCAATAGATTGAATGGTCTCATCGAAACGAAATGCCTGGTCCGCATTCAGGTAACCTAAGGCCGGGTCATGCTGTACAGGGATACCGTCTTCCATCAGCTGGATCGAGCCAAAACCATCCACGGGAACACCCCTTGCCCTTACATTCCCACTCGCCTCACCACCGGACGCTTCCACCCAGAAACCCGGCACCGATTTCAAGGTCTCGGTAACACTCGTAGGTCCTTGCAGGCTAAGCGCATTGTACCCTATGCTGGTAACGGAATAGCTTGTCTGAAGCTTGGTTTGATTCAGCGCACCGGCACGTCCGGTAACGATGATCTCATTTAAGCCATTCTCCACCGCTTTTAATTTAACTAACAAGGAGATGTTGGCATCGGCTTTTATGTCGTATCCGGATAGGGTTTGCGTTTGAAAACCCACATGGGACACAACAAATGAATAAGGACCGCCGGCCGGCAAATTGTGATAAGTAAAGATCCCCAAAGAATCTGTTTGCGTTGTTGCGGCCGTGCCGGTACTATGGTTTCTTGCAACCACCGAAGCATAGGCGACAGGCTGTCCGCTCTCGTCGTTTACCTGCCCTTTTACTTCATTGACACCTTGGGCGGTGGAAATCAACTGGATATGAATAAATAAGGTCAATAATAGAAGAAATGGGATCCGCATGAAGATTTTATTTCTTTATTATACGCAATGGCTGAATCGTCCCCTTACTGGTAATATTAAATTAATTTGGGCTGGCGGTAGGCCTGCCGCTTATAATAAAGCTATCGCCTTGTTTTTGCAGATCGAAGTTATTGAGCAGCACAATGCTTTGGAGGATATGGCAAAGCGGATCCTTTTTGTCTATTTTTCCAATAAACGTCCGATTGCCCAGTTCCGCCTTATTATATATGATTTTTGTGTTATAAATAATCTGCAACTGGTCAAATACTACATCCAGAGGATAGTTGTTGAATACATAGCCGTCCTCCTTGTCTTTTTCAAGATGCAGGATTCGGGCGGATAGGGCCTTTTTATAGATAAAAATATCGCCGGGAGTAAGGTAATATTCATTTTTGTCCTTGGAAGAAGGATCGGAGATCTTTACCATTACCCTGCCTTCATGCAGGATCACCTTCGTAACCGTGTTCGAATCATAGGAGTTTACCGTGAATCGCGTGCCCAGAACGGTTATTAAAAGGGAATTGCAATATACGGAAAAGGGTTTGGCGACATCCCTGGCGATGTCAAAAGTCGCTTCGCCATTTAATGCTACCTCTCTTCTTAAAGCGTTAAAGCTTTCGGGATAGGAAAGCGTACTGCTGGGCAAAAGCTCTACAGTAGAACCATCACTCAGCGTAAGCGCCTTTTTTTGCGGAGTAGTATTGACAATACGCTGCGTTATTGCGACGGTCGAAGGAGGAACGATAGTTGTCTCCTGTTTCTTGAAAAGGAACTGCCAGGACAGGCCTACAAACAATAGAACCGAAGCCGCCGCTGCCATCCAGCCAAAATGCGGGTAATGCAGGACAGGAGATGCAGTATTCTTGTTTATATTTTCCCATAGCTTTCCGGATATATCCGGCGATAAACTATGAGGGGGTTGAAATTCCTCCCATTCTTCCTCTCCTACGTATTCTTTCAATTTATTATCAGTTTGTAAATATGTTAATCGATGACTACGCTGATGTGCTTTTTTATCTGCTTCAGCGCCTTGTATATATGCGTTTCCACCGTTTTGGAAGAGACGGATAAGGTCTCGGCAATCTCTCTGTATGACATCCCCTGCTCCCGGCTCATCTCAAAAACCTGTTTTCTCACAGGAGGCAGATCATTGACGGCTTCCGATATTTTCTTTTGTAATTCGGCACCGCGCATTTTTTCATTCGTACTGTCAATCCCTTTTTCGATCTCCACCACATCGAGACGGCCGGTTATGGCATCTCTGCTATTATATTTTCGCAAAAAGTCGATAAGTATCGTAGTGGCGATCCTGAACAACTGTGTGGAAATAGTATACTCCTCCTGCAACGTTTGGCGGCATTGCCAGAGTTTAGTAAATGCCATTTGCACTACTTCTTCGGCTATATATTCGGATTTTGTTTTGTATAATATGAAGAAATAAAGTTTTTGATGGTATTGGTCAAATACTTTTCTGAAGTACAATTCGTCACCATCCTTTAATTCCTTAACGCTAAGCAACTTTGTTAGTTTTAGTCAACATGATGTTAAAAATATTCTAACCGGTGGCGAAAGTATATAAATAACAACCTATCAATTACAGGATAAATGTAAAATAAATATTTAATAATATAGGCTTTTCCTGAGCTGCTCCAGGCATCCCGCCACCGTAGTAGCACAACCTTTATTCGGGATTATTCGCCCCGGGGGCCACCCCGGCCGATAACAAGGCCTTAACAAAGATTCCGCCTTCCGCCATTAATCCCTGGGTCGCCAGCCCGGTCTCAAGGCCACATGGACGAGCAGCAGGCTGTCCATCGCATCGATGCCGCGATCAACGAGATCAGGCAGGCCTCCATCTGGGATGGCAAGAACATCAACGACCATCCGCCGGTGACCGAGGTCGTCGAACACCAGGGCCGGCTGCATGCCGCGCTGGACTATCTGCGGCAAGCCCGCCAGGAAGTCACCTACGCGGAAGACAATGGCGCGGTGCAAGGTCTCCGGTCGAGAGCCTATCAGCACATCGACGGCGCCATCGGAGCGATCAGGAACGCCCTACATTCTTAGTACAAGGGACGGGTATAATAGACCGCCTATGGCGGCGCAAGGGAAAAAGCCGGCCTTCCAAAAGGGGCCGGTTTTGCTTTATATAATTGCGCCCAATTACAGAATCGTTTGTAAATTGGCTGGTCTAACCGCACCAAAGTCCAGTACATGCAATTATATAGTTATATCGCGCTGATCCTGCTCCTATCTTTCACCCGGGCAACAGCCCGGCAAACCGACAGCCTTCCACAAATCATTCATCTGCATTCCGCCATCGTCGGTGACGACTATGTGATTGCCGTTGCCTTGCCGGCCGGCTACAACACTTCTCATGCCAGCTATCCCGTGCTGTACGTCACCGATGCCAACACCAACTTCGCCGCCGCCGCCCGATCCGTCGACCGCATGATGCAAAAAAAGCAGCTCCCGCCCATCATCGTCGTCGGCATCGGCTACCGCACCGATAGTCTCGCCCACATCCTCCGCCTTCGCGACATGACCCCCGACCACGATCCCACACTCCGCCGTTCCCATGCCGGCCGATCGGCTATCTTTCTCCGGTTCATCAAAGAAGAGCTAATGCCGTTCGTCCATAAGAACTACCGGGCATCTTCCGACGCTGTATATGCTGGAATGGCCATCGGCGGCGTATTCGGTCTCTATGTGCTCTTTCACCAGCCGGAGACATTCCACGGGTATCTGATCGCAAGCCCCTCCATCTGGTACGACAGCACCGTGGTCTTCAAATACTATCGGGAATACACCCAAACACACCAGGACCTGAAAGCAGCCGTCTATCTTTCCGCCGGTAGCCGCGAAGAAACCGAAGCAGGCTTTACCCATATGGAAACAAATGTAAAGCAGCTGGCGGAGCTCCTCGATAGCCGGCATTACCCTAACCTCCACATCCGGACACAGGTGCTGGAAGGAGAGACCCATTTCTCCGTCTTTCCCGCCGCGTTAAACCCTGGGCTCCGTTATCTCTTCTCCGGGAGGAGGTAACAATTTTCTAATAGGCCGCCGTAGTCCTATGCCCGCGGCGACGCGTCTATAGTTGAAAAAGACTACATGTTACATCGCATATGCCGCGCCGGATGGCTGCTGCTGACCACCGGCCTCCTGGCAACCGCCGCCCTTGGACAAACTACACACATCAGCCCTTGGGCACCCACCGAACTCGGCCCGCTGCCGCCTGTCGCCAGCCTCAGCGATGGCATGTGGTTAAAAGGGGAGCTGCACCTTCATTCCAACCACAGCAAAGATGCCTCGAACAACCCCATCTCGAAGATCATCGCCTTCTGCGAAACCGTTGGCATGGATTACATTTGTATCACCGACCACGACAACCACGTGGGCGGCGATGTCGCGCACAATACCTGGGCGGACCCCGAATTCCATTCGGATTCGGTGCTTTTGCTCTACGGCGCGGAATGGACCACGACCCGCGGCCATGGCAACGTCTTCTCGGCACACCCTTACGACCACCAGCGGCTCTACGATGTACGCGATCAGCGCGATGTCGTGATAGGCGCCATCGTGAAAGAACTCGGCACCCATCTTTCCGCCAACCACCCCAGCGGCAAAGATCATTTCGGCTTTTCTTACGATATGGTCAAATCCATCGAGGTCTGGAACTCCGCGATCTGGTCCAAGAACGTCAATGCCATCATGATCTGGGACGATATGCTTTCTTCCGGTCGTAAGCTCACCGGCCGCGGCGGCAGCGACGCTCATCACGGCACACCCGAAACACCCGATAAAGCCACAAAGAACAGCTACCAGGCCAAATTCAACTATATTGGCACGCCTACCACCTGGGTCTTCGCCACCGCAAGGACGTCCCAGGCCGTCGTCGACGCCCTCACCAACGGCCGCGTCTGCGTCAGCGCCAACCCTTACGCACCACGCGTGGAGTTCTACGCCGATCTCGACCAGGATGGAAAAATGGATATGATGATGGGGGATAACGTAAAAGCCACCGGCAAACCCGTGAAGTTCCGCGTACAGCTCACAGGAACCACGGTTCACGACTCCGTGTATACTATCTATATCATAAAGAACGGCGACCCCTTTCAAACGCTGCAGACCACCGGGAAGAAGCCCATGGTCGAGTTCACCGACACACCCGTCCTGATCGGCCGGACCTATTATCGTGTCGAAGTCCACGGCCCCGCTACCCCCTATCCACAGGTGCCGCAATCGGTGACGCTCAGCGGCAATATGGTCGGGCTGTCGAACCCCATCTACTTCAACTTCGACCCGAACTTCTAGGCCACACATTATCCGCCGGCACACTGTCCGGATCATATGTGCTGCCCAGCCGGACCCCTTTAATAGGCGATCCCGTCTTCACGGATATCGACACTTCGGTATTTCCCTTCTCCCAGACAGCCACACTCCGATGGATCTTCCGGCTCGTTCCATCCGCACACTCGATAGTAAGGTCAATTGGAATAGGTTTGCCGCCTTTGTTGACGATGAGAATCGAGGCTTCGGCACCCTTATGCGTGACGGCTTTGATCCCAAGATCGGGATAGCCACCGTCATAGAACCAGCGTTTCCAGAACCAGTTCAGGTTGCGGCCCGCCCCGGCATTGACGCTGCCGAAGAAATCCAGCGGTCCCGGATGCTTGCCGTGCCAAACCCGGATGTATTCATGCAAGCCCTTCCGGAACAGGCTGTCGCCCAACAGGTCTTTGACATAGAGATAACCAAAGGCCGGCTTGGCATAGGCATTCAGGAAATAGTCGACCCCATTCTCCTGCGTCGACGGGGTGATCACGGGCAGATCATTCTCTTTGCCCGCCCTCGCAGCATAAGCACCTACGCCATATTCGTCGACTATCGTCGAATCGATCATCGGCGAGATCAGCCATTCCCCGATACTGGCCCACCCTTCGTCCATCCACGCATATTTCGTTTCGTTGACACCCATGTAAAAAGGGAACATCGTATGAAAGATCTCGTGATCGGTGAGCTCGATGGCATCGGCCCGGTTCTCGAGGGGGTTATCATTGACCATCATCGGATACTCCATCTGATCGAGCCCATCGAAAACCGTTTCATGCGGATAAGGATAGGGCCAGGCCGGGAACCGGTAACTCATGGCCTCCACCGTCTTCCGCGCAAAGCCCGCTACCTCGAAGAAATCTTTATGCCCCGGATTGAACACGGCATCTACCCGCGTCCGCCGGCCCGTCGCGGGGTCTGCCACGACACTGGAAGACTTCCAGATATAATGATTACTCGTCGCAAATACAAAATCGGTGACATCCTTCGCACTGAATTTCCAGGTATTCGAATCGGCCCGGTGGATCACCGAACCACGCTCCAGCTCGCCCGTATCTACAACGGTCACGATGGCATCGCCCGTGGACGCCTCGTCGATCCGTTGATTGACCGCCGCGGACAAGACGTCCTGCCGGTTGACCAGGTCACCCGTTGCCCATACCATGTAATCACCGGGGACCGTGACCTCGACATCGAAATTGCAGAAATCATTGTAGAACTCCAGATCGCCCAGGTAAGGATTGCGGTTCCACCCATCGATATCATCGTATACTGCTATCCGTGGAAAAAAGTAGGCGACGAAAAAAGCGCCGCTGTCGACCTGCCCCGTACGGATATGCGAAGTCTTGTTCAACGTATAGGCAAACTCCAGTGACACCTGCAAGGTCTGCCCGGGCGCGACGGGCGGCGTTCTAAGCCCCATATCGGTTCCATTGGCGCCCTTGGGCGCATCCGCCGCCGGCTGACCTTCGATGGCCACATTACTCACCGCCACCCCATCCGTAAGATCATCCGGCTTCACCGCCGAATTCCGCGCCGCTCCTTTTTTATAGAGATTCGGATACAGCTTGAAAAGCAGCTGCCTCAACGTGTCCGGGCTGTTGTTGGTGTAGGCAATGGACTCCCGGCCGCTCACCAGCCGCGTCCGCGGATCGAAATGCACCTGGATGGAATAGCTGGCGCGGTTCTGCCAGTAGTTGGGCCCCGGCAGGCCTGTGGCGGTACGCGTGCCCTTGTCGATAGCCAGCTGAATATTCCGCGGCACAGGCAGCGCCGGCTGGGCGAAAGCACCACCACAACAGCAGGTACACCACAGGGCAATAAGAAGTCGTCGTGCCCGCATAGGCGAAAGTTTAAATGTGCCGGGGATTCGCTGCCAGAAATTAGCGAATCCCGGCAAACCGCTAATGTCTGTCCTACGGACGAAGCCTCCTTCGTCGGCTTTGGTTATTCCCGGCCAAGATAAGCTTTTGGCCACACATCACGATCTAATGCGATTCTAATGCAGTGCTAAAATAAAATGCCCTAAATTAGCGCCCATTATCTAAGCTAAAGTCTAAGTCTATGACAAAGATCTCTTCCGCACTCCTCGCGCTCGCTGCAGGTTTCGCCTTGTTCACGGGCTGTGTTCCTACCAGTAAGTTTAACGCTTCCCAACAGGCACTTTCATCCGCCCGCTACGATAGCGCACAGCTGGCGGCCAAGGTCAAAGACCTGCAATCACAGCTCGCCCAGGCTAATCAGCTGGCTGCCGACCGGCAACATACCATCGATTCGCTCAACCAGGAGCTGGCCAACACCCAGAATCAGGTGGCAACGTTGAACAAACAACTCGGCGACCTGCGGGATAAGAACAAAGACCTCAGCACCGAGTCCGCTAACCGGCTGGCCCTCCTCAGCAAAAGCAAACAAGACCTGATCACGCAGCAGGCCAAGCTGGAACATCTCCAGGCCCTGATGGACAAGCAGAAAAAAGCCATCGAACAGATCCGGAAGAAAATGACGGACGCCCTTGAGGGGTTCAAATCCAACGAACTGTCCGTCTCGATCAAGAATGGTAAAGTATATGTGAGCCTGTCGGAAAACCTGCTGTTCCCCAGCGGTAGCGCCGTCGTCAACCCCAAAGGCAAGGAAGCCCTTGGCAAGCTGGCTGCCGTCCTCAATGCCAATACCGACATCACCGTCGACATCGAAGGACACACCGACTCTATTCCGATCCATGGAAGATATCAGGATAACTGGGACCTCAGCCTCGCGCGTTCCGCCTCCATCGTACGCATCCTGACCAACGATTATCAGGTCGATCCCACCCGCGTGATCGCTTCCGGCCATAGCCAGTACGATCCCGTCCAAAGCAACAGCACCTCCGAAGGCCGGGCACTCAACAGAAGGACCGATATCATCTTATCGCCCAAACTGGATGAGCTGTATCGCCTGCTGCAGACACCCGACGACGAACAGGCACAATAGATTAACACCATCGATCTGAACGCCCCCGGCAGGAACCGGGGGCGTTCTTTTATCCGGCCCTGTAGGATAGATGCAATACGCCCTTATCCAGCAGCCGCGAAGCACTTAATTCCAATGGCCCCTGCATATCCTGTGCAAATAAATGCTCCCCTTCACGCTATTAAGCGCACCGGCCACCCCCATCTCATTATTACGCAAGGGAGACCAGTATGGACGCAATAGCTCATAAGTCCTCCGGCCATAGAGCATGGCATCACAGTCGTTCGTGAATCGCTGGTTCAGCGCGAGCGAAAAAGGCCGGTGGTTGTGCCCGAATATATCATAAAACATTATTTCAACCGCACATACCGCTCGATGTTCTCCCGGTCCGCTCCCTCCATACCTTGCTGCACCAGCGTATCGCCATGAAAGCTCAGGGTAAAGGTATAGCTCTGCCCTTCATACTGCTTATCGGTATAATAGTCGAGATGCTCTGTATATTGATCGCCTTTAAGCGTATAGACCCCGCCGCCGGCATCGAAATGATTGGAAGAATCCTTGGACACGTTCAGGTCATGTTTTAAAAAGGCAAAATGCGAGCCGTTCCGTATCTTGATAAAACTCGATCCTTTCGTGTAATCGGTCACCACAGGAACGCCTTTCGTGATCACGGTGCCGGTGATCAGCCGCCAGGTACCCTGGACCGGCAAAGCCGTGGAAGAAGGACCGGCCGGCACGACCGCAGCAGCGCCGGGTGAAGATGTCGAAGGGCTCTGGCAGGAAAAGACCAGCAGGCACACGGGGATGAGCATAGTGTGTTTCATGGACGGAATATACAAAAAATTTAGGCCGCCCCGATACCGGGGCGGCCTATTACGAAAGGGTGTCTAAATTAAGGGTGACTCTAAAGGATAAGGGGCCCCTTGGCCAATGGTAATGGAACTACTAGTGCAAACTATTCTTACTGGTCATGTTTCTGCAGATATTCATTGGCGATCAGCTCAAACACCTGCCCGGGGCTGATCTTGAACAGATCGCTCATCTTGTATATATCGCCTACCGAAAATTTCTTGGGATCGTGCATCATCACCGTGAAGCGATCCACCTTCTTTCCCAGATCAATTGCAACGACCGTCTTCTTTATATATTTAAAAACATCTGTAAAGGACACTATCTTACCTTGAGACATCATGGGCTCGATAAGGTCGTAGCGCGTATCTCGATTCCCCATAATCAAAGAAAAAGGTTTTTTAAGTGATTTAATGTGTCGCCAACGACTTATTTTCTATCTGCCATTTAAAAATTCCGATCCTGCCATTTAGATCATCCCGATTTGTCCATTTCTTACTGACATTTCCCGAAACCCGCACCAGCAAAGGATCGCAAAGCATTTTTATCAGAACAAATTTACTAATAATTTTAGTAATTAAATACTAAAAATAGTAGCTTCTTTATAACTTTGTTTCCACAAGACCTTACGATGTATTTCACTAAGTCCTATTTTAGTTTTAAGTACGGCACCCTGTCCACGGAAGAACTGGTCACCGCAGGCGTCGATACAGGCGCCACCACCCTCGCCCTCACCAATATCAATTCCACCTGCGACGCCTGGGATTTTGTCGACTTCTGCACCCAAAAGAACATCAAACCCATCCTCGGCGTCGAGATCCGCCGCGAAAATACCTTGCTGTATATCCTTCTGGCAGCCAACAACAATGGCTTCCGCCTGATCAACGAATTCCTCTCCGCGCACCTGCTGGAAAAAAAAACCTTCCCCGATAGCGACAGCCTCGGCGATCCGTTCCACCGCACGGGCGATGGGTTTGTCATCTACCCCCTCGGCGCCAAACCACCCGAAGCCCTCCTGCAGCACGAACGCATCGGCGTATTGCCCGGCGAGGTGGGCAAACTGCTGAAACAACCCGTGACGGCCTTTCCGGACAAATGGATCATCCGGCAACCGGTAACCTATCAGAATAAGACGTATTATAACCTCCACCGCCTGCTTCGGGCCATTGATAAGAATACGCTTCTTACCAAACTCACACCCGAAGACATAGCGGGCGATAAAGAATATTTCGTTCCCCAGGTGGAAATGCTCACGGCCTTCCGGCAATATCCCTTCATTATTACCAATACCTACCGGCTTATCGACGCCTGCTCGATCACCATGCGCTTCGGCGAGGACAAGAACAAAAAGATCTATAGCGCCAGCCGCGAGGACGACCGCGTGCTCCTCGAAAAGCTGGCCCGCGACGGCTGCCGCAAACGTTATGGCGGAAGTCGGACGGGCGCCCAGGACAGCGGGGCGCCGACGGTCCGACGGGCATGGGGCCGCATGAACAAAGAGCTCCGCATCATCGACCAAATGGGTTTTACGGCCTATTTCCTCGTCGCCTGGGACATGATCCGGTATGCCCAAAGCCGGGGCTTCTACCACGTCGGCCGCGGAAGCGGCGCCAATTCCGTGGTGGCCTACTGTCTCCAGATCACCGACGTCGACCCCATCGAGCTCGACCTCTATTTCGAACGGT
>DASYZH010000362.1:0-3660 GCA_035946435.1 Puia sp. | reverse complement strand
GCAGTTCAGTCTTATGGGCGCCCGCGATCTGAGCATCATCAATACGCCGCCGCCTAACCGCCAGCCGATCCAAACGGAATTGCACGGGTATAACGAGGACTTTATCCGGGATGCCATCTATTATGAGACCGAAAGAGGCGGACAGGTCTTCTTTATCTACAACCGGGTGCAGGGACTCGCCGAGATGGCGGCCATCATCCAGGCACTTTGTCCCGATCTCAGCATCGGCTATGCCCATGGGCAAATGGAAGGAAACGAGCTGGAGGACCGTATTTTGAGCTTTATCGACAGAAAATACGATGTGCTGGTTTGTACTAACATCGTGGAAAGCGGCGTGGACATTCCCAATGTCAATACCATTATTGTCAACAATGCCCACCATTTCGGGCTCAGCGACCTGCATCAGCTGCGGGGCAGGGCAGGCCGCAGCAATAAAAAAGCCTTTTGTTACCTGCTGGCACCCTCGCTGGCTACGCTGCCCACCGATTCACGCAAACGGCTGCAGACGCTCGAACAGCACAGCGACCTGGGCAGCGGTTTTCAGATCGCCATGCGTGACCTGGATATCCGCGGCGCCGGCAATATGCTGGGTGGTGAGCAAAGCGGTTTCATGGTCGACATTGGATTCGAGACCTACCAGAAGATCCTCGACGAAGCCATCAAGGAGCTTAAACGCACGGAATTCCGTGAGTTGTTCAAAGAGGAGATCTCCAAACAGGAAGATTATGTACAGGACTGTACCATCGACACGGACCTGGAGATCCTGATCCCTGATAGTTATGTGGAAAGCATCACCGAGCGGCTGACCCTGTATACCCGGCTGGACAATTGCGATACCGAGGAGGAACTGCAGGAATTCCATAAGGAGCTCATCGACCGGTTTGGTCCCGTGCCACCGCAGGTAGAGGATCTGTTCGATACGGTTCGTATCCGGAAGCTGGCGGTGAGCCTGGGTTTTGAAAAGCTTATCCTGAAAGACGATACCGTACGGTGCTATTTCATCAACCGGCCGGATTCCCCCTATTTCGAGTCGGCGACGTTCCGGTTGATCCTGGATTTCTTGCAGCAGCAGACGAACAAGGCGAGGCTCAAGCAAGCCGGGAAGAACTTCCTGCTGGTGATCGACGACTGCCGGACCATGGCCGATCTGCTCGCTTTCCTCCAGCGGATGAGCAAATTCGCCAAAATTGCGTATATTCAGTAACCAAAATCTACGCACATGCCGGTCGAATATCCCCTCTCCACGCCTACAAGCGATGAACGCACTCTTGCTGTGCTTGCACATATCCTCTCGATCGTTCCGGGTATCGGTATCCTGGGCCCTTTGATCATCTATTTGATCCGAAGGGATGGTCCTGCTTTCGTCACCGAGAATGCCAAGGAATCGCTGAACTTTCAGATCACCGTTTACATCTGCGGTGTGATCGGCTGTATACTCATGGTGGTGGGAATAGGATTCCTTATAGTAGGAGTATTGTATTTTGTCAACCTGGTGCTCGTCATTGTCGCCGCCGTGCGGGTAAGCGAAAACAAGATCTACCGGTATCCTTTCAATTTGCGATTGATCAAATAGTAGTTGAGCTGACCAAAAATCATTAAGCTGACCAAAAAATCATTAAAGCGCCTTCTCCATTATATAGTGGGGGATGGTCACCTCCAGGAACTCTTCGCCGGCGATGGAATAGCCGAGCTTCTGATAGAATCCGATGGCGGTTTTACGGGCATGCATACATAGTTTCTTGTACCCGAGATCGCGGGCGATATTTTCGGCGAAGATCATGAGGGCCCGGCCTACGCCTTTGCCCTGCATACCGTTGGGGACGGCCATCTGGCGCAGACGAATCGTTCCGGCATCCATGCGGGTGAGAAGGCAGCAACCTAACAGGCGGTCATCCTCGAAGGCGCCCATGAGGATATCGTCCTTCTCCTGCTCCAGCTCTTCCTCGGTAAAGGTTAGCCCAAGCGGTTTACGCAGCATCTCGTTGCGCAGATGGACCATCTGCTGATACTCCCGGGTTCCGTGATCTATCATCCTAAGCGCCATGAGGTTGTGAAATTAACGGAAATTAATCATTCCGGATCGCAAATATACCCCCCGGCCTTATAAAAGCTCAAAATAAAAAAGGCCAATTTTGTTCTGTAATCCGGAACCGTTATTTTTGCGGGCGTAACTAACAAAAATCTATCAAAATGTCAGACATCGCTACAAGGGTTAAGAAGATTATAGTCGATAAACTCGGGGTGGAAGAAGCGGAAGTAACTAACGAAGCATCTTTTACCAATGATCTGGGGGCAGACTCCCTGGATACCGTCGAACTCATCATGGAATTCGAGAAAGAATTCAATATCTCCATCCCCGATGAGCAAGCCGAGACTATAACTACCGTAGGTCAGGCAATCGCTTACCTGGAAGAGCACGCTAAATAGCAGGTCCCGGCCTGACGGATGAGCCGCCATCGGCGGCGTTGAAGCACCTGCTCTCCGTCTAAAAGGTACTTGTAAAAAATAGTTCGATCCGCCTTTTTCAAGCAATTTGGCTTAGAAGGCGGATTTTATCCTTAAATCAATTCGAGCCGTAAAGGCGGCGTCTGGGAGAAAATCCACTATGCAATTGAAAAGAGTTGTAGTCACGGGCATCGGCGCCCTCACACCTTTAGGTAACAATACACAAGATTACTGGAGAGGATTGCTGAATGGCGTTTCCGGTGCTGATGCGATCACCCTCTTCGATGCTGCCAAGTTCAAGACGCGCTTCGCCTGTGAATTGAAGGGTTTCGATCCCTTGCAGTATCTGGACAGGAAAGAGGCCCGTAAGGTGGACCGTTATACCCAGATCGCGGTTGCCGCCAGCGACGAGGCCGTTCGGGATGCCGGCATCGACAAAGAGAAGATGAATCCGGACAGGATAGGCGTCGTCTTTGCCAGCGGCATCGGCGGGCTGATCAGCTTCCAGGACGAGGTGATCGGTTTTGCCAAGGGGGATGGAACCCCCCGGTTCAACCCCTTCTTTATCCCCAAAATGATCCTGGATATCGCGGCCGGGCATATTTCCATGCGGCATGGGTTCCGGGGCCCGAATTTCGCCGTGACCAGCGCCTGTGCCTCTTCTACGAATGCCATCATGGAAGCCTTTAACCTGATCCGGCTCGGCATGGCCGACATCATCATCGGCGGTGGAAGCGAAGCGGTGATCAGCGAGGCCGGGGTCGGGGGGTTCAACGCCATGAAGGCCCTCAGCGAACGCAATGACGATCCCGGGACCGCCAGCCGGCCATATGATAAGGACCGGGATGGTTTTGTAATGGGCGAGGCCGCCGGGGTACTGGTACTCGAGGACCTCGAGCATGCCAGGGCCCGGGGCGCTAAGATCTATTGCGAGGTCGTCGGTTGCGGTGCTACCGCCGACGCCTACCACCTCACCGCTCCCCATCCGGAAGGCCTGGGCGCGAAGAATGTGATGATAGCGGCGCTCAGGGATGCCAACATGAAACCCGAAGAGATCGATTATATCAACACACACGGCACCTCCACGCCCCTGGGCGACGTCGCGGAGATAAAAGCGATCACCGATGTTTTTGGCGATCGGGCCTTCAACCTGAATATCAGCAGCACAAAGTCTATGACCGGTCACTGTCTTGGCGCTGCCGGAGTCATCGAGGC
>DASYZH010000361.1:0-11097 GCA_035946435.1 Puia sp. | reverse complement strand
TCCTGGGAAGCTTTTTTGTCGACGGACAGGAGGTCAATGAGATCCAGGTGATCCCGCGGCGGAAATACGAGCCGTTGTTTAGCGGGAAGATCGATATCATGGAAGGGAGCTGGCGGATCTACAGCCTGGATCTGAAGCTCGTGAAGGAACAGCAGCTGGAGATATTGGATACGTTGGAGATCAAACAAATTCACGGGCCGGTGGCTGCGCCGGGCACCGGGAAAAAACCCCGTGCCGGTGATGAGATCTGGCTGGTGAAGAACCAGGTGATCGATTTCTCGCTTAAATTCCTCGGGATCGACCTGGTAGGGAATTTTCTGAATGTCTATAACAACTACGACATCGCGCCCGTGTTCAAGCGGCGGTTCTTCAACAATGTGCTGATGCGGTACGACACCGCGGGTAACAAAAAGACGAAGGCCTATTGGGATAGTCTCCGGCCCGTGCCGCTGGAACCGGATGAGATCGTGAACTACAAGACGCGGGACAGCATTTACGAATACAATCGCGATTCGATGGGGACGCGCAAGAACCGGGATTCTTTATTGAAGAAGCAGGGGCATGTGACGTTCGGCCAGCTGTTCTTTACCGGATTTGACCGCAGTGATTTCCGGCAGCCACGACCGTTGCATTATTCGATGGACCCGCTGCTGGGGAAGATCAACTACAATACGGTGGAGGGGATCGTTGCCGAGTGGAAGGGGACGGTGCGCAGAGACCTGCGGGGCGGGCTGGGGGAGCTGAGCTTTACGCCGCATCTCCGGTATGGCTTTCACAATACCCGGCTGAATCCGTGGGCGGAGCTGTCGCTGATGCGGCGGAATTTTTCCCGGAAGCCGGGCACGCGCCCAAGACAGAGGGGCGCGGACGGCCCGGCGGGAGAAGAGGATGAGAGCTCGACACGGATGCATTGGACGCTGGCCGGCGGCCAGACGGTATCGCAATACGATCCGGACGGTCCTATTCACGAATGGTTGAACAGCTTGTATACGCTCCTGGATAAGCGCAATTACGAAAAGATCTATGAAAAATATTTCGTGTCTTTGCATGCGGCGAAACGGTTCGATAATGGGATGCGGCTGAACGTACAGGGCAGCTACGAGGACCGGTGGGGCATCGCCAATACGACTGGCTGGTCGCTGATCAAATTCCCCGGCAGGGCCTTTACGCCGAATTATCCCGTGGAGCTGCCTTTCTCGCAATTTCCCAGGCACCAGGCGGTGCTTACGACAGTGAATTTCGAGTATCAGCCCGGACAAAAATTTGTCGAATTCCCCAACGCCAAGATCTCCCTGGGCTCGAAATATCCCACGTTTGCCATCGGGTATACCAAAGGGTGGAGCGGCGTCCTTGGGAGCGATGTCAATTTCGACAAATGGCGGTTCTCGGTGTGGGATAATATGAACTTTAAGCTGCTGGGTGAGATGCGATACCGGCTGGGGATCGGCGGGTTTTTAAACACCGCGCGGGTGTTTAGCCCGGATTACCAGCATTTCAACGGCAACCAAACGATTGCGGCGAGCGAATACCTGAACAGCTTTCAACTGGCGCCATATTATGCGCTCAGCACTACGGCTTCGTTCTATGCCACCGGGCATCTCGAGCATCATTTCAATGGGCTCCTGACCAACAAGATCCCGCTTTTCCGGCGGTTGAAATGGAACCTGGTAGGTGGTGTCAACGCGTATTATGTACGGTATGACAACCATTATGAGGAGGTGTTTGGCGGATTGGAAAATATTTTTAAGCTATTTCGCGTAGATGTCGTTACCTCCTGGCGGGATGGACAGTACTACCAGACCGGGGTACGGATTGGGGCAGGGGGCATCTTCGGCGGGTTGGGGCAAAGGAATGGGCGCTAGCACGCGGCCGGGGGGAGCGGTGAGCCGGTGCCGCCAGCCGCTCGCGGCATGGGGGAAAAAATGCGTATTTTTGCGCGATGGCCGCATTACACAACCGCGTCTCCCAAATGGAGATGAAGCAACGTCTGTTACAAGAGACGGAATCCCGGAAGACGATCTCTTTCTACCGGTATTTTCCCATCGACGATCCCAGGGCATTTCGTGACGGGCTGTATCTGGGCCTGAACGCGCTGCAGGTCTTTGGGCGGATCTATGTGGCGGCGGAAGGCATCAATGCACAGATCAGCGTGCCAGGTTCGAAATTCGAAACGCTCCGGGCATGGCTGGATGGGGTGCAGGGACTCAGCGGGCTGCGGTTGAATGTGGCGGTCGACGACGACGGAAAGTCGTTCTGGATCCTCAAGATCAAGGTGCGGGATAAGATCGTGGCCGATGGGATCGAAGACTCCGGTTTCGATATGCGCCGGAAGGGACAATATGTCGACGCGGCGAAGTTCAACGAGCTTACCGACAATCCCGACACGATCGTGGTAGATATGCGGAATCACTACGAGTATGAGGTCGGTCATTTTGATAAGGCCATCGAAGTCCCCAGCGATACCTTCCGCGAACAGCTGCCGATGTCGGCGGACATGCTACAAGACAAGAGAGACACCCCGATCATCATGTACTGTACGGGGGGCATACGGTGCGAGAAGGCGAGCGCCTACCTGCTGCATCGGGGATTTACCAATGTATTCCATCTCGAGGGCGGGATCATCCATTATGCCAATACCGTGAAGGAACAGGGGCTGGAAAACAAGTTCCGCGGGAAGAATTTTGTATTTGACCACCGGATGGGGGAGCGTATCAGCGAAGAGATCATCGCCCGGTGCCACCAATGCGGACAGCCGGCGGATACGCATGTCAACTGTAGAAATACGGGCTGTCATCTGCTTTTTATACAGTGTGCCGCGTGTGCAGCCAAATACGAAGGTTGTTGCAGTCCCGGGTGCCGGGAAACGATCCATCTCCCCGAAGAGGAGCAGCGGACGCTGAGACAGGGCGTCGGGAAGGGGGTGCATACGTTTAATAAAGCGAGGGGGCGGAAGGCCGGAGGAGCTCCCGGGCGGTAGATTTTAGGCCCTGAACGGGCTAAAATGGAACAGATGTTCCTGAAAATGGACAAAATGCGGCCTAACTTGTCCTACATGTGGCGTATAACTTAGGTAAAAGTTATATGTGTATGCATTTTTGGCTCAATAAAAATTCTATTATTTTAGAATCTAATAAAAAGTGTACAGCGTACGTTTATTAGCTAGACCTAAAACGATTTAGATCCGTACCGGTTGTAACCGTCAAAACTAAACCTAAGGCTCTGACCATGAACAAGGCTGCAAAAAGTTTTTTTCGCCTGCGGGGTTATGTCTGGAATATAGGGTACAGACCTTCCCTGGGGAGTTACGAACGAAGGAAGCTGGGGATCTTTAACGTAATGAATATCCTGGGCCTGTGCGCCGGTATACTCATCCCGCTCCTGGGGGTTTTCTCGAAGGAGCATTTTCCCCCGATCATCCGGGTAGCGGCATGCAGCCCGGCCGTTATCAGCGCGGTGGTGCTTATCGCCAACCATTATCAGCAATACGAATTAGCGCGGATCATTTATTTCCTTTTATACCCGCTCGCGACAACGGTGAGCTATGCGTTGGGCATCGATGCGGGGATCGAGTTCTTTTTTGTGCTTTACGGGGTGCTTTCCGTGTTCTTTATGCGGAATATCTACAATATCGTTGTCTCGTTTAGTTTTTCGATGACCTGCTATTTCCTGGTCGAAACGGTTTGGACGCACTATAGCTACTCATTGGCAACGCATAATTTCTATTTATTTCTCTTCAATCATCTGCTGGCCATCTTTTGTATTTTTTATGGGTTGCTGCTGATCCGCAACGAAACTTCGCGGTATCAGAACCAAACGCGGGACAAGAACTGGCAGCTGCGCCGCAGCAACCTGAAGATCCTGCGGCAGAAGGCGGATATCAGCGACAAGGCGGCGCTGCTGGAGGAGAAGACGATGCAATTGACGGAACTGAATTCGCTTAAGAATAAACTCTTCTCCATTATCGCGCACGATCTCAAGGCGCCGTTGTATGCCCTGCGCAATTTGTTCCGTAATGTTCAGGTGTATGATCTGCCGGGAGACGAGATCAAGCTGCTGGTCCCGGAGGTAGTGAATGAGCTGACCTATACCACGGGGCTCATGGAAAACCTGCTGCAATGGGCCAAGAGTCAAATGCAGAATGATGCGGTCAAGCCGCAGCTGCTGGATATTGCGAGGATCGCCACGGAGGTGTTGCAGCTCCTCCGCTTACAGGCCGATGCCAAGCGCATCTATATCAACAGCAAGATCGAGCGGCCGGTGTATGTATATGCGGATAGGGATATGGTCAACCTGGTGCTCAGGAACCTGCTGAGCAACGCCATCAAGTTCACACCGGAAGAGGGGTCGATCTTTATCGAAGCGCATGAGATGCGGTCGCATATCGAGGTGAGCGTCCAGGACACGGGTACGGGTATCAGCGAGGACAACCTGCAGAAGCTGCTTTCCGAGCATTATTATACTACCCGCGGCACGGGCGGCGAGGCGGGGACGGGGCTGGGGCTCATGCTGTGCAAAGAATTCCTTTCCCGCAATGGCGGGCAGATGCGGATCGAAAGCGAACCCGGAAAGGGCAGCACCGTCGTTTTTACTCTTCCAAAGGGGGGAGTGTAGAAAGGGAATACAGCGCCCGCTGGTAGATCTCTTCATCACTGAGAGCCTGAGGTTGAAATGGTTGGCCGATTACCTTTTCATAGAGCTCTATATAGCGGTTGCTGATGGTTTGAACCCATTGGTCATCCATCGCCGGTACAGTTTGCCCTTCTTTCCCCATAAAATTGTTTGCGATCAGCCATTCACGCACGAACTCTTTGCTCAGCTGCTGCTGTTTTTCGCCTTTGGCCTGGCGCTCTTCGAAGCCATCCGCATAAAAATAGCGCGAGCTGTCGGGGGTGTGGATCTCGTCCATCAAAACGACCTTTTCGTCCAGCAGGCCGAATTCGTATTTGGTATCCACCAGGATGAGTCCTCTTTTAGCCGCGAGCTCTTTGCCCCGGGCGAAAAGGGCCAGGGTGTATCTCTCCAGCTGTGTATAATGGCCTTCACTTACAATGCCGCGGCGGATGATGGCTTCCTTCGAGATGTCTTCGTCGTGACCGACCTCGGCTTTGGTCGAAGGGGTGATGATGGGGGAGGGGAAGTAGTCGTTTTCGTGTAGGCCTTCAGGTAGCGGTACGCCACAAAGCTCACGGAGACCGGATTTGTAGGTGCGCCACGCGTGTCCGGTGAGGTTACCCCTGACGACCATCTCCACTTTAAATGGGGTGCATTTGCGACCGATTGCGACGTTGGGCGCGGGCGTGTCGACGAGCCAGTTAGGACAAAGATCGGCGGTAGCTTTTAACATATAGGCGGCGATCTGGTTGAGCACCTGTCCTTTATAGGGAATAGGGCGGGGGAGGATCACGTCGAAGGCGGAGATGCGATCGGAGGCGATCATGACCAGCCATTTGTCGGCTATCGTATATACGTCCCGGACCTTGCCCCGGTAGAAATTCGTCTGATGAGGGAATTGAAGCTGCTTCATTTCCGCAAAATTAAATTTTCGGGTCAAGATAACAATATGTATTTTAGTAATACACAACGCTTATCAACGAAAACTTGCCCAATGAGAAAAAACCATCTGCCACTGGCGATCTCGACACTGCTTTTGTTGCTTTCGTTCTCCGCTTTTTCACAAACTTCGATCACAATAACCGGCAATGTCCGCCATGCGGTGACCGACGACAGGGTACCGGCGGTGAGCGTGACCATCAAAGGGACTTCGATCGGGACCTATACCGATGACCATGGGAATTTCCGGCTCACGACCACCCGGCAGCCGCCGTTCGTGCTGGTCTTTTCTTCCATAGGCTTCGAGACCCAGGAGGTAAGAGTGGAGAATGCCGGCGGCGCCGTAGACATCAAGCTGCGGCCGGCGTCTACGTTGGGCCGGGAGGTGGTGGTCTCCGCGACCAGGGGTGCGATCCGCAGCCTGGAGTCGCCGGTTTCCATCGAGCGAATGGGGGCCGCCACGGCGCACGAGGTACCGGCGGCGTCGTTCTATGACGCTATCGTGAATCTCAAGGGTGTGGATGCCGTGACCTCTTCGTTGCTCTTCAAGACCATGGGGACGAGAGGTTTCAATGGGAGTGGTAATACGCGCATGAACCAGTTCGTCGACGGGATGGATAACCAGGCGCCTGGCTTGAATTTCTCTGTGGGCAATATCGTGGGGCTCAGCGAGCTGGACCTGGACAATGTGGAATTGTTGCCCGGTGCTTCTTCCGCGCTGTATGGTTCAGGCGGCATGACGGGTACTATATTGATGACCAGCAAGGACCCGTTCAAATACCAGGGATTCAGTGCCCAGTACAAGCAAGGCGTCAACCATCTTGGCGATGCCTCGATGAATGCGCAGCCTTACTATAATGTAGGCGCGCGGTATGCCCAGGCCTTCAATGATAAGTTCGCTTTCCGCATTTCGGGAGATTATACCAAGGCCAAGGACTGGACGGCGAGCGATACGCGCAACTATGTGCCGCTGACCGGCCAGATCACCGGTGACCGGGACCATAGCACCAACCCGGCTTATGACGGCGTAAATGTTTATGGTGACGAGGGCTCATTCAATTTGCAATCGGTGCTGACCCTGGGAGCGCAGGAATATGCCCAACTTGCGGCACAGGCTGCGGCTGCAAACGATCCTACGGATGCCGCGAAATATACGGCCTTGTCCCAGGGGGCTGCTGCCGCTGCTGCCGCGACGCCGTCCAATGCCAATGTCTCGCGTACGGGATATGCCGAGAGCACGCTGACCGATTATAACGCGTATAACTTCAAAGTCTCCGGCGGGCTGTATTACAAGGTCACGCCGGGTACGACGGTGAGTCTTACGGGCAATTTTGGGCAGGCCAGTACGGTCTACCAGGGTACGGACCGGTATAGTCTGAAGAACGTAAAGATCGGCCAGTACAAGGCGGAGATCAGCGGCAAGCACTTTTATGTACGGGCCTACACCACGCAGGAGAATGCCGGGGATTCGTATGATATGGTGGCTGTGGCGACCTTGCTGAATGAGGCTTATCTGCCTTCGGCCGGAGCGACAGGCTGGGCAGCTACTTATGCGGGCGCTTATGCGGCGGCCTTGCAGCAGGCCTATGGCTCGGGGCTCAGCGGCAATGCGGCCTATCTTGCGGCCAGCAATGCGGCCAGGACGTATGCAGATCAGAACCGGCTGCAACCGGGTACGACGGCATTCAATACCGTCTTCAATACGCTGACCAAGACCGCCATCCCGGGCGGCGGCAAGTTCAACGACCAGACGAACCTGTATGTCGGCGATGCCATGTATAATTTCGGGGATGTAGAGAAAACGGTGGACGTGACGGTGGGGGCACAGACGCGGGAGTTTGTGCTGAACAGCCATGGGACCATCTTTGCGGATACGGCAGGGCGGATCGATATCAACGAGACGGGCGCCTTTGCGCAGGTTCAGCGGGCTTTTCTCGATGATTTCGTCAAGCTGAGTGTTTCAGGCCGCTATGATAAGAATTCGAATTTCAAGGGCCGGTTCACGCCGCGGGCTACGGCCTTGTTCAAGGTCGCCAAAGACAACTATATCCGGGCGAGCTTCCAGACGGCTTACCGCTTCCCTACGACGCAAAATCAGTTCATCAATCTGCAAACGGGTTCGGCGCGGCTGATCGGCGGGTTGCCGCAATTCATCAGTTTTTATGGGTTGAACGACGGCCATACCTACGATACCGCTACCTTGAACCACCTGGCTACGGGCGGGGCATTGACGCCTTATCAATATCAGACCTTCAAGCCCGAGACGGTGGCCTCCTGGGAGTTGGGCTATAAGGGAGTTATCGCCGACAAGCTGCTCGTCGATGCTTATGGGTTCTATGCACGGTATACCAATTTCATCGGGTTGACGGTGCTGATCAAGGACCCGAATATCACGCCCGGCGGGATCACCAACCAGAGCGCGGCGAATACGTTTGGGCTGTATACGAACAGCTCGACGCATGTCAATACGGTGGGGGCAGGGATCAGCCTGGATTACCGGTTGCCCCAGGGCTTTATTGCCGGCGTGAATTACGCATACAACAATATTTCCAATTCCAGCAATGGGCAGCAAACGGATTTCAATACGCCTAAGAACAAGTTCAATCTCTCCTTTGCCAACTACACGATCGCGAAATACTATGGGTTCAACGTAACGTACCGGTGGCAGCAGGAGTACCTGTACCAGAGTTCCTTTATTACGGGGATCACACCTGCTTTCGGAACGCTGGATGCACAGATCAGCATGAAGATCCCGCATTTGGCGGGCAGCATCATCAAGATCGGGGCGACAAATTTGCTGAATAAGTATTATGTCGATGCGATCGGAAATGCGAATATCGGGGGACTTTACTATATCTCTTTTGGATATAACGTGTTATGATGAAAATCATCACACGTTAAACCGGAAGTGCATGACGTCGCCGTCTTTTACGACGTAGTCCTTGCCTTCGATACGGAGCTTGCCGTTGTCGCGGGCTGCCGCCTCGGAGCCGTATTGGATATAGTCTTTGTAGGCGATGACCTCGGCCTTGATAAAGCCTTTTTCGAAGTCGGTGTGGATGACGCTTGCGGCCTGGGGAGCTTTCCAGCCTTCATGGATGGTCCAGGCGCGGACTTCTTGTTCACCCGCCGTAAAATAGGTCGCGAGATCGAGCAGTTTATAGGTGCTGCGGATGAGCTTGTTAAGGGCGGGCTCGGTCATTTTATACTCCTCCATGAACATCTGTTTGTCGCCGGGATCGTCCATTTCGGAGATCTGGGCTTCGATAGAGTTGTTCATCACGATCACCTGGGCGTTCTCGCCGGCGACGGCGGCTTTTAGCGCTTCGGAGAATTTATTACCCGTATGCATGGATGGTTCATCGACGTTGGCGACGTAGAGAACCGGTTTCTCTGTGAGGAGAAAGAGGTCGGCGATGGCCGTGCGCTCTTCTTTGGAGAGATCGAGCTCGCGGATGCTTTTGCCTTGTTCGAGCTGTTGATAGCAGCGTTTGAGGACCTCGTATTCGGCTTTTATCTTGGGATCGCCGGTCTTAAGCATCTTTTCGGTGCGGTTGAGTTTCTTTTCGACGCTTTCGAGGTCCTTGAGCTGAAGTTCCGTGTCGATGATGTCTTTGTCGCTCACGGGGTTGATCGGGCCTTCGTCGCGGAGGATGTTCTCGTCTTCGAAACATCGGATGACGTGGACGATGGCATCGACTTCGCGGATGTTGGCGAGGAATTTATTGCCGAGGCCTTCGCCTTTGCTGGCGCCTTTTACCAGGCCGGCGATGTCGACGATCCCTACCTGGGTAGGGACGATACGTTGGGGCTTTACGAGCGCGGCGAGTTTATCCAGCCGCTCGTCCGGCACGTCGACGAGACCGGTGTTCGGTTCGATGGTACAGAACCGGTAATTGCTGGCCTGGGCTTTGGCGCTGTTGCTAACGGCGTTGAATAAAGTTGATTTTCCCACATTCGGTAGACCTACGATGCCTGCTTGTAAAGCCATGATTTTTCCTATTGAGGCCGCAATATTAGGCAATTAATGGTAATTTGGGATCGTTTAATCTAACACTATGGCGCTAAGCAAGATATGGGCGGCTTTTATTCTTATTTCCATTGTGGTTGCGGGGGTGCGGTATGCCTTTGTGCCGGCGGACCAGGAGATTTTTGGGCAGATGGTCACGGGGAAGGCCGGGGATTCGTTAACTGTGGTAATGCCGGCTCCGCGGGGAGCCGCCGCCTCGGCGGGAACTGCAGCCCCGGGGACGGCGGGCGCTGCTGCTGCAGCATCGACCGTAAAGACCGTCGTCGTGCAGAAGGCGGACGGCCTCATCGAGACCTGTAAGTTCGCGGTCGTGCTGGCCCTGGGGCTCATCGGCATCATGGCCTTTTTCATGGGGCTGGTGACCATTGCGGAGGAGGCCGGGGGAGTCCGGTTCCTGGCCCGGCTCACGGGGCCGTTCTTTTCGAAACTGTTCCCCGATATCCCGAAAGGCCATCCATCGATAGGCCATATGGTGATGAATTTCTCGGCCAACCTGCTCGGACTGGACAATGCGGCAACGCCTTTTGCACTGAAGGCGATGGAAAGCCTGCAGGAGATCAATCCGGTTCCGGAACAGGCTTCGAACAGCCAGATCATGTTCCTGTGTCTGCATGCATCGGGTTTGCAGGTGGTGCCGGTAACCATGATCGCTATCCGGGCATCCATGCATGCGCCCGACCCCACGGACATTTTTATCCCTATCGTGATCGCGACCTTTATCACCACGGTCGCCTCTATGTTAATCGTGGCGGCCTGGCAGCGGATCAATATTTTCAAGCCGGTGGTCCTGGCCTGGGTAGGCAGCCTGAGTGTACTTATCGCTTCGCTTGTGCTCTATCTGCGGAGCCTCGATGTGGACAGGATGCAATCTTTTTCGCGGGCGTTGAGCGGGGGACTGATCCTGCTGATCGTTCTGGTGATCATCGCGGGAGCGGTGTATAAGAAGATCGATCTCTTTTCGGCGTTCGTGACGGGGGCGAAGGGTGGGTTCGACATCGCCGTCCGGATCATTCCTTACCTGGTCGGGATGCTGGCTGCCATCAGCCTGCTTCGTACCAGCGGCACCTTCGACGCCATCATCGGCGGAATACGCTGGGTGGCCTCACTGTTCGGCGGCGATACGCGGTGGGTCGACGGGATGCCTACGGCGCTTGTCAAGCCATTCACGTCGGCGGGTGCGCGGGGCATGCTGGTAGATACGATGAAGTCCCTGGGGGCTAACAGCTTCGCGGCCCGGTTGTCCGGGACGATGCAGGGGTCGTCGGAGACGGTCTTCTATGTAGTAGCGGTTTATTTTGGCGCCGTAGGGATCAGGAATACGCGGTATTCGATCCCGGCGATGCTCCTGGCAGAGGTGGTGAGTGTGGTGAGCAGTATCGGGCTGGCCTATCTTTTCTTTGGGAATGTGCATTAAAAAAAAGGGGGATCTGCCTTACGCAGATCCCCCGAGGACACGAGCCTGAACCAAGGGTAGGAGTTTGGGTTAGGAGTTATTGTGCCAGATAGCCGGCATATTG
>DASYZH010000360.1:0-63349 GCA_035946435.1 Puia sp. | reverse complement strand
GTCGACGAGATCTGGTTCGACGGTGCCAACGGTGAAGGGCCCAACGGGAAGAAACAGGTCTATGCCTTCGAAGCCTGGTATCACCTGATCCGCAAGCTGCAGCCCCAGGCCGTGATCGCGATTATGGGACCCGACGTGCGTTGGGTCGGCACCGAAACGGGGGAAGGGCGCCTCACCGAATGGAGCGTGCTGCCGGTAAACGCACGCCAGCAGGAGGGCATCGCAGCCAACTCACAAAAGGACCAGACCTTCCCGCCGATCGGCAACATGATGGGGCAGGACCTGGGCAGCCGCGAACAGCTGTATAAGGCCAAAGGACTCATTTGGTACCCGGCAGAGACCGATGCCAGCATCCGCCCGGGCTGGTTCTATCACAAAAAGGATGATTCACTCGTCCGCTCGCCGTCGAAGATGATGGACCTCTATTTTACCAGCGTTGGCCGCAACAGCGTGTTGTTGCTGAATATCCCTCCTAACCGGGACGGGCTGATCAGCGACTGGGACATCCGCAGTCTCCAGGGCTGGAAACGACTGATGGATGAGACCTTCGGCGTCGACCTTGCGGCAGGCGCAGTAAAAAAAGATTCCGGGATGACCATCGAACTGGAGCTTAAAGGCGAGAAGACGTTCGATGTCCTGTGTTTACAGGAAAAGATCACGGTGGGGCAGCGCGTAGAGCAGTTCACCTTCGAAGCAAAAGAGGATGGGCAGTGGAAGGAAGTGGCTTCGGGGACCACCATCGGGTACAAACGACTGCTGCATTTCCCACCGGTCAAGGCGCAAAAGGTGAGGCTTCGCATCTTGTCTTCGCGGCTGGACCCCGAGATTGCCGCCTTCAGATTATACAAGCTGGCCAGATGAGAATAATTAGATTCTATCGGATACTATTGCTGGTGGCGGGAGCCGTTGTTAGTTTTGGTTGCTCTCGTCGCCGGCAATTGTTCTCTTTGCTCCCCCCGGAGCGAACGGGCATCGATTTTCAAAATACCCTCACAGAAACCCCCGATCTCAATATCCTGAAATACGAATATGCCTACAACGGCGGCGGCGTGGCGATCGGCGATGTCAATGGTGACGGGCTGCCGGATATCTACCTCACCGCCAACCAGCTGCCCGCAAAGCTCTACCTGAATCTCGGGCACCTGAAATTCCGGGATATCACCGCCGAGGCCGGCGTGGGCGGCACCGAAGGCTGGAAGACCGGCGCGACCATCTGCGACGTCAATGGTGACGGCCTGCCGGATATATACTTATGCTATTCGGGTAACGGGCCGGCGAGTACGCGGCGTAACCAGCTTTTTATCAACAAGGGGCTCGTTAACGGCATTCCCGTCTTCGAGGACAGGGCAGCAGCGTATGGGCTGGATGGCGGCGGCGCTAATTCGACCCAGGCAAGTTTCTTTGATTACGACCACGACGGCGACCTCGATATGATCCTCATCGATCACGCGACGATGTTCTACGATCCCTTCTACAACACGGAAAAGCTGCGCACGAAACGGCACCCCTATTTCAGCACGAAGTTCTATCGAAATGACTCACATGGCGACACCGTCCATTTTACCGATGTCAGCGCACAGGTGGGCATCAAAGGCGGCGGAAATAATTTCAACCTCGGCATCGCCATAAGCGATCTGAACGGCGACGGCTGGCCGGATATGTATGTCACGAACGACTACGAAGAACAGGATTTTGTCTACATCAACAATCGCGACGGCACCTTTCGCGACGCCACCCGCGACGCCGTAACGCATACCTCCCGCAATGGCATGGGCGTGGATATCGCAGATTATAACAACGATGGACGGCCGGACATCGTGGTGCTGGATATGCTGCCGGCCGGCAATCACCGCCAGAAACAGCTCAAGGGTCCGGATGACTACAACCGTTCTCAACAAATGGTACGCAGCGGCTATTATTATCAGGAAATGCGCAATACACTACAGCTGAATGTCGGGACCCGGCCAAATGGCGATCCGGTGTTTAGCGAGATCGGGCAGCTGGCAGGGATTTCTAAGACTGACTGGTCCTGGTCACCCCTCCTCGCGGATTTTGACAACGATGGTTTTAAAGATCTCTATGTTTCCAATGGCTTCCCCCACGATCTCACCGATCTCGATTTTATGCGCAATACACTGGTGGAGGCGCGAGCCAGGTATGGCGCCGATCTCCCGGCCGAAGCCTTGATAAAGGAGATGCCATCATCAGCTGTCACTAACTATATGTTTAGGGGCAAGGGCGACCTCACCTTCGAGGATGTTACCACGGCTTGGGGAATGGCGACACCGTACGTCGGGAACGGCGCCGCCTATGCGGACCTGGACAATGATGGCGATCTCGATCTCGTCGTGAACCAGCTGGGCGGCCCGGCTGTGATCTGGGAAAACCATGCCACGGAGCTCGATGCGCGACATTGGCTCACCGTGCTGCTCAAAGGACGAAAGCCCAATACCGCGGCGATTGGCGCAAAGGTAGTAGCGATCACCGGTGACCGGCAGCAGATGCTGGAGCAATACCCCACGCGGGGCTACCAGTCGTCGGTCGATCCGCGCCTGCATTTCGGCCTTGATCATGACAGCGTCGTCGACAGGCTGGTGGTCCGCTGGCCTCTCGGCGACAGTACGGTACTGGACGACATAAAGGCCAACGAGATACTCACTGTAGAAGAAGACCCCGTCCCCCGCACCTCGCCCCGCATGGCCCCCGCCGATGCACGCCCCCCACGGGTCCCCGCCGCCAACACGATATTCGAGGACATCACCGCTTTATCGGGCATCGACTTTGTCGACCGCCAGGACAGCATCACCGACCTCACCCACGACCCCTGGCTGCCCTACGAGCTGAGCAGGCAGGGCCCCGTCCTTTGCAAGGCGGACGTGAATGGTGATGGATTGGAAGACATATATATCGGCGGGTCCCTGGCGCAATCCGGTACACTATATCTTCAGACAAGACAAGGCCATTTTGTCCGCGCGGCGTCGCAGCCCTGGGCAAGCGAAGGCCCGCACGCGGATGGCGGAGCCTGTTTCTTTGATGCCGATGGCGACAGCGACGCCGATCTGTACATAACGGGCGGCGGAGACGAGCGCCGGTTAACCGACACGCAGCGGCAGGATCGCTTATACCTCAACGATGGCAAAGGCCATTTCACCCCGGCACCTGCGGGCGCCCTGCCGCCGATGCAGGGGGTAAGATCCTGTGTGCGACCCGCGACCTGGGATGGTGGTCAGTACCTTTTCGTAGGCGGTTTCGCCGAACCAGGACAGTTCCCGCAGCCGGGCGAGAGCTATTTACTACGCAACGACACAAAAAATGGCCAGGTGCATTTTACCGACGTGACCGCGGACATGGCGCCTGCCCTCGCGCACGCCGGAATGGTAACGGACGCGGTCTGGACCGATGTGAATAACCACGGACGACCCGACCTGCTGGTAGTAGGTCAATGGATGCCGATCCGGGTATTCGTCAACGCAAAAGGAAAATTTATCGACCGTTCGGCAACCTATGGTCTCGACAGCACAGGCGGCTTATGGACGGGTATCTTCCCCATCGGCGACCACACGTTTGTGCTCGGCAATCTGGCGCCGAATACGGCTCTGCAGGCGTCCCGAAAAGAGCCGATGCACATTTATGATGGCGATATCGATGGGGACGGCCGCCTGGACCCATTGCTTTGTTATTATGTACAGCATGTCAATAGTCCGTACCCTTCGCGGGACGAGCTCCTGCAGCAGGTGCCGGCATTGGCAAAAAAATTCCCCCGATACGCGGACTATGCGGACGCCGGGCCGGAGGATATCTTTGGAAGCGAAGGCCTGCGCCGCGCGAAGCACTTCGATGTCGAAGAAATGCACAACTGTCTGTTGCGTTTATCCGGCGGCCGGTTCGTATTGGAGCCGCTCCCGGTGGCGGCGCAATTCAGCGCGATCTATGGGGTGGTGCCGGGCGACTTCGACGGCGACGGCGTGCAGGACCTGCTGCTCGCCGGTAATTACTTTCCTTTCCGGCCGCAGCTCGGGCGGGAGGATGCCGGCAAAGGCTTGTTATTAAAAGGGGATCGCAACAATAGCTATCAACCCCTCTTTGATGACCGCACGGGACTGCTGCTCGACGGCGATGTGCGGGGCATCCTGCCTGTCCGGCTGGGAAATGGACAGCAATGGATCGTGGTGGCACAAAATAATGATTCGATCAGGGTGATCAGGAGGCGCCCGCAACAATGAGACGCAGGTCATCGCGGGCCGCGATCTCTCCGCGGCTGATACCTCTCTGGGTTTGGGTCGTAGCCGCACTGGGTGGGTGCATCTTCGGCCTGGCGCGCTGTATGGGCGATACTCCCGGGCCGGCAGCGGTCACGAATGCACGTGGCGAGGAGTATGTGGGTTCCGCGGCTTGCGAAAAATGTCATGGGGAGATAACGAAAAGCTATGCGCATACCGCCCATGCATTGACCTCGAGACCCGCGGAAAAGCAATTTATCAAAGGGAGCTTCGAGCCGGGAAACAATACCTTTTCGTTTAATGATTATAGTGAGCTTTCGGCGAGCGTGGAGGTGAGGATGGAGCAGCGGGACAGTGGTCTTTTCCAGGTGGCGTATATCAATGGGGTGCCCAGGCGGGCGGAACGTTTCGGAGTGGTGATGGGCGCGGGCCAAAAGGCCCAATCCTATTTGTATTGGCGCGGCAACCAGCTGTTGCAGCTTCCGGTATCCTGGTTCGCTGGCACAGCCAGCTGGGCGAACAGTCCCGGGTTCCCCACGGATCAGGTCAAATTCAACCGGCTGATCCCGGCGCATTGCATGGAATGTCATTCCACCATGGCGGACCTGCTGCCCACCACGGAGCAGATACCCGGACCGAACCCACCTGCGTTTTTCGACCGCACGCGGATGATCTACGGCGTCGGTTGTGAGAACTGTCATGGCCCCGGCGGCAGGCATGTAGCTTACCAATTAGCTCATCCGGAAGACAAAACCGCGAAATATATCACGGATCCGGCGAAACTGTCAAGGGAGCGAAACCTGGACATTTGTGCCGCCTGTCATTCCGGGATTCGCACGAGCCTGGCCCCGCCGTTCACTTTTGTGCCGGGTGATACCTTGTCGAATTATTTCGGCCCTGGCCCGGCTATCGATACGGGGCATGCGGAGGTACATGGCAATCAGTACGGGTTGCTGGCGGAAAGTAAGTGCTTCAAGGTCAGTGGGACGATGGAATGCCGGACCTGTCATACTCCACATCGGCAGGAAGAAAACGACATGGCCGCATTTTCACAGCGCTGTATGAGCTGTCACCAGGCTACCGCGATGCTGAAGCTGCACAAGCACGCCGCCGCGGACATAACCCAGGCCTCCGCGAGCACCCAGGCCTCCGCGAGCACCAAAGCCTCCGCGAGCACCAAAGCCTCCGCGGACATGACTAGGAGCACCGCGGACATAACCCGGAATTGCGTCGATTGCCATATGCCGGTTCAGGCTTCCTCCATCGTCACCCTGATGGTGCCGGGGAAAAAAGAGCTGGCGCCATTGTTTGTCCGGAATCATCGGATAGGGATCTATGCGCGCCATTGACACACCGTGCGCGTCCCAATCCAGCAATGTCGTTCTCATAGCCTGAAACTAGAACTATAAGCCCTGTTCGCATCGGCATTTCAACGAGTCAGGTGGAATTTTCAATGGAAGCCCCGGGGATCGCCGCCAGGTCGTCGTCATATCCTTCTGAAGATAAAATACAGCACAATTGAAACCACTACCACAACCGCACCGACAAGCACCGCCTTTGTTTTGATCAGCCGCTCCGAGAGTTCACGTACCCGCTGATCCGATCTTTCACGGGTAACGAGGTCCAGGCGTATCGTTTCCGCCAGTCTTTCACGTGTGGCAAGATCGGAGCGTGTGATCTCGGCCAGGCGGTTTTCGAGATCCTGCACCTTGTGCTGGTAGCTCAGTTCGATCTGTTTCGAGAGATCGGCGATCAGCTTGGTCTTCGAATGATTGAGATCGTCCAGTGTCTTGTTGTACAGCTCATGAAAATACCCGCCCAAAGCCGTAGGCGTAATAAAGAACTTGTCTGCGATCTTTTGTAACAACGGCTCATCCGAAGTATGGCCAAGGGCCGTGATGAAGATGCAACGAAGTTGTAACGCGGCTTCGCCGATGGCCGGGTTATCGAAGACGTTCATATTCTCCCCTCCGCCGCGGGCGATCACCAGGATGTCCGTCTCCTGGTTCGAAAAGAGCGCCTGCGTGATCTCCGGCACCTGGGAAAGATTGGCACGGACATACCGGAACTCGTAGGCCAGGACCGCTTCCCGCAGCTGGTGCTTGATGTCCTGGTCGATAATGGCGCCCTGCCCGACGATGATGGTCACCGCAATGGGCTTTTGTTCGAAAAGCCGTTTACGGATAAACGCATCCGCATCCTTATAGCCCGCGTTCGCTTTCTTTTGCAAAAGATCCAGGGCCTTCGTGGCCTGCTCGTCCACCACCTTTTCTTTTTTTGCCAGTAGCTCACCCAGGGTCAACAGCAGGTCGATACGGCCGCTACCCGCCTGAAACCGCTTGGAGAGATACACGGACACCTCGATGAGCTGCCCATCCCGCAGCTGCGACCGAAGCCTTTCGGGAACCACAAGCACCATATTGTTGTCGGTGAACTCATCCTTGAGAACATCGTAGTACGAGCCATTGTAGTTTACGCCTTTACCGGCCCGGTAAACACCCTTGGCGGCGAAAGTTTTGTTGAAAAGCGGGGAAACAAGGGAATTCCCCACGGCATTGAGGAGAGAACCAGGCGTGTAGGCCAGCTGCGGCTCGGCTGCGGTGGTGTTGGCAGTTGACATGAGATGCGGAGCGACGCCCGGGGATTGGAACCAGGCTCCTTACAAAGTTACAGACTGTCATCGAGACCTGAAAAATTTCTCAAACCGCTGCCGGGCCACGTGATTTGTGTATCTTAGAATGACCACCAACCAAAAACAAGAAAATGCGAAAGTTAATCTATTCGATCAACCTTACCATAGATGGTTGCGTCGATCACACCAAAGCAGAGGGTACCGAAGAGATCCATGAATATTTTACACAGCTCCTCCGGGAAAGCGATCTGCTGATCTATGGGCGTATTACCTATGAATTGATGGTTCCTTTCTGGCCCGATATCGCCAAAAACCATAGCGGCACGACAAAAGCCATGAATGACTTTGCCCAGGCATTCGACTCCATGAAAGGAATTGTCGTTTTCTCGAAAACCCTGGACAAGCCAAAAGGGAAAAATACCCGGATCATTCGTTCGAACCTCCGGGACGAGATCCTGAAATTGAAACAGGAAGAAGGCCGACCTATGTTGCTCGGCGGTGTCGATCTTCCCTCACAGCTGATGGCACTCGATCTCATCGATGAATATCGCTTCGTCGTTCACCCGATCCTTGCGGGCGAAGGGCGGAGATTGTTGGAAGGCATCTACCTGCAGGAGCGGCTGAAACTAAAGCTTGCCGATACGAAACGCTTCAATTCAGGCTGTGTCGCGCTGCATTACCTGAAACGGTGACGATCGGCCGACACGTTTCTTAAAAACTCGGGAAAGTATTCGCCCATGTGAAGTGCATTACATTATCCTTTTATAGCTCGCTCAGCGGTTGATGGATCATTGCCCAAAGCTCATCTTTTGTCGCCGTGCCTTCATCCATCCGGGGTTTGGCGAAAATCAAGTTTATTTCCGTCGTTTCAGCGAAATGCTAATTTTGAAGAACAATAGAAAAATTGCAGCGTATGAAAATCTCGGAAGTAAACGATAGCCTGGAGAACATAGATTTGCCGGCTACTCAGAAAAAAGGTATATTGCAGGTGATCGACGCAAAAATTTCGAATGATATGAAAGAAGTCATTGGGGAAATAAGGCAACTGGAGGGCAAGATCGTGATACTGGAGGACAAGGTCCAGATGGTTCATGACAAGATCCAGCTCGTCCATGACAAGCTCAGCAATGAGATCAAGACCATGTATTGGGTCATTGGTATCGCCATGACGATCATGTTATTCCTCGTCGCGAGAAAATAGCCATCAGCATTTCTCCTGCAAAAAAATAAAAGCCACCCGGAGGGTGGCTTTTTCGCTATGCGTAATGTTGAAAACATCGATGCTCAAACTGTTCTATGCAACATTGGCCTCGACCGACTCGGCGAGCTCTGCCTCCGCAGCTTTTACCGTTTTGACGATGCGGGCAGCGACTTTGTAGGGATCGGCGGCGCTATTGGGCCTCCGGTCTTCCAGCCAGCCCTTCCAGCCTCTTTCCACCGTGCCGATGGGAATGCGGATCGAGGCGCCACGATCGGATACGCCGAACTTAAATTCATTGATAGCCGCGGTCTCGTGCTTGCCGGTTAGCCGAAGGTGGTTATCGGGACCATACACTTCGATATGTTCCTGTATCACCGGGCGGAAGGCTTCGCAGACTTTGACATAGATCTCGCTGCTGCCGCATGTTCTCAGCAAAGTGTTGGAAAAGTTGGCGTGCATGCCGCTGCCGTTCCAGTCGAGGTTGCCCAGTGGTTTGCAGTGCCAGTTGATGGCGATACCGTATTTTTCACCGATCCTTTCGAGCAGGTACCGGGCGATCCACACCTGGTCGCCGGCTTCTTTGGCTCCTTTGGCAAAGACCTGGAACTCCCATTGCCCGGTAGCCACCTCGGCGTTGATCCCTTCGATGTTGAGGCCGGCATCCAGGCAGGCATCGAGGTGTTCTTCTACCATGTCCCGGCCAAATGCGTTGCGCGCACCCACAGAGCAATAGTAAGGACCTTGCGGCTTCGGGAAGCCCCCTTCAGGAAAACCAAGCGGCCTTTCTGTTTCTGGGTTCCAAAGGAAGTACTCCTGTTCGAATCCGAACCAGAAGTCATTGTCATCATCTTCGATGAGGGCGCGGCCGTTACTGGCATGGGGTGTGCCATCGGGACTCAGGACTTCACACATGACCAGGTAGCCATCCCGCCGCCCGGGGTCTTTTACGAGGAACACCGGTTTTAACAAACAGTCCGATGAGCCACCGGGGGCCTGTTCGGTGGACGAACCGTCGAAACACCACATCGGGCAATCTTCCAGTTTGCCCGAGAATTTTCTTTCGATCTTTGTCTTGCTGCGTAAGCTTTGGATGGGTTGGTAACCGTCGAGCCAGATATACTCTAATTTCACGACCGCCATTTTGCGTTTAGTTTAATATGTAAGTGAATGTTTTAATAGGAACATTGCCCGGCTCTCCCCTTGGATAAGCCAGGCAATACCTGAAGATACAAAGATCGGCGGAAAAGTTAAATAGTAAAAATATTGAATATTAAAATTTATGTGATTTTGGTGTAAAATTGGTGGAAAAAACACCTTAGGAAGATTCCCAAAGCCCTGTCTTAAAAATCTAAGCAAAAAAGACAGTCCATAATGCATATAAAATAAAAATATACTTACTTCAGACTCCAGGCTAACCAACGGTGACGTAACCCCAGGCTGCCGCCAAGCTTCCCAGATTTTTTATGGCGCAGCTGCTGGACATGAGCATCGGTTTTTTCCTGGCCGGCCTCGTAGTTTGTAAAATGATCGTCCCACGCCCCGATAGCTCCATAGATGGCTGGCGACTCTCATCGCCTGGCCCGGTCTTCATAGATGCCGATCATCAGCAGCCATGCTCCCGAAATGAGGAACGCGAATAGAACAATGATGGCGATAGCCGCGATGTAAGGCGCCGGGCCATATCCGCGAATAAAGAAAACGGCACTCATAACTTCAGCGAGATAACATAGGGTGCCGCCCGCGAGCCGCGGCACATTCAATCCGATATAACTCATACCCGACTTGATGGCTACAACATAGCCCCTGACGAAGATCGCTGTCGCGATGAGCCAGAGAACAAGCCATTCGATACCGAGCGCGACAGCATCTTGATTCCCGATGAGCGCAACACCGCTTGCCATGAAAATGGCCGTGAAGCCCGACAGCATATTAATTGCCCGATTCTTATGCGTACTGTTTCGGATGATGATCTCATGATTGATCGACATCGCGACGAAGATCAGACCCGCGAGCGCCGCCGCGCCGCTACCCACCATCACAAAAAAATTACTCCATTGCTCTGGCATAATAATTAGACTTTATGCAGCCGAATATATTAAACTTTTCCTAACGGGCAGCACTTCCTGCGGCGAAGGGCTCTTCACCTCGTGAATAAGAACCTGGTCCTGCCGATCATTTTCCTGACCCTCCGGATAGCCGCTACCGCCCAATGCGGTTTCCCGGCTGCGCTCAGCGCCTCCCCCAATGGCTGCCTGGGCGCCACCCTCCACGTCACCAGCCCCCACGCCATCAAATATATCACCTGGTACCAGGACGGCAAACCCGTATCCACGGCCACCGCAGCCTTTACCCCCGGTGCCCTGGTAACGCGGATAGAGAACGCCCGATTCCCGGGCGGTGACACCATCGTGGTTCCCATGGGGTTTGTCGTCGACAACTCCGGCGGAATGTATGCCACTACGCAGAACCAATCGGTCATCAAATGGTCGGAGGCGACCAATTCCTGGCTCACCGTCGCCGGCGGCAACGGTATGGGTACCGCGCTCAACCAGCTCTCGGGACCCCAGGGGCTGGTAATAGACAAAGCCGGGAATCTATATATCTCGGACGACGACGATAGAGTGCTTAAATGGACGCCCGGCGCCGCCAGCGGAACCATCGTGGCGGGTGGGAACGGGCACGGCCGGGGATCGGATCAGTTTCGGTTTAATAATGCGGGTGCCATTGCGCTGGATTGCGACGGTAATCTATATGTATGCGATAACGGCAACGCCCGCGTCCAGCGATGGGCGCCGGGTGCGACCAGCGGCGTTACCGTGGCGGGCGGGAACGGTATCGGCGTCGGGCTCGATCAATTGGCCTATCCCAACAGCATAGCGGTTGACGGTGAAAAAAATGTGTTTGTCCTGGACGGCTTAAACAATCGGATCGTGAAATGGGCGCCGGGCGCCACCAGCGGTGTCGTGATAGGTGACGAAAAAACCCTGAACGCAGGGAGTGCCACGGTTGGTAGTTCGCTCTACTCGTTCGGTAGCATCTTTGTGGACAATTACGATACCCTCTATTTATCTGAAGTGTCCGACACATCACGGATCATCAAGCTCGCCCCGGGTGCTGCCAGGGGAACGGAAATTGCCAGCGCCCGGACAGTAGGGCCGAATTTTTTCCCGTTCACGGCCTATGTCGATGGAAAAGGAACCATTTATGGCGCCGAAGCCGATATCCAGCGGGATATCCTCGGCATCACCCGGCCCACGGCCATCGACAACAGCTACAAACCTGCCGCCGGCGGAAGATACTATGCCGTCGTTACCGATGTCCTGGGTTATTCGACCACGACCGACACGCTGACCATTTCCCCCCCACCGCCAGGCCCGCCCTCCATACAGATCACCGCCCAAACGGCCAACCTCTTTCTCTGCGAGTCGGATCTCTTCACGGCGACCACCACCAACGCCGGTTTAGCGCCGTCCTATCAATGGCAGGTAAGTGGTGTCGATGTGGGCGGCGATAGCCTCATCTGGTCGAATGATCTTTTTGGCAACGGCGACAAGGTGTACTGCATAATGACCACCGTGGGCACCTCCTGCGAAACGATCCGGGACACCTCCAACGCTGTCACGCTTTCCGTCGACCCGCAAGGCCACGCCACGGTCACCATCGATGCATCGGACAGCTCCACCTGCGCCGGTACGCCCATTACGCTCACCGCTACCGTCATTAACGGTTCCGCCTCGCCGGCACTCGACTGGTATGTCGATGGCCAATCCACCGGCATCGGAACACCTACGTTTACCGACAGCACCCTCGGCAGTAAGGTCATCTATTGCGTGATCAGCAGCGACGCCAGCTGCGGCCTGGCCAAATCCAACACCATTCCCATCGTCATCGATACACTGCCCACGATCCAACCCGGCCAGACCTTTACGATCCCCTACGGGAAAAGTCTGACCCTGGAACCGGTTGTCAGCGGCAACATCACTTCCTATCTCTGGACACCCGGCGCCGGCCTCTCCGACAGCACGATCATAGATCCCACAGCCAACCCCCTTACCACCACCGCCTACACCTTGCAGGTAGCCTCGGCCGGTGGTTGCCAGGCCAAAGGGGAGATTATCGTTCAGGTATATACGCCGCTGTCCATGCCCAATGCCTTCACCCCCAATGGCGACGGCCGGAACGACCGGCTCTATGTCCTCGGCGGTCCGGAAGGCAGCGTGGTGCACTCTTTTCAGATTTTCAACCGCTGGGGCGCCCGCATCTTTGGCATGCAGGACATCCCGCCCGGTGATGCTAACCTGGGTTGGGACGGAAACTACGGCGGTCATCCGGCGCCCCCCGGCACCTATGTCTATATGGTCGTCATGCGCTTCCCCGGCGGTCACCAGCAGGTTTACAAGGGTACGGTCGAGCTGATCCGCTAGACCGATCGGGGTGGTCCCCAATGGCTTTCGCATAAAGGTCGGCATGTCTATGTCCTGTTTTAGTAACTTTAGGCCCCTTTATGATAAAGATTTTGCCACTGCTGTTCGCAGCCCTGTTTTCCTTTTCTGCCTCTGCGCAGCCGCCGGGACCCGGTGTTCATAAGATCCTGTTCCTCGGCAACAGCATTACCTATGCGGGAACCTATATCAGCGATATAGAGGCTTATTACCTCACGCGGCATCCGGGCGATACCATCGAGTTCATCGATCTGGGCCTGCCCAGCGAAACGGTTTCGGGTCTGTCCGAGCCGGGTCATGCGGACGGGAAGTTTCCCCGCCCCGACCTCCATGAGCGGCTGCACCGGATCCTCGAAAAGCTGCGACCTGAATTGATCTTTGCCTGCTATGGCATGAACGACGGTATCTATCTGCCTTTCGATCAGGACCGATTCCAACGATACAAAGACGGTATGCGATGGCTGCACGATACGCTGGTTGCGGCAACCGGGGCCAGGGTGATCCTGATTACCCCACCGGTCTATGATGAGCTGCGGGGCGGAAAGGCCGGCTATTCGGCGGTCCTGGATAAATATGCGGACTGGTTGCTTCATCAGCGGAAGACAGGGTGGGAGGTGGTCGATATCCATTTTCCCATGAAGAGATACCTCGAGGCGCACCGCAAGGTAGATGCGGCTTTCGGCATCGATGGGTTTGCCCTTACCAGCGATGGGATACATCCCGGGGACGTCGGTCA
This sequence comes from Puia sp., assembly GCA_035946435.1. Taxonomy (GTDB): domain Bacteria; phylum Bacteroidota; class Bacteroidia; order Chitinophagales; family Chitinophagaceae; genus Puia. Next base: position 50,118 of record DASYZH010000360.1, on the reverse strand, counting down.
CTGGCTGATGGCCAGGCAGCTTTTATTGTATCTCGGTGAAAAGGATGTCATTCATTATAACAGTATCCGGCAGGCCATGTCGCCTGTCCCAAACGGGTATAAGATCCTTCAGCTGGTGGAAGAACGGCAGGGCTTCATGAAGGACGCCTGGCTGACCGCTACCGGTCATAAACGCCCGGGTATGAACACCGGGATGCCGCTCGGGGAAGCAAAGGCAAAGGCAGCGGAGATAGAGGGGCAGTTGCAGGTGCTGCTTAAATAAAGCTCAAATCACCCTTGGCCCGCCGGCTGGCGGATCTGACGCGTAGCCGTACTGAAAGACCAGTTATCATCATCCCGTAAAACCGTCTTTTCCGGTGCAAGGTCGATGGACATCCAGTTCGCCGGGGCCGGCTATTTTAATTCGAATGTATGCGTATTCTCCTGCTCCTACTGCTTCCGCTCGGCGTATTCGCGCAGTCAACACCTTTTTACCTTGCCGACGGCGGAACGACCCCACGCTGGAAAGAGATATAAAAAAGTGGTCTAACAATGCCACCACAACCGGTGATCAGCATCAGCCGGCGGGTTGACGGCCGTCATCCGCAATCGGCTTATGGTACCCTACTTTCGCCGAAAACAGGACCATGGAAACCGCTTTGTTATATCGGTATAATCAGCCGATACCACGTTATACCAGCTATCCGACCGTACCTTTTTGGCGGGATGCGCCGGATCTGCAGCGCTGGAGAGATAATTTTATGCTGCGTTTCGACGAAAGCAACGATGCCAATGGCATCAGTCTCTACCTCCACCTGCCTTTCTGCGAATCGCTATGTACCTATTGCGGCTGTAACAAAAAGATCACCACGAACCATAAGGTCGAAGAAGAGTATCTCCGGGTTATTCTAAAGGAATGGAGTATGTACCGGGAGATCATGGGACGCATCCCGGTGATCCGCGAGCTTCATCTGGGCGGCGGTACCCCGACCTTTTTCTCACCGGGAAATCTGCACCGCCTGATCTCGGCCATCCTGGGCCAGTCGACCGTGCATCCCGACCATGCCTTTAGCCTGGAGGGGCACCCGAACAATACGACGCGGGAACACCTGGATGTGCTGTATGACCTGGGTTTCCGGCGGATCAGCTATGGCGTGCAGGACCTCAATCCCGAAGTACAGCAGGCCATCGGCCGGATACAGACGTTCGAAAAGCTTCAAACGGCCACGGAAGCTGCCCGTGCCGCCGGTTTTACGGCGGTGAATTTCGACCTCATCTATGGTCTGCCTTTGCAAACGCCGGAACGGCTGAGCGCAACCATCCGGCAGTCGGTAAGCCTGCGGCCCGACCGCATCGCCTTCTACAGCTATGCCCACACGCCGTGGATCAACTGCTCCCAGCGTCTCATCGATACGGCACAGCTGCCATCGGTGGAGGAGAAACTTTACCTGCATCAGCTGGGCAAGCTGCTGCTCGGCGAAGCCGGCTATACCAATATCGGGATGGATCATTTTGCGCTGCCGCACGACGAGCTGTACATCGCCTGGAAAGACCAGCGGCTGCATCGTAATTTCATGGGCTATACGACCCAGCACAGCGGCATGCTGCTGGGCCTGGGCGTATCCGCGATCAGCGATACCGGGACGGCTTATGCGCAGAATGAGAAAAACCTGGGCGACTATTACCGGGCTATCCGCGAGGGGCGTCTGGCCATCGCGCGTTCCTGCTATCTTTCCGATGAAGACCTGGCCTTTCGCCGGCATATCCTCGATATCGCCTGTAAAGGCTATACGACATTCGAGCCATTCTATACGGCGACCTACAGCGAATGGACGATCCCGCGGCTGCAGGAACTGCAAAGGGATGGCCTGGTCGAGGTCGACGACTACGGCGTGATGCTCACGGATGCGGGCAGGCCCTTTCTCCGGCATGTTTGCAAGGCGTTCGACCTCCGCCTGCTTCGCGACGAAAAGATCCGCGAGGGCATGACGCTCTGCGGGCGTACACAGCCGCCACAGCCGTTGTTCAGCAATGCGATCTGACCGCCCGCCCGGCGTCCCGCCGGGCAGGCCCAAATAATTAGGCCGGCTTGGAAAAGCCGGCCTTCACATTGAACCTTATCGTATAAAAAAAGCAAAAAACCTGCGGCTTATTCGTGTAAGCTCATCACCGGCACTGCGCAGGTCCGGACGATCTGTTTGCTACGGCTTTTATGAAATTCCAGCACACTATGGCTCTTGGGGAAGACCATCAGCCAGTCCGCGGCATGGGAAGTCAGATACTCGTTGATCCCATCTTCCACCCGCGGGCGCCGGACGAAATGGATCTCGGGATTGAAGGCCTTGACCTCTTTTTTCCAGACATTGTATTCCTCAGTGGCTTCCGCGGCGCTCTCTTCGCCATTGGTCAACACATGTACTACGACAAGATGGGCCTTCAGCAATCCGCTGAGCTCGTTCAGAAAAGCTATGTTGTCGGGCATTCCGCTATCGATGTCCTCTTTGTCGCAGGCGACGACGATCTTCTTGATCGATTGGAATTTCGCATTCACCGGGATCGCCAGCACGGGGTAGGGGAGGTGCCGGATCGCCCGGACGGTGGTGCTGCCGTTGATGATGTTCTCCAGGTTATGGCCGGAGGCCCCCATGACTACGAGGAATGGCTTTACTTGCTTACAGTAGCTTTCGATCCTGGCTTCCGTTCCGCCGACCTCCAGGTCAGTGGTGATGCCTACTTTTCCGCCAACCCGCTTCGTGAGCTGAACCTGAAGGTCATTCAACAGCTCATATCCGCTGTCCCGCATGGCGTCGAATGCGGATTCCGGCACCGGAACTTCCGACGCGCTGGAAGGTATCTGTAATACATAGATAAGATGAAGATCCGCCCCGATGGCCAGGGCTATATCAGCCGCATAACGCGCCGCATTGGCGGCGTTGGGGGCAAAATTTACGGGGGCTACAATGGATCGCATAGTGGTAATGTTTCCGCTAAGCTACGTTCGACCGTCGCCCATTACCATGACGTTTATCAACTCCGTCGATGACACTCGTCAGTGCCCCTCAACCCCGCTCCGCCTACTTTTACAGCGAACAAAAAAACATCCCGATGTCTGTTATCAAGTATATTTCCGCCGAAGAAGCAGTGAGCGTCGTCAAAACCGGCGACAGGGTATTTATACATGGCAGCGCTGCCACGCCGGTGCCACTCGTCAAGGCCCTCCAGCGGCGGCACAATGAGCTCCATCATGTCGAGCTGGTGAGCATTACCCTCATGGGCGATCTGGATTTCGACAACCCCCTCTGGCGTGAGAGCTTTTTCGTCAACTCGCTGTTCGTGTCGGCCTGTAACCGAAAGGTGACTAACAGCGTCGACGGCGACTACGTGCCGATCTTCCTGAGCCAGATCCCGCAGCTTTTCCGGCGGAACATCCTGCCGATCGACGTGGCGATGATCCAGGTCTCAGCGCCCGACAAACACGGCTATTGTACCCTGGGTACGAGCGTCGATATCGCGCGTGCGGCAGTGGATTGCGCCCGGCATCTCATCGCCCTCGTAAATCCGCGGATGCCGCGGACGCATGGCGACGGCTTTGTTCATGTCTCCGATATCGACGCCATGGTCTGGTCGGATATGGCCTTGCCCGAGGTCAACTATGGCGGTGAAGCCACGCCCATCGTGGAACGCATCGGCGAAAACGTCGCCTCGCTGATACCGGATGGGGCGACGCTCCAAATGGGCATCGGGCATATACCGGACCAGGTCCTGAAGAACCTTTATGATCATAAAGACCTGGGCCTCCACAGCGAAATGTTCTCCGATGGCGTCATAGGACTCATCGAAGCGGGGGTGATCAACAATCGTCGGAAAAAGCTCAATCCGGGTCGTTCGGTGACCTCGTTTGTCAATGGCACCCGGCGGCTGTTCGACTTCGTCGACGATAATCCCGAGATCAGGGTGATGGACATCGCCTATGTGAACGATACCGCCGTGATCCGGCAGAATCCACGCGTGGCGGCCATCAACAGCGCCATCGAGATCGATCTCACGGGCCAGGTCTGCGCCGACTCCATGGGCAGCTATCAATATTCCGGCATCGGCGGACAGATGGATTTTATCCATGGTGCTTCCCTGTCCGAAGGCGGGCTGCCGATCATCGCAATGCCTTCCGTGACCTCTACCGGGGCGTCGCGTATCGTGCCCTTCCTGAAAGAAGGCGCAGGGGTGGTCACCACCCGCGGGCATGTGCATTGGGTCGTCACCGAATACGGGCGGGTAAATCTCTTTGGAAAAAATTTGAAACAGCGCGCACAGGCGCTGGTGAGTATTGCGCATCCGGAGCATCGCGAGTGGCTCGAAAGGGCGTTCTATGCACGGTATCAGCATACGAATGTGACCGTCTAGTACAAAAGATTTTCGAGCTTCTGCAGGTCGGCGATCCTGATCTTGCCGTCCTTGATATCGACGAGCTTTTCCGATTTGAAATCGCTCAGCGTGCGGATAAGGGACTCGGTTGCCGTACCCACGTATTGAGCGATGTCTTCCCGCGAGATGTCCAGCGTTACCGATGCAACACCTTCGCCGGCATATTTCTTATGGATATCGATGAGGGCCTTGGCTACCCGTTTGCGGAGGGAGCCGTAGGCCAGCTGGAGCAGCCGTTCTTCTTTTTCCTGGACGTTTTGCGCGATCAGCCGGATGAATCTGGTAGCGATCCGGATATCTTTATATAGGGAATTGAGAAATTCGTCTTTGGGGATCTGCGCCAGTTCCGCATCTTCGAGCACTACGGCGGAATCCTCATAAGCGTTATTTTCGAGAAGCGGCAGATAGCCGATATAATCCCCGGCCGCGTAGAGGTTGGTGATGTATTCCTTGCCATCCTCATGGATGCGATACCCCTTGACCTTCCCTTTGGTTAGATAATACACAAATTTCGGCCGGCGGCCCTCCTGGTAAAGCTGCTGCTTTTTTGAAAGCTCGATGGTCTCATAGTTATTCGGATCGAGGTCCAGCATGCCCGCCGCATTGAGCTCGCTGATGAGCGCCCCGGCCCCCTTTTCGCCACCGGCATATTTTTGCTGGAGGATGTCATATTTCTTCAGCCGGATCTCGATGGCATTCAGGAGCTCGATATCGTCGAAGGGCTTGGTGATATAGTCGTCCGCACCCATCTCCATCCCTTTACGGAAATCCATCCGTTCCGTTTTGGCGGTGAGGAAGATAAAGGGGGTGTTCACGGTGGCTTCGTTCTTGCGCAAGAGGTGCAGAACGCCATATCCGTCCAGTTCGGGCATCATGATGTCACAGATCACCAGTTCGGGATTCTCTTTTAAAGCCGTTTCCACCCCCCGTTTGCCGTTTTCCGCGGTAAACACTTCATAGCCGGCCAGGGTGAGAATTTCGGCAATGTTTTCCCGGATATCGTCATGATCATCGATGACCAGTAATCTGCGCATGAGATCGAATTTTAGCTGGGTACAATACTACGGAATTAGGATCATCCGGGCAACTGAGGAAAGTCAGTTTTTAACCTGATAACGATCATAAAGGTTTTTTGTGGGCCGGATTAGCTTGCAGAATGGAGAAAACCAATACCGCTCTCCTTTGCAGTCACTGTGGCGAACCCTGCCCTAACGATAAGATCACCCTCGGCGAAAGCCGTTTCTGTTGTGAAGGTTGCCGGCTGGTCTACCAGCTGCTGAACCACAACGGCCTTTGCACCTACTATGAGCTCAATGCGCATCCGGGTGTCAGCCGGCGCGTCCCGGTACGAAAGGATAAGTTCGCTTTTCTCGACCAGGCTGAAATGGCCGATGCGCTGGTCAGCTTTCGTGGCCCGGATCAGACCCATGCGACGTTTTATCTTCCGGCAATCCATTGCAGCTCCTGTCTCTATCTTTTGGAAAATCTCCATCGCCTTCACCCGGGTGTGCTTTCTTCCCGGATCGATTTTGCAGCCAAGACCGTTTTTCTGGCTTATGATCAGCATCGCATCTCGCTTCGGGAGGCGGCTGAACTGCTCACCGAGATCGGCTATGAACCCTATATCTCCCTGCGCGACCTGGATAGAGCCCGGCCGGAACCCAATCGCCGGCTGATCTACCGGCTGGGGGTAGCCGGGTTTTGTTTTGGCAATATCATGCTGCTGAGCTTTCCCGAGTACCTGGGTATCGACAGCTCCGAGTCGACGCTCAGGCTGGCTTTCCGGTATCTGAGTCTCCTGCTGGCATTGCCCGTTCTTTTTTATAGCACGCAGCCCTTTTTTGTCTCAGCCTGGAACGGTTTAAGAAGTAAGTTTTTGCATATCGATGCCCCCATCGCTCTGGCGGTGTTGGTGACATTCTTGCGCAGCACCTGGGAGATCGGGACGGGCGCCGGGGCGGGGTATTTCGATTCGATGAGCGGGATCGTATTCTTTATGTTGGCCGGGCGGGTGCTGCAGGACCGGACCTATGGGGCCCTTTCGTTCGATCGCGATTATACAGCCTATTTTCCCATGGCGGTGACGGTGCTGGAATACCCCGCGGCTGGTGATCCGGCTGCTTCGGCCACGCCTGTTTCCCCGGCTCCCCTCGAAGTCTCGAGGGCGCTCCCTGATGTCCGCTGCGGCGACACCCTGCTCATCCACAACGGTGAGCTGATCCCCGCCGACGGTATCCTTACCCGTGGTGACGCCTTGATCGACTATAGTTTTGTGACCGGCGAGTCGCTTCCGGTGCGCCGGGAGATGGGCGAGATCGTCTATGCCGGCGGCCGGCAAACGGGAGCGGCCATCGAGCTGCTCGTCATCAAGGAGGTGGCGCAAAGCTATCTCACGCAGCTGTGGAACCGCCGGCCCGGGAAGACGCAGCGGGCAGCGATGGGTGGCCTCACCGCCAAACCGGCATCCTCCGATGAAATGCCAGGCCGCTCCTCGTTTATCCATACGCTTAGCCGTTATTTTACGATCATCGTTTTCACCGTCGCCGTATCGGCGGCGATCTACTGGCAGCTCGTCGACCCTCCCAGGACCTGGAATGCCGTGACGGCCGTGCTCATTGTGGCCTGCCCCTGCGCCCTGCTCCTGTCAGGCACCTTTACGAATGGCAACCTGCTGCGGATCATGGCTAAAAATCATTTTTATCTCCGCAATGCCGAAACCATCGAGCATATCTCGGGTACCACGCATATCGTCTTCGACAAGACCGGTACGCTCACCGATACCAGCGCGCCCGAGATCCGCTGGCGGGGCGAGTCGCTTTCGACGGATCAACACCGGGCCATCGCGACCCTTGCCGCACAGTCGACACACCCGCTTAGCCGGGCGCTCGCAGCATATCTGGGGCCGGTTACAGGACGTCTTTATATCAGTAATTTCATCGAGCGGCCCGGCGAGGGGCTCGACGCGCTTATCGATGGGCGGCGGTGGACCTTTGGATCGCCGGCCTTCGTACAACCGCAAAGCATCACCCGCGAGACAGAAGAACCAGGCCGGGCATCAGCGCTTCACCGCGAAGACCAGCCCCCCGGCGCAGCCATTTATATCGCCTGCGACGGCCATCTCCTGGGAGCTTATCACTTCGCCGGCCGATTCCGCACGGGGCTCGGCAACCTCATTCGCGGACTTGCTCCGCGCCAGCAGCTCACCGTGCTCTCCGGCGATAACCCGCAGGAGTACCGCCGGCTGCAAACCTTACTAGGCGATGGCGTGAAGTTGCTTTTCGACCGCTCGCCGCAGGAAAAGACCCAATATATCCGCCATTTGCAACGCCAGGGCGAGAAGGTGATGATGATCGGTGACGGACTCAACGACGCCGGCGCCCTCGGGCAAAGCGATGTGGGCATTGCCATCGCCGCCGACTGCGGCAACTTTACCCCGTCGAGCGATGCCATCCTCCGGGCGGATCAGCTCACCCGTCTTCCGGCCTTTATCCGCTTCTGTCGTTCAGGCCGGCGGATCATCCTCGCCAGCTTCGTGCTCTCGATCCTGTATAATATCATCGGCCTGTGGTTTGCCGTACATGGCGCCCTTTCACCGATGGTGGCCGCGATCCTCATGCCCGCCAGCTCGCTGTCGATCCTGCTGGTGACCTATGGGAGCAGCAATGTGCTCGCACGGGTCTTGCTGGCCGCCGGGCGCGGCCCCGGGGACGGGACCGATAAACGAAATGATCAGGATCAGCCCGGTCAATGATCCAACTCATCCGCCGGCGGAGCCCGCGGAAATACTTTTGCGCATTAAAGACCGATACCATGAGTGTCATCATCATATTGCTGCTCGCCAGCCTGTCCGTAGCCCTGCTCTTCCTCGGCGCCTTCCTCTGGAGTGTCCGCAGCAGGCAGTACGATGACGACTATTCGCCGCCAAGACGCATCCTCTTCGACGATAAACCCATCTCGCCGGATAAAGATAACGTCAAACTAACCTCGAAATAAAGATCCATGCAAGTAGAAAAATTCTATTACGACAACAAGACGGTCAAATTCTTCGCCTATGCGGTGTGCTTTTGGGGCGTCGTCGGGATGCTCGCCGGACTATGGGCCGCCATCGCGCTGTATTATCCGGCGATCAACCTGGGTATCCCCGCAACCACCTTCGGACGGATGCGTCCCGTGCATACCAACGCGGTTGTCTTCGCCTTCGTCGGCAACGGCATCTTCATGGGCGTGTACTATTCGTTACAACGTCTTTGCAAGACCCGGATGTACAGCGATACGCTGAGCAAACTGCATTTCTGGGGCTGGCAGACCATTATCCTCGTGGGCGCCATCACACTTTGGGCGGGTAAGACCAGCGGCAAGGAATACGCCGAGCTCGAATGGCCGCTGGATATCGCCATCGCAGTTGTCTGGGTCATCTTCGGCATCAATCTATTCGGCACGCTGCTCAAACGGCGCGAGAAACATATTTATGTGGCCATTTGGTTCTATATCGCCACCTGGGTCACCGTGGCGATGCTGCATATCGTGAACTCCATCGAGCTGCCGGTAACCTTATGGAAGAGCTATAGCTGGTATGCAGGGGTGCAGGACGCGCTGGTGGAATGGTGGTATGGGCATAATGCCGTCGCCTTCTTTCTGACGACGCCGTATCTGGGTCTGATGTATTATTTCCTGCCGAAAGCGGCTAACCGGCCTATTTATAGCTACCGGCTTTCGATCATTCATTTCTGGGCGCTGATCTTTATTTATATCTGGGCCGGCCCGCACCACCTGCTTTATACGGCGTTGCCGGACTGGGCCCAGTCCCTGGGCGTCGTCTTCTCCGTGATGCTGATCGCCCCCAGCTGGGGTGGAATGCTCAATGGACTGTTCACTCTACGCGGCGCCTGGGACAAGGTCCGCGAGGACCCGGTGCTGAAGTTCCTCGTGGTGGCGATCACCTGCTACGGCATGGCCACCTTCGAAGGACCGATGCTGAGTCTCAAGAACGTTAACGCCATTTCGCATTTTACCGATTGGACGATTGCGCACGTACACATCGGCGCCCTGGGCTGGAACGGCTTCCTGACCTTCGGCGTCCTCTACTGGCTGATCCCGCGGATGTGGAATACCCCGCTGTATAGCAAGAAGCTCGCCGGAACGCACTTTTGGCTGGGGACCATTGGTATCGTGCTCTATGCCGTTCCGCTCTACTGGGCCGGCTTTACCCAGAGCATGATGTGGAAATCCTTTACCGATGAAGGACAGCTTCGCTTTCAGTTCCTCGAGACCGTGACCCACGTGATCCCCATGTATGTCACCCGCAGTATCGGCGGCGCTCTCTATATCTCCGGCGTCTTCACCATGATCTATAACCTGCGCAAGACGATCCTTGCGGGCAACTTCGTCGCCAACGAAGCGGCCGAGGCAGCGCCGCTTCCAGAAACCGCGACGACGCACGGGCACCAATACTGGCACCGCTGGATCGAGCGACGACCCTTGCAAATGCTGGTCTTTAGCCTCATCGTCGTGGCTATCGGCGGCCTCATCGAGCTGATCCCGACCTTCCTGGTGAAATCGAATATCCCTACCATCAGCAGTGTTAAGCCTTATACACCGCTCGAATTGCATGGCCGTGATATCTATGTCCGTGAAGGCTGCTATCTGTGTCACTCGCAGATGGTCCGTCCCTTCAGAGATGAAGTGGCGCGGTATGGCGAATATTCCAAGGCGGGAGAATTTGTCTACGACCATCCCTTTCAGTGGGGCTCGAAACGCACCGGTCCGGACCTGGCGCGGGTAGGGGGGAAGTATCCGGACAGCTGGCATTATAACCACCTTTTGGACCCTGGTTCCATGTCGCCGGGCTCGATAATGCCTTCGTATGTGTGGCTCTTCGACCACGAGATCGATACCGTCCATACGTATAAAATGATCCGGGCGATGCAGACCCTGGGCGTGCCTTATCCGGATGGCTATGCGCAGGAAGCCAATAGGGACCTCGTAACCCAGGAGCAGGCCATCAAGGCGTCGCTCAAGTCCGACAAGATTGCTACCGGTCCTAACAAGGAGATCGTCGCGCTGATCGCCTATCTGCAACGGCTGGGCAAGGATATCAAGGCCGCACCCAAGGAACAAACGACTGCCGATAACGACGGTCATGCCGTCATGGGCAATTAACCACAAAATAGACCAAAATGAAATTCATCAACTACCTGGAAAAGATCAGCGGTGTAAGCATCTATGGGCTGTCCTCGCTGATGCTCTTCACTACCATCTTCGTGATCATGCTGGTTTGGGCGCTGAAAGCGGACAAGAAAATGATCCGGGAGATCAGCAATATTCCCTTAAACTAACCTCTACCAATATGACATCGTCAACAGACAACCCATTTGTCGTGATCATGCTCGTTGTGATCTTCATCCTGGGTATTGCGATCAGCCTGCTGGCCAATGTGTTGCTGAGCGCCGCCCAATACAAAGCACAGGAGTCCAATGCCGGCAAGCCCGGTTCTGCGGATAGACCTCCCGCAGCCACTGACGGCTCGCCCGTGGCAGCGGTGCCATCGCTGCCGGGTGCCGCTTCTTCCGGCGAATCGACACCCCGGACCCCCACCACCCTGGCCGGCGTCGGCGCCGCCCTTAGCGTAACTGCCGTGAACGGCATTTCCGATACGGCCTTCTACCTGATCGTAAGCGTGATCGCCCTTGAAGTTTTCATCATTATGGCGCTGTTGTATAATCTGCGTGTGACGCTAGGGTTGTCATGGCGGCGGCGGACGGGTGCTGTGCTTCAGCCGGTACCGAAGACTCCGGGGGTCTCCTGGTGGGCCCGCCTCAACCGGTTCAAACCCGCGGAGCAGGAAGCCGACCTCGACCTGGGGCATGACTACGACGGCATCCGCGAGCTCGACAATAGACTACCACCGTGGTGGCTCTATGGTTTTTATTGCACCATCGTCTTCGCCTGCATTTATTTGTGGCGCTACCACGTGGCCCACACGGCACCCTTGCCGGCCGAGGAATACCGCATCGCCGTGCAGGAGGCAGCAATTCGCAAGGCCGAATACCTCAAGAAAGCCGCCGACAATGTCGACGAGAACACCGTAAAGCTGCTCACTTCACCGGATGACCTGGCCGCGGGCAGGGTGGTCTTTGAGGGCACCTGCTTCGCTTGCCATGGCAAACACGGCGAGGGTGGGGTAGGGCCCAACCTCACCGACGACTATTGGCTACATGGCGGCAACATCAACGACGTGTTCCGAACGATCAAATATGGCTGGCCCGACAAAGGCATGAAATCCTGGAAGGACGACTACTCGCCGCGGCAGATCGCCCAGATCGCCAGCTATGTGAAAAGCCTCGGCGGCACTCATCCCGATAACCCAAAGCCGCCCCAAGGCACGCTTTATAAACCCTGATGCCTATGGAAACCTCTCCCGATCCCTTCGAACCGCAGACACCCGGGGCCGCCGGTCCTCTCGGAACGGTGACGCCCGGACCCGGGCCCGGGCAGGCCCGGGCGGCCACTGGTAGCTCGCAGCCCGACCAATCCTTTCGCGACCACCTGGCGACGGTAGATGCCCGGGGACGCCGCAAATGGGTCTTCGCCCAAAAACCATCGGGGAAATGGTATCGTCTTCGCACCTATATCAGCCTGGGTTTTTTCATACTCTTCTTCGCGCTGCCTTTTGTCTACGTGCATGGACAGCCATTGTTCCTGTTTAATATCCCCAGCGCCCACTTTATTGTTTTCGGCAGGGTGTTCTGGCCACAGGATTTCTTCATCTTCGGGCTGGCCACGGTGACCTTTATCGTGTTCGTCATCCTGTTCACCGCGGCCTTCGGCCGGCTGTTTTGCGGCTGGGTCTGCCCCCAAACGATCTTCATGGAGATGCTTTTCCGCAAGGTGGAATATGCGATCCTGGGTGACGCGGCAAAACAGAAACTGGCCCGAAACGGCCCCCGGAGGGCTGGTTGGCGACTCCGCGTCGCGATAAAACACGCCGTTTTCTTTGCGCTGTCGTTTATCATCGCCAATACTTTCCTGGCGTATATCATCGGGGTTCGGGAGTTGGGGCGCATCGCTACAGAACCGTTGGGCCAGCATCTCGGTGGACTGTCGGCACTGCTTATCTTCTCGGGGGTATTCTATGGCGTCTATGCGTTTTTCCGCGAGCAGGCCTGTACCGTCGTGTGTCCGTATGGCCGGCTGCAAAGCGTTCTTCTCGACCGCAATTCCATGATCGTGGCCTATGACTACAAAAGAGGCGAGCCCCGCGGTAAGTTTACGAAGAAGAAAGATAGTGGACTGGGCGATTGCCTCGACTGTCTGCAATGCGTAAGGGTATGCCCCACGGGGATCGATATCCGCAACGGCACGCAAATGGAATGTGTGGGTTGTACCGCGTGCATCGATGCCTGCGATCATATGATGGAAAAAACCGGCAGGCTCACCGGCCTGATCCGTTATGCGTCGGAGAACGGCATTGCGAACCATGAGCCATTGCAATATACCATGCGCATGAAGCTCTATTCCGGACTGCTGGGCGTCCTGGTCGTGATCCTTGCCGCCCTGCTCATCAGCCGCAAAGAGGTCGATGCCACCATTATGCGGACGCCCGGCATGCTCTACCAGGAGCGCGGGACGGACAGCATCTCGAATCTCTATACCATCAAGATCGCTAACAAAACGATCCGGCAGGTGCCGCTGCAGTTGAAGCTGGAGGATGCTTATGGTTCCGTGCAGGTCATCGGCGGTAACGTCATCCCCGTACGCAAAGAAGACGAAGGCAGCGGTAATTTCTTCGTGATCCTGCCCAGGCAGGAGATCCGTTCACGGAAGACGGTGCTGCATATCGCCTTGTATGAGGGAAACAAAAAGATCGATGTCATCAGGACGAACTTTCTCGGCCCGCAACCTTAGTCGGCTTAAGCGGGCCGATCCGAATCTAAAAAACATAGGTATGAACTGGGGAAATAAACTCTTACTCGTTTTCATCGTCTTTGGCAGTGGTATCTCTTATATGGTCTACCGGTGTATGCAAACACCCGTCGACCTGGTATCGGAACATTATTACAAGGACGAGCTGGCCTACCAGCAGGTGATCGATGGCACCCGCCGGGCTAATGCGCTTTCCGCGAAGGTCGGGTTGGATCTTACAGCGGGGGGAATCCATATCCAGCTGCCGCCCGAGATGCGCGACCTGCCGGTGCGCGGGAATATCGAATTCTATTGTCCGTCCGATGCCACCCGGGATCGTAATCTGCCGTTGTCGATAGAGCGCGGCGGCCAGGAAAATATCGCCGTTGCGGACTTGCTGTCGGGTCACTATCGGGTCAAGGTCGCCTGGACCGCCGGAGGGGTCGGTTATTTTTCTGAGCAGCCGTTAATCGTGCCGTAGTCGCCCGAAGACTCGGACGCTCGGATCCCGAAGCCCCGTCACCATTGACCAACCATCTTAAATCCTCCCACCATGATCCAGGCCTGGATATCGGCATTTTTTCTCGGTTTGTTGGGCAGTCTGCATTGCGTGGGCATGTGCGGGCCGCTGGCGTTGGCCTTGCCTACCCGCGAGCTGAGTCCGACGCGGCGGGCCTTGGCGGGAGTGCTGTATCATGGCGGCCGCATAGGGATATACACGCTTGCCGGTGTCATCTTTGGGGTGTTTGGCCATGGCGTTTATCTGGCAGGCTGGCAGCAGCAGTTCTCCGTCTTGTTGGGTGTGTTGATCGTATTGTTCGCGTTTCTCCACCGGTTCCATCCAGCGAGCGCGCGGTTCGGCACCGCAGGCTTCGGCTTCCTGCCGACTTTGCAACGGGCGATCATGCGGCTGTGGAACGCGCCGGGCCGCGCGAAATTCTTCGTACTGGGCATGGCCAACGGCCTCTTGCCCTGCGGCATGGTCTATCTGGCGATTGCCGGCGCCCTTACGCGAACCAACGTCTTTGAATCCGCCGCCTTCATGACCTGCTTTGGCCTCGGCACGTTGCCGCTGCTCCTTGCGGTGCAATACACCGGTGGTCGGCTTGGCTTCCCTGCCCGGGCCCGCCTGCGTCGCGCGATCCCCTTGCTCACCATCGCCATCGGTCTGCTGCTCATCCTCCGCGGCCTCGATCTCGGCATTCCCTTCCTCAGCCCCGCAATGGCCGCGGCACCCGGAAAGGTGATCTCGTGTCATTGACCATCCCCCAATTCACGAATTTTCCGCCGGGGCCGGAAGGGTAACCGGTAGCTCGACGGTAATACAGGTCCCTTCGCCGATGGCGCTCTCGAGATGAACATCACCGCCCAGCAGATCGACATACCGTTTGACGATATGCAGACCGAGGCCTGTGCCTTCTATGTTGAGTGCATTGCCGCCGCGGAAGAAGCTGGAGAAGAGATGTTGCTGATCCTCACGCGAGATGCCAATGCCCTGGTCTTTTACTGCGAGTGTGAGGCCTCCATCGGCGGGATGAGTGACCCGCAACCAGATACCTGCGCCTTCGGGCGAGAATTTGACAGCATTGCTCAGGAGGTTGATCAGGATATTCTTCAGCAGGCGTTTATCGGAGACAAAGCGCTCCCCATCGCCATAGTCGCAATGGATCTGTTGCCCCGGCTTTGCCAGCGGTCGCATTTCTTCCACCACCTCATCGAGGAATTCACCCACCACAAACTCAGCAGGCTCGGCCTTGATCTTGCCTTCTTCCAGCTTACCCAGGCTCAGGAAGTCCTCCAGCAGGTCATTGAGATGCTTGACGGCATCTTTTATGCGTTTGATATGTTTGTCGCGTTTCTCCTGGTCTTCGCTTTGCGTATACCGGCCCAGCAACGCGGCGGAGGACAACACCGTGCTCAGCGGCGTCCGGAACTCGTGCGAAGCCATCGAGACAAAACGCGATTTGATCTCGCTGAGCTCTTTTTCCTTGCTCAGCGCCTCGCTGAGCTCCCCCTGGGAACGCTCCAGTTCCTGGAGAGCCTCACGCAGGATCAGCGTCCGCTGCTCCACCTTGGTCTCCAGCTCCGTATTCAGCTTGCTGATGTCTTCACTGATGCGTTTTAGCTGCTCCTGCTTTTGCAACAGTTCCTGCTCCGCTTTCTTACGCTCCGTGATGTCGACGATAAAGGCGATCACGAACAACACATTCTTTTGCCGGTAATAGCTCAGGCTGACCTCCACAGGAAATTCGGTGCCGTCCTTTTTCCGGGCGAAAAGATCGCGGCCATGTCCCATGGTCCGGTTGCCGGGATGCTGGTAGAAGCCTTCCCGGTCTGCCACGTGCCGGGCATGGAACCGCTGTGGGATCAGGATGTCGATCGACTGGCTCACCAATTCGCCCTGGTCGTATTGGAACAGGCGGTAGGCGGCGGGGTTCAGCAGCACGATCTTCCCCTTTTCGTTGGTGAGGACGATGCCTTCCGTGGCGTGCTCGAAAAGTGCGGTGACCTGGTGCTGCTCCGCTTCGATGTTCCGGTATAGTTTTTTTACATACAGCACGAAGATCGTCGCGATGACCACGATGATCAGCGAGAAGAGATGTTGCAGGAGCGCCTGCGACAACGTCATGGAATCATGGGGATAAAAGGCCGCGGCCACCACCAGCAGACCACCGAGGAACCCGAACAGACGGGTGTACAGATCGTTCTGCACGAAAACCGTAAGCAGTACCGCCGCTACAAGGCCGCCGTCGAAAAAGCTATACGTCGGATTCAGATATTGCAGGACCGCGGTACAGGCGGTCACGATAAAGCAAAACAGTAATATGTGCGCCGATTTTTCTTTGAACATGCCTGGCTGCGAATTTGCCCTAAATGTACAATTCTCCCGGATCAATTCTCCCGGATCAATAGTACCAGATCAATAGTACCGGATAAGTGCTACCGGGCCGAACCGCCCCAGACCGCCGACATCCAGCTTTTCCACATCACCCCCATTTTCAAGCACCCGCTGGACGATCTGGTCAACGGACCCGTCCGTAAAGAAATCGGCGGGGTTGGCAGCCGATGTTTCCAGCACTACCAGCCGGGAGTTGCTGCACCGCGCGGCCTTCCGCACGGCTTCGATCCCGCATACCAGCTTGCCCGCTTCAAAAGCCTTTTCCAGCTGGAGGGACAGCAGCTTTTGCCGTAGCTGCTGCCACTCGTCGAGCAGGGGTTGCAATAGGGCTTCCAGGTCCTTTTCGGGACTGTGGATGCAATTTTTATAAATGTAGGCGGCAATGTTGCCGGCATGATGGGTGATACGGGAAAAATGTCCGGCAACCCGCTCCGGACCGGCGACGAAAACGGGTAGGGGATAGGCCTTCAGGACATACGCCAGGCCCTGGTCCATATGATGAAGAAACTTATTCAGCATGACCTCGTGGCGGTCCGCCGGGTCGGAAAAATTCGCCGTCCGCTCCGGCACTTCGTTCAGATAGGCAAAAACATGCTGGGCCCCGTTCGTCTTGATCAGCTTTAGCCCATTTCCATTGTGCAAATACATTTTGGATTCCTTCCCCGTGAGCAGCAGCAGCAGACATTCCTTGCCGGAGGGTTTGCAGTCGGCAATGTCGCGGACCCGGAAGGGCTGATCCACGAAAAGCCGTTCTTCCACCGCAAAATTCATATACGTAGTCTCTGTTTTCGATGGCGATACCCAGACGGCGACGCTGCGTTTATGCGTAGAATAGTTTAGCCGGCGCAACGCTTGCTGTAACCGTTTGATCACCGGCAGGACGGCGTCACCGGGATAACCCGTCAGCAGCCGTTTTTCCGCCGTGCCTAAAAGCCGTTTTATCGCCAGGTCGAGCTCTGCCCTCGGTGTCATTTTCGGATCGAATGGGAATACGAGCGCTATCGATGGCTCTGTAGCCACGGGTGGCGCCGCCAAAAGCACATTGTCTTTGGTAAGTATAGGCATGTTCAAGGAAATTTATTTAAAACAAAGATAGCCGCCGTGTCACCCTGGCTCCCATGAGTTTGCTCATCCCCGGCAATGATCGTGATCATTGGAAACGGCCTGTGTCTGCCGGGAGACCCTCTCGTTGGTTCACCGGGACCGGGGCGTGCCGTTAAACGAGATCATCCGGGAAAGCCGGTTCGCGGACCTGATTCCGCTGCTTTTGCGATCCGTCAGTTCGCCCATCTCTTCCCCCGCTGATCCAATAGATTGCGATAAATTGACCATCGAAAGCGCGATCGATGGCGAGGTTGGCGAAATGCCGTGTTTGGCCGATGGCCTCCGCACCGGGCGTGTGATCAGATAATGAAAAAACTTTGCATCAGCGTATGCGATTTCTCATAACGCCCCGATTTCTCATCCAGCCGGATGCGGAAGGTCACACCTTCGATCTTGCTCAATTCGGCCGGGGGAAAAGGCCAGTCGGGCGACAAATGCGTGGTCTCGCTGCTGACGATCGGCAAGATCCGCTCATGCAACTTCTGCAGGGCGTAGTTGCGCGCTGCCGTATCAGTTAGCTCCTCGAAATCACCATGTGCGATGACGCTCTGCCAATTGCCCATATTGTGGAGATGGTCGACCTCGAAACATACCCGCGGGTGCTTGCGCATCAGCTGTACTTTGAGGCCTTCGTGCGTATGGCAGTAGACATACTCTCCATCATAAGTATAGCTTATGGGCACCACATAGACCATCGCGCCGTCGGTACAGCCGATACGGCCTACCACCTCTTTGGACAGCAGCCGCTCGATCTCGGGCATCGTTAATTTTCCAAGCATGATTTATTAATTTTGACAACCCGAAATTAGCAGGATAGGCCCGCCTGCCGAGTGACGCTAATCATTCCGCCAAATGATATACTTCATGCGAATCCCTGGCGGCCGGATATATCTTGCCTTCAGATGTCTATTTATGAAAAAAATATTACTCATCGAAGAGCAGCACGAGACGGCAGACAACCTCAGGGAGTTGCTCGGTCTGTCCAACTACACTGTGATCAGCGCCGCAGACGGCCGGCAGGGCGTACAAATGGCCGTCGCGGAGAAACCCGATCTCATCGTTTCCGATGTGGAGCTGCCCGTTTTGGATGGCTACGGGGTCATTCATGCCCTGCAGCAATACCCGGAGACGCGCAGTATTCCCGTGATCATTCTGACGACACTCACGGAAAAAGATGATTTCCGCAAGGCGATGATGGCCGGCGCCGACGACTATCTCTCCAAGCCATACGATGGCGTAGAATTGCTTCGTTCGATAGAGGCCTGCCTGGAGAAACACCGGCGCCGATTGCTGGACCATCCGGCCGGCGCTCCGGCCACACCCGGGCCGGTCGAAGCCGCCGAACAAACCTGGAATCCGGGCGACCGGGACATCCGCTATTTCCGGAAAAAAGCACAGCTCTATTCGGAAGGGCAGCGCGCTACCCAGGTGTGGTATATCGTCAAAGGGAAGGTCAAGACCTTTTTAGTCCATACCGACGGCAAGGAATTGATCACCCATATTTATGGACCGGGCGACTGTATAGGGTATATCGCCGCGGTGCGCGGCGGGACCTATACGGATAACGCCCAGGTGCTGGAAGACGCCGCGCTGATCATTCTTCCGCGGCTGGAATTCCTGGAGATCCTGGGCAGCGACTCGGCCCTTTCGCAACAGCTGATCCGCTGGCTGGCGCGCAATGCCACCGAAAGTGAGGCCGGACTGCTCAATCTCGCCTATAGCTCGTTAAGGAAAAAGGTAGCTAATGGGATACTAAGCCTCTATAACCATTTTCATTCCAGTGAGGACGGCAGGTGTTTTATAACCGTATCCCGCGACAATCTCGCCGCCATCGTAGGCTCCGCGCCGGAGTCCCTGACCCGCACGCTTAGCGATTTTAAAAAGGAAAAGCTCATCGATATCACGGACGGCAGGATCTACCTGCTCGACGTAAGTAAGCTCAGGAATCTGATCAACTAACCATAAGCCGACCTCACGATACCTGCGGGCGCCCATGCCATGATCATCTTCGCCCGCTCAGGTGCCGATGCCCATCTCAACCGCCGCGACAGGACACGCTCGATGCCGTCGCCGCCCATGCAACGCAGGGGTTATTAGCCTTTCTCCGAAAACACCGTTCCTTTTTTAAGCTGTGCTTTCAAGAGCGAGACCTGGCTCTCATTATTTTTGAGCTCCTGTCGATATCGTTTTTGAAATTCATTCCATTTCTCAAGATCATGACCAAACCATTTTCGAAGTTCGGTGCTGGGAGCGATCTCTTTCAACCATAAATCAATACTGGCTTTTTCTTTTGTGAGGCCCCGTGGCCAGAGCCTGTCTACAAGGATACGTATGCCGTCTTCTTTGACCGACTTTTCATATACCCTTTTCATTTGAATATTCATTTTCGTCTTTTTTAGTTATCTAACTATTCACCATGAGCGATTATCCAGGTCAGTTTAAAGATCACGGGTTGTTTCTTATACGACTTGACCGTTCGCCCGTTTTGAATGGCCGGGATCCATTTTCCGCTTTGCCGGATGACCCGCATAGCTTCTTCACGCAGTCCGCCGGCCTCGGGGCCGCTGACGGCCTCCACATCACTGACATTGCCTTCTTTGTCGACAATGAATTGAACAAGCACGGTTCCCTTCTTCCAGCTGTACGTCGACGACGGTCAGCATTTTCGCGTTCCGGCCGCCGCCGCCACCGGTGTGCCTTACGATGTAGTCGGCAGCGAACAATGACCCGGTGATCGCGGCTACGCTTGCCAGACTCCTGATCTCGGGTAAAGGTCGTCTGTCCACCTGCGAAAGATCAGCCGTATCGTTGACGAAGGTCATGCCCGGCCAAATGCCCGGCGGCTACTTTTACATCGCATTACAGACATATCCTTTCAACAAAATCAATTGACATGTATTCCCAAAAGAACCCGGGAAAAGTAGGGAGACTTCCCCTGCTTTTCTCCCTGCAACTTCTTTGCCTGATGGCCAGTGCGCAGGTCAGGTACAGCGGCTCTACGGTAGACCTTTTGATCAGCGGCACGTCTACCTTACACGATTGGACGATGAAATCCGTAAAAGCAGAGTGCACGGCCGTCTTCAACTTCAACGCGGGCGGCCAGATCAGCGGCCTCAGCAGCCTCATCTTCTCCACGCCGGTAAACGCGCTGAAAAGCGAGCACACGGCTATGGACAACAATGCCTACAAAGCCCTCAAAACCGATGAGGATCCGGTGATCAGCTATACGCTGACCTCGGTAACCTTAACACCCGGCGCCGGCGGTGCCAGCACCGTGACCTGTAACGGTAAGCTCACCATCGCAGGAGCCACGCGTGAGGCACAGGTCATAGCGGTCTGCAAACCGGGAGCCGGCAACACGATGACCATCACCGGATCGGAAAAGATCAGCATGAAGGACTTCAACATCGATCCGCCCACCTTCATGCTCGGTACCATAAAAACAGGCAACGATATTGTCCTTTCCTTCAACCTGATCTTAAAACGGGCCTGAACAGCCGGTATCGTCGCGGGGCTGGTATTCGAAAAAGCGAACCCATAACTTCTATAATCGCCCGGTATGAAACCCATTTCTCTTTTACTGCTTCCCCTGTTGCTGCTGGCGGCCGCCGAACCTGCCCGGGACCTGTATGTCCTCTCCGGCGAATATGCGGTGACGATCAACGGCACGTCGAACGTTCGGGACTGGAAAGAAAATGTCGGCAAGGTCACCGGCGCCATGGAAGCGGCAATAAATCCGGATGGCAGCATCGGCCTCACCTCGATCCGTATCTGCATGGACGCCCTGTCGATCAAAAGCGATATGGGCCGGGTGATGGATAACAAGACATACGAAGCGCTTAAAGCCGGCGCCTATCCCGAGATCCTTTTTACCCTGAGCAACCCGCAGCGACTGATGCCCGTGAAGAATTGCGAAACCACCGTCCCCGTGAAGGGCTGGCTTTCGCTGGCGGGCATAAGAAAGCCGGTGATCATGCAGGTGAAGACCTGCGAGATCAGCCAGGGAAAGCTGCGGTTCGAAGGATACGAGAATTTGAACATGAACGATTTTGGCGTCAGACCGCCCACGGCGCTCTTCGGCACGATGCGCGCGGCACCCGATATCACCATACATTTTAAAACAGACTTTATCAACCAAACCATTTCCAACAATCAAAAAAATTGACAATGAAAAAGCTACATTTATTTACGATCCTTTTGCTGGCCCTTGGTTTCGGGGCGGCGGCTCAGCAGGGCGAAATGCAATATTATCGCCCCAACGACCACACGGGTCTCAATGTATTCGAAACGACAAAGGACGACACGACCTCCTTCCATAAGGTCCATGTTAAGGTAGGTGGCAATTTCGAAGAGACCTTTCAGAATCTGAACAACAAGAATACGGCGTCGGCAATGACCCAAAACGGTTACACCGGCAACGTCAACAGCCTCGAATCGCTGACTCCCGGTTTCGACCTGGCTATGGCCAACCTGAACCTCGACGCCCAGCTGGCGGATGGTATCCGGGTGAACCTGACTACCTATCTCGCCTCCCGTCACCACGAAGATGTCTGGGTAAAAGGCGGCTATATCCAGTTCGATAAGCTGCTGTTCTTACACAGCGAATTCGTCGATAACCTGATGAAACACCTGACCATCAAGGTAGGACAGTTCGATGTCGATTATGGCGACCAGGTGTTCCGTAGAACGGATGGAGGTAACACGATTTACAATCCGTTCATCGAGAACTACATCATGGACGAGTTTGCTACCGAGATCGGCGGCGAGGTCATCTACCACCACAAGAGCGGCCTGTTCGCACTCGGCGGGATAACGAACGGCGAGCTGGATCCCACGATCCTCTCGTCTACAAAAGTCGACTCGGCCACCGGGCAGCTCAACAAATATGATGCGGCCTTCCATGGAAAGGTCGGGTATGATAAGCAGCTCACAAGGGACTTTAGGTTACGTCTCAGCCAGAGCTTTTATGTCGATAAAAGTGCCAACAGCAACACGCTCTTTGGCGGCGATCGTACGGGTTCGCACTATTACGACGTGATGTCGAACGCGGCAATTGCCAAAGGCACCACACTCAGCGATGCAAACGACTATAACCCCTTCTCGGGCCGGCTCAACCCGGGCTTCAGCGAAGAAGTGAACACGTTCATGAGCAATGCTTTCCTGAAATACAAAGGCCTCGAGCTCTTCGGTACCTATGAGAACGCCAAAGGCCGTACCGCCGCGGAAAAGACCCAGCGCCAGGCTACACAGTATGCCTTCGACGTGATCTATCGCTTTACCCGGAACGAAAATTTTTGGATAGGATTCCGCTACAATAACGTCAACGCCGCCCTACAGGGATATGCCAACAAGATCACCATCGAGCGCGAAGCCGCATCGGCAGGCTGGTTCCTGACGCGGAATGTTATGATGAAGGTCGAATATGTCAACCAGGTGTATATGGGCTATCCCGTCAACAATATCCTCAACGGGGGTAAATTCTACGGCTGGTGCGCGGAAGCCTCCATCGCCTTTTAAAAAGCTCACTTAAAAGAAATCTTATGTTACCAAGAACAATGAAAGCGGCCGTCGTACATGCATTCGGCGAGCCGCTCCGGATAGAAGAGATGCCGGTGAAAGAGCCCGGATTGCATCAGATCGTCGTCAAAGTGATCGCCAGCGGCGTATGCCACACCGATCTCCATGCCGTCAGCGGCGACTGGCCCGTAAAGCCAAAGCTTCCCCTGATCCCCGGCCACGAAGCCATCGGTTATGTGGCGGCGGTGGGCCAGGATGTAAAGAATGTGAAGGAAGGCGATATCGTCGGCGTGCCCTGGCTGTATAGCGCCTGCGGTTGCTGCGAATACTGTATCACGGGCTGGGAAACGCTTTGCGAACAGCAGCAGAACGGCGGTTACAGTGTCGACGGCGGTTACGCCGAATACGTGCTCGCCGATGCGCGCTACGTTGCCCGCTTTCCTGCGGGGATCGATTTTATCGAGATGGCGCCCATCATCTGCGCCGGGGTCACCGTGTATAAAGGATTGAAAGAAACGGAAGCCCGTCCGGGCCAGTGGGTGGCGATCTCGGGTATCGGCGGTCTCGGCCACCTGGCGGTTCAATATGCAAAGGCCATGGGGTTACAGGTTGCAGCCATCGACGTCGCAGAAAACAAGCTGGCATTGGCACGTTCGTTGGGAGCCAGCCTCACGGTCAATGCAAAGAAACAGGATCCCGGCGTCTTCCTCAAGAAGATGGTCGGCGGAATGCATGGCGTGCTCGTCACCGCGGTTTCCCCCATTGCCTTCAAACAAGGGCTGTCTGCGCTGAGACGCAAGGGCGTCATCAGTCTCAATGGCCTTCCGCCCGGCGGTTTCGACCTGCCTATCTTCGACACTGTGCTCAACCGGTATACCATCCGCGGTTCGATCGTGGGCACCCGGCAGGACCTGCAGGAAGCCATCGATTTTGCCGTAGCCGGCAAGGTCAGGGCGACGGTGCACACGGCCCGGCTGGAAAACATCAATGATATATTTGCGCGGATGCACCGCGGTGAGCTGGAAGGACGCGTGGTGATGCAGATCGCCGATGCGGACACCGGTGCCCATGCCGCGGTTAAAGTGCACGAAAAGCTGGCGCTCTAGGCCGCCTGCTACCTGGCGGGCCTCGCAGCCGCTGCTGTTGGAATCCGCATGACGAAGATCATGCCCCGCGCTGTTCTTCGTCATGCCCTATTGTGGAGTATGAAATATTTTTGTTATGGGAGCACATTTTATGAAAGCGTATGTCGAACGACAATTTGTCCGGGTAGTGGAAAACGAATTCAACAGGATCTATCCATTTCTGAAGATCGAGTTTGAAAAGAATGGGAACATCCGGCCGGACGCGGCAGATCTGGAGGGACCTGATTTCGACATCCTGCGCAAGAAAGCGAGAGGTCTGCTTCTCGATGAGCTGAATATCACCGAGACGACGAAGGTCAGCGAGCTGGAGACCGCGCTTCAACAGGTATTCGGTAATGCGCCACAGGTATTCCGTAAAAGCGGCAATTTTTGGATCGGGACGCGGATGACCCGGGACTGGACTTTAAAACAACAAAATGATCACGGGAGGGAACTCATATGAAAAAACAAGTACTTTTCGTCTGCGCGGGAAAGGAGTTTCCGCAAGGCGCATTTAATTTCCTGCGCTCCATGCAAGAGCAGGAGCCGGTGCACGTCGTGGGGCTGTTCTTCAATCCCATCGATTTGGACGCCATGGTGGCCGTTAGCCAAATCGTCGTGCAGGGGCCCTACGACCGGATCAGGGAGCGGGAACACGAGGTAATGGCAGCCAATAAAGCCCTGTTCGCGGGGCAATGCGAACAACACCATATCCGTTACCAGGTGCATGTGCACGACGGGCAGTGGGATAAAGACGTCCTCGTTGGCGAAAGCCGGTTTGCCGATGTGCTGGTGCTGAGCGGGGAGCTTTTCTATGCCGACATCAATTTGCAGCAGCCCAATGTCTATCTTCGCGAAGCGCTTTCCGGCGCGGAATGCCCCGTAGTGATCATCCCGGAGGATTATAAACAATGTGACCACGTGTTCATGGCCTACGACGGAACCAAAGAAAGTCTTTTCGCGATCAAACAATTTTGCTATCTGTTCCCGAAGCTCACCGATCTTCCCACCGAAATGCTCTATGTCCGTGACGAACCGGAAGACAGGATTCCCGATCTCGGACGGTTGCGGCAATATACCCGACAGCACTTCGACGCCATGGGTTTCTCGAAGCTGCATTTCAAAGCATCGCATTATTTTGCCACCTGGATCGGGGAAAAAAAGGATGTATTGCTCGTCACCGGCTCTTATGGCCGCTCTCCCTTCTCTTATTTGGCAAAACACAGCTTTGCGGAGCAGGTGATCAGCGAGCATAAGATCCCGGTCTTCATCGCGCATGCCTGACCTATTTCTTCACAGACGCTGCAAATCGGCCGATAGTGAGCCCCTGCACCACGATCGAGAAAAGCACGATGATATAGGTGATCACCACGAAGAGATCACCATATACGCCATCCCGCAGGGAGAGGGCCAGGGCTACGGAGAGCCCGCCCCGAAGGCCACCCCAGGTGAGGATGCCCACCGTGTTCTTCTGGAAGCCGGTTCTCAGTCTCAGTGTCCGTATCGGCAACCACACCGAAAGATATCGCGCAACAAGGACCACGGCGATAGCAACGCAGCCCAGCACTAACCAGGAAGGCCGGAAAGGGATAACCAGCATCTCGAAGCCAAGCAACAGAAAAAGCACGGCGTTGAGCAGGTCATCCACCAGACCCCAGAACTTGTCCAGGTAGTCCCTGCTAAGATCACTCATGCCAAAACGCCGGCTTTTATTCCCCGTTATCAGGCCGGCGACCACCATGGCCAGCGGACCGCTGACATCGAGTGCCCCGGCGAGCAGGTAGCCGCCCATGACAATGGCGAGCGTGATCATTACCTCCACCTGGTAATAGTCGATGCTCCGGAGCAGGTAATAGCCGGCATAGCCCAGTGCGATGCCCAGGGCCACTCCACCACCCGCCTGCCGGAGGAACAACCCGAGCAGGTGAGACACCCGCAGATCGCCGGTCCCCGAAAGCGCCAGTTCATAGATACATAGGAACAGGACGATCGCCACTCCATCGTTGAAAAGCGATTCACCGGTGATCTTTACCTCCAGCGATCTCGGGATCCCGGCCTTGTGGAGGATGCTAAGGACGGCGATGGGATCCGTCGGAGAGATCAGCGCACCGAACAGTAGACAATAAATAAATGGTATGGGTTGGTTGAAGAACGGACAAAGGACATAGAGCATGATACCGATAAAGGCAGTGGAAAGCAAAACGCTAAGCGTCGAAAAGGTCAGGATCGGTGCCCGAAGCCGGCGAAGCTCATTGGCGTCGACATGGATGGCGCCGGCAAAAAGCAGAAAGCTCAGCATAACCCGCACGACTATGGTATAAAAATCGATGTTGCGGATAAATGTGGTGATGTCCCGGAAGACTTTGGGTTGGATATAGCCAATGGCTATGATGGCCAGTGAAGCTACCAGCGAGATGAGCATGACACCGATGGTGTCCGGCAACCGGATGAACCTATGGTTGATATAGCCGAAAACAGCCGCCAATACGGTGAGGATGGCGAGGGCGTCGTATAATTGCATGGACCAAAGGTATATTTCCTTTGGCAATGACGATAACCATGGTCTGCCGGTTATACCTGAATGGCACCGGATCGGCCGCGCAGCTGAACAGCGGAAAGCAGCAGGGCGCCCAGGCATAGCAGCAAGGCCGCGCCAAACAACCAATAGCCGGCGTCCGTCCACACCACAGAGAAGATCTGCAACAGACTTTGCACGAATAGCACGAGCTCGTTGACCAGCACACCGCCGGTGAAGACGGTCAGCCCCATTCTCCCTGCCCGGGTGCGTAGATCGAGCAGCCCTTGTGTCACAAAAAAGCCAAGCAGCGCCAGGGTCACGAAGCCTAGCAACACCAGGTGCAGGTAGGCGATGATCACGGAGCGGTGGCCAAATGCGAGATGCCCCAGCACCGGCAGCACCGAGCCTGCCTGAAGGATCAGCTTGATACCAAAGGCCGCAAACGCGAGACTCCAAAGTATCTTCACGGCAACGGACAGAGATGCCGACCATGTGCGCCGGTTGGGAACCAAAAGGGTCAAAAGGACAAACCCCGCGGCCAGTTGCAGGACCGCGGCGAAGGCCGCGGCCATCCATACCCAGACGGGCGGGTCGGTCCAAAGCAGCGAAAGACAATAGGCCGGGATACAGGCGAGACCCAGGAGCGAGATAAATACCCGCACGAGCCGGCCATCGCGGACCTCACGGCTACCGCCGCCGTCACCTCCAGCGTACCCGCCGCCGTCACCTCCGTCGTGCCCGCCGCCGCTGTGGCCAGGTACACGATAACGAAACGCCCACCAGATAAAAAGGGCCAGCACACCGAACGTAAACCACCCATTGTACTGGAAATGTAAATAGAGATAGATCGCATTGTAGTAAAAGGCCCGGTCACCCACCCCATGCGACATGCTATAGGCCAAAAGGTAAGGCCCGAGGCTGGACAGCACCAGGTAGACGAGCGCAAAACCAATGGCGCGCCGGACCACCGGCGGCCAGCCCGCGGTCCTGGCATCGCGCCAATAACAAAAAGCGAACCAATACGAAAAGACCACCGAGAGCGACGAGAACACAATGGAAACGGGTCCATAGCCCTGAATGATAAAACTCACCAGCATTCCAAAGCTCGAAAGCTGGTTGAGCCAGAACTGGTAGCGATAAACCCGGGACAGCCTAACCCCGGAAGCGTCGAGGATATTCAGCAACCCGGCAAACAACGCCGTGGTCACCCACCCCGAGAAGGCAAAATGCGAATGTGCGTGAAGCAGGTAATTGTAGTCGACGACGGGCAGGCCGAAGACCCCTTTGTAACGTAACAGCGCGCCGAGAACGGAAACGACAAGCAGGTTGATGCCGGCATAGATCACCCAACGCCGAAGTGAGATATCCATACCCAAAACTACCGGCGCCCCGGAGCGGCATGTATGACACGTGTTAGGGAGTTTGATGATATAGATCATATTTCCGGGAAAATGCACAGCGTAATCTTGTGCGGATTTATAAAAATCATTCAATCGACTAAAAAATGAGAAAAATTCTTTTGGCGGCAGCGCTGCTGGGATTTACCTGGGCCTGCACGAACAACGGCGGTGGCTCCACCGGGGCAGCCGCATCGCCGGAGGCAGCCGCGCCGGCATCAAGCGCAACAAGTGCCGACTACGATTCCGTAAAAGGCGCCGGAAAATTCACGCATGTGGACCTGAGCCCGACGATCGATCTCAAGATGGTCGCGGCCGGCAAGAATGTGTACGATCTCAAATGCTCAGCCTGTCATAAGCTGACGTCGGAAAAGCTCGTCGGGCCGGGTTGGCTGGGTGTCAATACCCGGAGAAAACCCGAATGGATCATGAATTTTGTGACGAACACCGACGAAATGATCGACAAGGACCCGCATGCGCAGGCATTGTTGCAGATCTGTATGGTCCGCATGCCGAATCAGCATCTCTCGGATGACGACGCGCGGAATATCCTGGAATTCATGCGCAATAACGACGCGTCCAAATAATATCTCCATTGCTAATGCTAAATCGCTAATTAAAATGTCTACGTACAGATTTTTCATGATGGCCGCGACCCTTGTCGGGCTATCTGCAACTATACCTGGCTGTAAGCCAAGGAATGCGGCTACGGCGATTACCTCGGATGCCGCCGAAAAGGCGTATGTCGCCCCGGGCAAATACGACGAGTTTTACAATTTTGTCTCGGGCGGGTTCAACGGCCAGGTCGCTGTTTATGGCCTGCCCTCCGGCAGACTGCTCAAGCTCATTCCCGTCTTTTCCGTTTTCCCCGAAAACGGGTATGGCTATAGCGAAGAGACAAAAGTTATGTTGAATACTTCTCACGGGTTTGTGCCCTGGGACGACCAGCACCACCTCGAGCTTTCCCAAAAAGACGGCAGCCCGGATGGCCGCTGGCTGTTCGCCAACGCGAACAATACGCCCCGCGTCGCCCGAATCAACCTCAGCACCTTCAAAACGGAAGAGATCCTGGAGCTGCCCAATAGCGCCGGTAACCACTCGTCGCCCTTCTGTACGGAGAATACCGAATACATCGTGGCCGGTACCCGGTTCAGCGTGCCGATAGGCGACAATACCGATGTGCCCATCAGCTCCTACAAAAAAAACTTTCATGGTACGGTAAGCTTTATCAAGGTCGATTCCGCCACCGGCCGGTTCTCACTGGCATTCCAGCTGCTGCTACCCGGCGTCGATTTCGATCTGAGCCATGCGGGCAAGGGCCCCAGCGCGGACTGGTTCTTCTTCTCCTGCTATAACACGGAACAGGCCCACACCCTGCTGGAGGTAAATGCCTCGCAGCGCGATAAAGATTTTATCATGGCCGTGAACTGGCGCAAGGCCGGGGAATATGCCCGCCAGCACAAGGGCGAGCTTCGAAAGGTATCGTATGTACATAACGTCTATGACGAAAAATCAGAGACCGCCAGCTCCACCACGGAGAACCAGGTGCTGGTACTGGACCCGGCACAATTGCCCGGCCTGGTCTATTTCATCCCCTGTCCCAAATCGCCGCATGGTTGCGACGTCGACCCCACGGGAGAATACATCGTGGGTAGCGGCAAGCTGGCCGCGCTGATCCCCGTGTTCTCGTACGAAAAGATCCAAAAGGCGATTGCGGACAAGCAATTCGACGGCGACTATGCCGGCATACCCGTGATCAAATACGAAGCCGCCCTTTACGGCGAAGTACAAAAACCCGGCTTGGGCCCCTTGCATACGGAGTTCGACGGCAAAGGGAACGCCTACACGTCCTTCTTCGTATCCTCGGAGGTTGTGAAATGGTCGTTGAAAGATCTCCAGGTGCTCGACCGGAAACCCACCTTCTATTCGGTAGGACACCTCTGCATCCCCGGCGGAGACTCCAAACATCCCTATGGCAAATACCTGATCGCCTATAACAAGATCACCAAAGACCGCTATCTGCCCACGGGCCCGGAG
This sequence comes from Puia sp., assembly GCA_035946435.1. Lineage (GTDB taxonomy): Bacteria > Bacteroidota > Bacteroidia > Chitinophagales > Chitinophagaceae > Puia. The sequence goes on along the minus strand of DASYZH010000360.1, from coordinate 20,220 downwards.
CTGGCGCAGAGCGCACAGCTCTATGATATCTCCGGCGACAAGATGGAGATGATCCTGGATTTCCCGACCATCGGCGAGCCACACTATGCACAGGCGATCCCGGCGGACCTGATTGCGAAGAACTCGGTAAAATACTACAAGATCGAGGACAACAACAATCCTTATGTCACCAAAGGCGAAAAGGCTGCCAAGGTGGTAAGGGATGGGAATAAGATAGACGTCTATATAACGGCCATCCGGTCCCATTTTGTTCCCGACAATATAGAGGGCGTGCGATTAGGCGATGACGTCTATTTCCATGTGACTAACCTGGAGCAGGATTGGGACATCCCCCATGGCTTTGCCGTCAAAGGCGCGGCCAATGCGGAGATCCTTGTTATGCCCGGCGAGACCTGCACGCTGAAATGGACGCCTACGGAAACGGGAGTCTTCCCCATGTACTGTACGGATTTCTGTAGCGCGTTGCACCAGGAGATGCAGGGCTATGTCCGGGTGTCGAAAGCCGGATCGAACACGCCGTTGCTTTATGGTACCAATCTACCGGATTCGTCGGTAGCAAAAAATCAATAATAAGGTTATGGAAAAGAAATTGCCGTCCGGCTTCCGGGGCATCCTTCTTGTGCTGTCGTTGGGGCTTATCCTGGTGCTCTATCTTCCGATCTGGAAGATAGAGCTCTCCGCTCCGCAATATCCGGAAGGATTGACGTTAAAGATCTATGCCAACCACATCGGCGGCGACGTGGACGTGGTCAACGGGCTGAATCATTATATCGGGATGCGTACCCTGCATACCCGCGATTTTGTCGAGTTCATCGCCCTGCCGTATATCATCGGCGGATTCGCAGCGCTGGGATTCCTGGTTCTGCTGATCAACCGGCGCAAGGTGTTCTATGGCTGGGCCTTTCTTTTTTTGCTCATCGCCTTTACCTCGATGATCGATTTTTACCGCTGGGAATACAACTATGGCCATAACCTCGATCCTGAAGCGCCCATCAGGGTTCCCGGGATGGCCTATCAACCGCCGCTGCTCGGCTATAAACAGCTCCTGAACTTCGGCGCCTATTCGATCCCGGATGCCGGCGGCTGGATCTTCATCGGCGTAGGCGGGGTGATCGCCGGGTTGCTGGTCCTGGATTGGCTTGGCGCGGGTCAGCAGCGCCGGCGGGTGATGCCCATGGCGGCGGCCCTACTGCTGCTCTCCTTTTCGCTCCAGGGGTGCGCCACGGGTCCACAGCCTATCACATATGGCCAGGACAACTGCTCCTATTGTAAAATGACCTTTGCCGACAAACGCTTTGGCGGCGAGGTCTGCACGAAGAAAGGCAAAGTATATAAATTCGACGACATCCATTGCCTGCTGGCATCGCTGCAGGAAGGCACGCCGGCCCGTACAGAGATCGGCGCCGTCTATCTTATCGATTTTGCGGGCGGCGGCTGGATCGTGGCATCGAACGCTTGCCTGCTCCAATGCCCCGACCTCCATACACCCATGGGTGGCAATCTGGCGGCCTTTACAAATGCATCGGCATTACACCACAGTAACTACAACGGTCAACAACTGCTATGGCAAGACTTGTATCGATAATGCTATTGCTATCGCTGGCCCTCACCTCCACCGGCAAGACCCTGACCGTTCGGCAACACAGCACACTACCCTCGGTAGCCCAGGCCATCCGCCGCGCCGCCGCGGGAGATACGGTGCTGGTATACCCCGGCGTCTATTGCGAAAAAACGCTGCTGGTCGACAAGCCGATCTTCCTCAAAGGGATCGGCCATCCGGTACTGGATGGCGAACACCGCTACGAGATCGTCACGATAAATGCGAGCGGCGTGACGATAGAAGGTTTCGTGATCCGGCATTCGGGCTATTCGGGCTGGAACGATCTCGCCGGTATCCGGCTGGCAGCCGTAAGACACGTCGTCATCCGGGACAATGAGCTCGACGATACTTTTTTCGGCCTGTACTGCCAGAACTCGGATAGCTGCGTGCTGGAGAACAACATCCTCCACTCGCATGCCGACAGCTCGGCGCAGCCGGGCAACGGCATTCATTGCTGGCATTGCAATGCGATGCAGCTATTGAACAATAGCATCACCCGGCACCGCGACGGCATTTATTTCGAGTTTGTAACCAATTCGCTGATCCGGGGAAATAAGAGCTTTTACAATGTCCGCTACGGTTTGCATTTTATGTTCTCGCACAACGACCGCTACGAGCGCAATACCTTCGAACACAACGAGGCCGGCGTTTCGGTGATGTTCTCGCACGGCGTCGACATGCAGGACAATCTCTTTGCCGACAACCAGGGCGGCGGCGCCTACGGCATCCTGCTCAAAGAGATCACGGACAGCCGGATCGCGAACAGCCGTTTTGTACACAATACCGTAGCGATCTATATGGAGGGCACCACCCGGGTGCAGATCCTACGGAATGTATTCCGTGACAATGGCTGGGCCATCCGGATACAGGCGAGCTGCTCCGCCGACACGATCACCCGGAACGATTTTCTCGGTAACACCTTCGATGTGGCGACTAACGGGTCGCTGGTGCTCAATAATTTCGACCGCAACTATTGGGATAAATACCAGGGCTATGACCTCAACCGCGACGGTTATGGCGATATAGCCTATCATCCCGTAAGCCTTTATGCCATGGTCGCGGAAAAGAACCCCGCGGCGATGCTGTTGTATCACAGCTTTATGGTGGACCTGCTCGACCGGACGGAAAAGGTGGTGCCAGGCATTACCCCCGTGGACCTGGTGGATCAATTTCCCCTTATCAAACCTATAGCCTTATGATCGAATTTTCCGGGATATCGAAAAAGTTCGGCCGGCTGCCCGTTCTCGAGGACGTAAGCCTCCGCCTGCAAAAGGGAAGAACCGTCGCCCTGATAGGCCCCAACGGCAGCGGCAAAACGACGCTGATCAAATGTCTGCTGGGCATGGTGGTGCCCGACAAAGGGCACATCACCTTCGGGGGCAGGAATATCCTCGAAGACTGGTCCTATCGTACCGATCTCGGCTATATGCCGCAGATAGGCCGGTATCCCGACAACATGACCATCGCACAGCTCTTCGGGATGATCAGGGATATTCGCCGGATGCCCGACCAGCGGCTGGACGAGGACCTGATCCGCGCCTTCCGGTTGCCCGCCATCTACGACAAACGCATGCGGACCTTGTCCGGCGGTACCCGGCAAAAGGTCAGCGCCTGTCTCGCCTTCCTCTTCGATCCCGCCGTGATCGTGCTGGACGAACCTACCGCGGGGCTCGACCCGGTTTCCGCCGGCATCCTCACGGACAAGATCCTCACGGAAACCCAAAAGGGAAAGCTGGTCCTGGTCACCTCGCATATCCTCAGTGAACTCGACGACCTGGTAGACGAGGTGGTGTACCTGCAGGATGGTCGCATCAGGTTTCACAAAACCCTGCCGCAGCTACGCGCGGATACCGGCGAGCACCGGCTGGTGCGCGCTATTGCCCACGTCATGGAAAATTCAATGTTATGAGGAAGATCATCAAATACGTCTTGTTGGATATCCTGCGGAATAAGATCCTGATCAGCTATACCGTGCTGCTTTTCGCCATCACGATGACCATGCTGTTCCTGGGTGACAACGAGACCAAGGTCCTGCTAAGCCTGCTGAATATCGTGTTGATCGTGCTGCCGCTCGTGAGTATCATTTTCTCGACGATCTATTATTACAATTCGGTGGAGTTCATCGAGCTGCTGGTCTGCCAGCCCATCCGGCGCACGGCGATCCTGCTGAGCATCTATGCCGGTCTGGCCCTGTCGCTCGTGATCGCCTTCGGCGTCGGCGTCGCGCTGCCGCTGCTGATGATGGAGCATACGACCACGGCGGCGTTGCTGGTATTTATCGGCTTTTTGCTGACAGCTATTTTTGCCGCACTCGCGATCCTGGGATCGGTACGCATGCGGGACAAGGCCCGGGGCATCGGAGTGTCCATCCTCGCCTGGTTCTATTTTTCCCTGTTGTACGACGGCCTGGTATTGTTCCTGTTGTTCCAGTTCAGCGATTACCCGTTAGAGAAACCTTCCATCGTATTGGGCGCGATGAATCCCATCGATCTCGGGCGGATCATGCTGCTGCTGAGGCTGGACAGCTCGGCGATGATGGGCTACACCGGCGCTGTCTTCCAGGAGTTTTTCGGGAGTGCGGGCGGTATCGTCATTGCCGTTACCCTGCTGATACTCTGGATGAACCTGCCGCTATGGGCAGCGATCCGGCGTTTTAACCACAAAGACCTCTAATAATAACCCCCGCCCCCATGGACGACAAAATATCGGATAGATTCGACTAAAGGAAGGATATTTTCTTCCTGCAACGGAATGCTGCACGTAGCCGCCTCCTTTTTATCCCGATGGGTCTCCGGCGGCGTCGCAAGACCCAACAGGCTGGCGTCCTCGGGGGTGAGTTTTTCGACCGGGAGTCCTCCGGGCAGGAAGTAAGGTTCACAGCGCGCAAGGATGCCGGCGGGAATATTGTCCTTGATCATGATCTGCTGTTTTTCACTATCGGCAAAATGCGTGCACACGATGAAAAGGAAGAGTCGTTTGCCCTTTAACCGTTGTTCGTTTTGATGCAGCCAATCCCGGATCAGCATTTCCCCGAGGTAAACGGGGGTGCCGATCACCAGGAAATCGCAGGCGGACAAGACCTGGTCATCCATTCTTTCGGGATCGATCATCGGTATTCTAAGTTCCTTTTTGATCCATTCGGCATATTTTAGCGTGGCGCCATAACGGGTTCTATAGACGAGTACGCCGTCCAGGGGTGTTGCCATGTGCTGCAGTTTTTTTTGCAAGGATAGCCTTATACCTATTATGGAGCCATGACGGTCGTCAGGATACGACATGACCTCGATCAGGAGAACCGGCGCCTGCCTTACCTGTTTAAAAATTCGTTGCCTGCTTCCGAGATCCTGCCAGGGGTCCACGGCGGATCGAAGGTGAGTTCGACGCCGATCTCCACCGTAGAAAAGGTCTCGTGCATCACTTGCTCTACCGCCGCGGTGATGGCATCGCCCATGGGGCAAAAAGCAGTGGTAAGGGTCATGAGCAGGGAGATCCTGGCAGGCTGAGCGTCAAAATCGATGCGGTAGATCAATCCCAGGTCGACCACGTTAAGGCCGATCTCCGGATCGATGACGCTTTCCAGCGCGGCCAGCGCAATGGTGCATTGAAGCTCGTTATTCGTGCTTACGTTCATGATACGTGTGGCTTGTGGCTGATCAATTTCCATACATTTAAATTGTAGAAGAACGCCGTGGTCACAAGGAACGCCGTCCCGATCCGTAGCAGGGTGAGATTACCACAGGCTATACCCGCAATAACGACCAGTAACCCGGCGACCCATGCCAGGATCATGGCCGAAAACAGCGTATTCCCTACCAGGTCCTTCGGATTCGGTGTCTGCGCGGATGCTGCACGGTTATGATAGGCCTTGTTCCAGACAATAAAGGGTAGCGTCTTGAAGGTCATGCCGAGAATGATCGCGGTTATCCACCCGAAGAAAATGATGAACCCATAGATCAGGACGAGACGGGTGTCTTCCCTGCCGCGGACGGCCAGGGCGATTATCGGGATCAGGAGACCCGGCGGTCCAAACAGCAGGCCCACGCCGGCCAGGGAGACTCCCAGCTGGCGTTCGACGCGCCGCCGGAGCCGGAGTTGATAGCAGCGGTAACAGTAATACCCGAAAAGGACCAGGGCCGCACCGACACTTGCGATGGGGACCATATATAGTAGATCATCAGCCTGTACAAAAAACAATAGCAAAAACAAGAGTAACCCCACGTTGATCAAAAAGTAGATACACCGGAGCAAAGGTTGGTTCTCATATTTGGAGATCAGGAACATCGGGATCAGCCGGGAACCCACGCCGATGATCAGCTGAAGGAACCAGCCGGCTATGCCGATATGGGCATGCAGGGGTAGATAGGTGAGTGCGCTATGGGGTAAGAAAGGCATGGTGAAGTTGAAGAGGAGCAGCAGACCCGTACCCGTCGCCAGCAACAACCAGCCGGCTGCCGTGAGACAGTAGAGGGCGTGGATATTTTCCCGTTTTCCCATCGTTCCATACACGTTGACAAAATAGGCGAGCATACCGGTAACGATGAGCGTCCCGCCGGTTTTAGCCGGCCAGCCCATATCGAAGCGGTAAAAGGCATAAACCAGCAACGGGATGCCGACCGCCGCCAGCCCGAAAGAGAGGTAAGCGATTGTCGGGCTAAAGAGCTTGCTTTCGGTGAATACGGGTAGCAATTGATAGCTGGCGCCCAGAATGATCATAGTACCCCAGCCGAGCGCCATCGTATGGGTAACGGCAAGGATCTTCGGCTGGAAGAAATGACCGGTCAGGGCGGGAGCGGATATAAATAGCAGCAGCGTAGCCGCCAGAAAGGCGACGGCAGCATATAGATAAAAAGGCAGCACGACTTTGTGACTGGTGTGCGTGGCGGATGGTTGACTAACGACCTTCATCACCGGGGGATTTGAAGATGAGCAATTGCACTTCTCCCTCCGCTTCGTGGATGCGGTAGGTAAACCCCCGTTCGGCAAGCTCGGGCAACAAGAACACGGGAATGCGCTTATGATGGACGAATAACCCATTCCCCGGCGGCAGGTCATCCAATGTCTCCAGGATGGCCATCATCGGTAGGGGCATCTGCAGCTCGCGAACATCGAGCGATACCAGGTTTCCCGCAAAACGCTTCATCATTGCCGACCAGGCCGCTTCATTGGACGTTGCGGCGGCCGAAGTATCCGGCGCCCCGATCGGGATATCCGCATTCGCCTGCTCATCCAAAAGAAAGTAGGTATTCACAACATCCTCCTCTATATTATCCGTCCACGATCGAAACCCCTTTTTTGACAATAAGGCGATCAGGGGTAGGGGAGTGAAACTATTGATGATTTTCAACACCATGCCCGGCTCGAGCATCCTGATCTTTTCCAGTATGGCCTTCAAAGGGTCGTTACCCGCCGCGATCAGGGGACGGACGTCTAATTCGAGCACCTGGTCAGGGCCAAGATGCTGTAAGAGAGGGGGGCCGGGTGGCCGATGGTCAGCCACGCCGGGGTCCTCCTCCTTATTTTCCCTATCGACGACGAAGCCCAGTTTCGCCAGGCTCGTGAAAAAATCGTCCACGGTGCATCCACCGATCCTGCTGGCCATGGCTATCGTGGTCCTTCCGGCCATTAATCTTCTTAGGATGGGATTGCGCAGCCGGGAGAATTTGGGTGAGAGGGCAATGATGGCCTCCATGGCCGCCGGATTTTGGCGGAGGATCGTGGCGATCTTGGTATTTGCGTTTATGGTCGTCATTTGGTAGTTCATTTAGCAACCAGGGACTGGAGTTTTACTTAAAGACTTAGCCTGTTCTCCAGTTCCAGCGTCTTTGGGAACAGGATATTGTTCTCCAGGTGCACATGCAGGTGCAGGTCTTCTTCGAACGCTTCGAGCATGCGATATAACAAGGTATAGCTGGCACAGGCGTCCGCCGGCGGGGCGTAGTCGTTCGTCAGCGTTCGCAGCGTGGACAGATATTCTCCCACCGTTTGATGTTCTGTCTCCATCCGCCGGATGGGATTGAGCACAGCCATGTCCACGCCCGCCTCGGGTAACCTGCCTTCGGCTACGGCCCACAGGCTTTGGATATAGGGAAACAATATCCTCTCTTCGGTCTCGAGATGTGGAGTGAGCTCGTCATGAATGTTCTCAACCAGCCGGCGAATGGTCTCCAGCTCCGGATGTCGGCCGCCGTGTACCCGCAGGACCTTATCGGCATAGGCCCGGATCTCCGGCAGGTGCTTCCTGATATACCGGTGATGGGTATTCACGATATAGTCGGCGAGGAACGCCGGGGACCAGTCGTCGTAAGGGATGGGATGGGTATCCTTTTGACGGACGGTTTCTTGCAGTTCCTGCTCGATCTTCGCCGCATCGAGGCCTTGTTCGGCACAGGCTTCGCGAACGGTCTTTTTCCCGCCGCAACAGAAATCCAGCCCATATTTTTTAAATACTTCCGCTTTCCTCCCGTCTTTGGCCGCGAGCTGACCCAGCGTTTCACCCGCCTGTCCGCTGCGGGTGATCCTCACCTTCCACCACTCGGGACCCTGCTCCAGGTATTCCCAGCGAAATACATCGCCTCGCTCGGCAAGAAGCTGGTAATAAAGCGGCTTGGGGTCATGGTCGTTGAGGACGGTAAGCACCTCTCCTTGTGTCAGGGCATCAAAGCGATTGAAAATGGTGGGATGTTTCTGCCGGGGCTCCAGCACGGTCACATCCAGTAGATTTTGTTCGGTCATTGTATGAAATTTTATAGTGTGAAATACTGAATTAATGCGCGTAGCTTCTCTTCTTCGTTGATCCGGATCTTCTTCCCGGCGATAGTCACGAGCCCATCCCGCGCCCAGGCGGTCAGCAACCGGAAAACCGCTTCATAAGTGGTGCCCGCATAGCCGGCGATATCGATCCGGGTCACCGGTATCCGGAAATATCCTTCGGCATCGGAGCCGAGTACCTCCCGGATAACGAAAAGGGTTTCCGCTACCCGGCTCTTCACCGGCATCATGGCGAGGTCACGCATCCTTTTCTCCGCTTTTTGCAATTCGGTGGCATAGAGCTGCATCATCATGTGCGCAAAAGATGGATTTGCTTTGATCGTGGCTCCCAGGAAAGTATTGTCGAGATGGCATAGGGTTGTTCGTTCGAGAGCCGTTGCCGAAATAGGAGAGTCGGCGCCGCTAACCAGTGCCCGGTGACCAAGAACATCTCCGGACACCGCGAAACGCAGGATGAATTCGTTGCCCGGTCCCCAGGATTGATGCACCTTGACGGCCCCGCTATAAATAAAATAAAGCCCTTGTACTACTTTGCCTTCGGTGAAGATGTCTTGTCCCTTTTCGTAATGGAATACCGTCCGGCTCTTAGCGACTCGTTCGCTCCATTCAGGGTTGCAGCATCTGCACAACACGCATCGGTCAAGAGCACAGGGATCGGGTTTCGCTGTTACCATATCGATTCCGTTTATCTGTTGACTAATTGATTGATCACCTCACCGGCCAATGCGGTCTGGGGCTGTAGGCCTTCCAGTGATCTGGTGACCGTGCCTTGCTTATCGAGGATAAGGATCGCATTGGAATGGCTATAGTTGTTGTCGCCGGCGTCCTGGTATTTGATGTTCAGCAGCATAGACAGCTCCCTTACCTGGCCGGGATCGCCGTGCAACAATGTCCAGTGGTCGTCCAGCCCCTGCTCGCTTGCGAACCGGCGCAGCTGAGCAGGATCGTCTCGCTGGGAATCAAAGGAGACGAGCACGAACCCCACGTTGTTCTTTTCGGAACCGGACAAACTATCCTCGATCGCTTTCATATCCTGCACAAGACGCGGACAGGCGTATGCGCAGTGGGTGAAGATCATCGCCATCACCTGCACTTTGCCCTTTAGTTGACTCAACTCGATGCCATGGTTGTGCTCATCGGTCCATTTGCCGGGTAGCTGGTAGATGGACGAGGGTGCTTCGGGCAGCAGGACGGTTTCGGCCGCGACTGCGGGCAGGGAGGTCTCGGTCGGGACTGCGGGCCGCTCGGTTTCAGCCGCGACTGCGGTCCTGGCGGGCGGGCAGCAGGAGATCCGGCTTGTCACGAGCTGTTTCCGATGACAGGATAGAACGATCACGCTGATCGCCGGGATAAATAGTGCAAATATTGTTTTCATAACAAATCGATTTTTATTTTATATCCTCGGCACACCTGAAACCCAGACTGCCGACGGTGTAGGTCGCCTGAAGGCTTTCGCGGAAGGCGTAACGCATATAGGCCGCATAGTCCTCTTTATTGGCGGTGCCGGCGGCACCGGCGGCACAATAGAAGTTGCCGCCCTGAAGCATCACGCTGTTGAAATCCTCTACCCATTCCCAGATCAGGCCGTGCATATCCCATATTCCGAATTTGTTCTTGTAGGTCGACCCGACCGAGGGGAGGACTGCCGGGGTAGGATGATCGTACCAGCCGAGGATGATCCTCGACAGGCTTGCACCCGGCCTTGCATTTTCCGGCAGGGCCGCCGCCGCATATTCCCATTCGTCGAGGGTGGGCAGCCGTTTGCCTCGCCATTTGCAATAGGCATTAGCCGCAAACCAGGAGATGTTGGTCACCGGGCTGTTGCCGGTCTTCTCGTCGCCGATCTGCAGGTCTCCGGACCATTGCCTCAGGTAGTTGGCGTCAGCAAAAAGACGCAACACCCTCGATCTTCTCCATTCCGGATCGGCTTTGACGAATTCGAGGAATTCGGCATTGGTAACCGCGTGCTGGTCCAGGAGGAAAGCAGGAACCCGTTTCTCGCGCTTTTCGCCCGAGACGAGCAGGAAGGGTTGGAACATTCCCCCTGGAACCCGGATCATTCCCTTATGATCCTGCCCGCGGACAGAAGGCAGGAAGGTCAGTAAAAACACGCTGGCTACAAGAGCTTTCATAAATCGGATATTATTGGTTTCTCAGTTTCTTTACTTGTTTTTCCTGGATGACTGCGCTTTTATTACCCCAGCTGTTACGCACGTAGGTTAGAATGTTGGCGACCTGGTCATCCGAGAGGGAGAGCTTGGGCATGACACCCTGGAAATGGTTGCCGTTTACGGTAATGGGTTCGTTGTTGATCCCATTGAGCAGGACGCCGATGCCCTGATCACTCCGCTTCATCAGGAAGTCCGATTTAGCCAGAGGGGGTATCGCACCCGGCATGCCCAACCCCGTAGACTGGTGACAGGAGGAGCAATTCATTTCGAAAAGCTGTTGCCCCTGCTTGAAACGCTCGGCCAGCGGCAGGTCCGGTGCGGCGGGATCTGCGGGCTCTTCGGTCACCAGGGGAGCGCCGGGCTGGTAGAGCTCATCCCTGACCTTGCCGGAGTAGATCTCCTTATCCGCCGTCCCGGTGACGACGAGCTGGGCGAGTGCGCCCTGGTTGAAGGCGCGGAAGATGGAGTGGTCCACGATGCTATACGTGCCGGGCTCCTTACAGGTGAACTCGACGATCGCCGCGCCGCCGGCAGGGATTAACGTCGTGGCGACGTTATGGTTGGCCTCGCTGCCACCCTCCTGGTACACCGTATCGAAGATCTGCCCGATCACATGGAACGACGAGGTGAGATTGGGACCGCCATTTCCGACATAGATGCGGACGTGATCGCCGACCTTGGCTTGAAGGGCATTGTTTCCCGAAACGGCGCCGACCGCGCCATTGAACACCACATATTCCGGCTGTTCCCTGATGGCTTTGTCCATATCGAAGGGTTGCAGACCGGGGGCGCCGTTCTTCCCTTTGGTATAGAATTCACCCTGCATTAGATAATATTCCTTATCTGCTTTGGGAAGACCGCTCCGGGGCATCACCTGGATCAGGCCGTACATGCCATTGGCGATATGCATGCCCACCGGCGCGGTGGCGCAGTGATAGACATACAGCCCGGGGTTGAGGACGCGAAAATCGAAGGTGGAGGTATGGCCCGGAACGGTAAGCGTTGCTTCGGCTCCGCCACCGGGACCGTTCACCGCATGGAGGTCGATGTTATGCGGCATCTTATTGTTAGGGTTATTGCTCAGGTGCAGCTCGACCTCGTCACCTTCCTGAACGCGGATGAAGGGGCCGGGGACCGTACCACCAAAGGTCCAGAAGGTATAGGTGACCCCGTCACTGAGCTTCATGACCTTTTCTACCACTTCGATGTTGACGATCACTTTTTCGGGTTTCGCATAGTCTCTCGCAACGGGAACAAAAGGCGCATGGGTGAGATCGGCTGTGTATTCGCCGATGGTGGTTGCGGTATCGTTCAGCGCCGGTTTGACGGCACTGGCCTGGTTGCAGGCGGTAATAACGCTGAGCGCAAGGCCGGTCATTAAAATTGCGGCGACCGCAGCCGGTCTGAAATGGAGCATCTTTTTCATAGTCCACGACTTTTTCATGCTCCAAAAGTATGCTCGGCTGGTTGGCTGGAAATTGACCCTGGTCAGGGGGAAACCTGATTTTTGTCAGGTTTGGCTGGCGCTGTGGTAAGTGGCGCCTACTCCTTTATTTGAAATTGGCGATCTCGATCAATCGCTTCACATCATGAACGATGATTTTTCTACCCCTTGTTTCAAGTATGCCCTGTTCTTTAAATTCAGACAGTATCCGGACGATATTTTCCTTTCGTGTGCCCACTAAATTTGCCAGGTCTTCCCGTGAAAAGTTGATCTCCACCGGAGCTTCGGACTCCAGTGCCGGTTTGTATTTTTCCCGGAGTACGATAAGCTGCAAGGCAAATCGCTCCCGCACAGACCGCTGGGAAAATAAAGTCAGGTTATTGACAAATACGGTGAATTCATGGCTGAGCAGTTTCAACAACCTGGCGTTGAGTATGGTTGACTGCTCCAAAACGGCTAAAAAGGCATCTTTCGGAATAAAAGCGATCACGCTTTCCTCGAGGGTTGCGGCAGAATCGGGAAACCGCTCTTCCGATAACGCGGCATGATACCCGATGAGCTCGCCGCTATTGGCGACATAAATGATCTGCTGGCCACCACCCCAGGCCGCTTTATATTTTTTTACCTTACCCTGCGTGATATAAAAGATCCCGGTGGGTAGGGAGCCTTCCTTGAAAACGATTTCGCCCTTGTCGTAGGTTTGCTCGATCTGGTGAGAAAGGAGTAGGGCATGATCTTCCACAGGCAGGTTGTAGAGGATGGACTGGCTCTTAAAGTTCCATTTGTCGATTGGAAATAATCCAGTGATACTCATGGTATTCAAAGATACTATATTTCTAAAAATTGCAGAAAATCACTTTTAAGATTGCGAAATCGCTGTTTTTCGGGATTTTCTCTGTTGCTAGCTTTGCAGCATGCCGACTTTCGCCCCTTCTTCTGGACCAGGGATTGACCAGTGGTTCAGTTCAGATGAGCAGCTACATCTTTTGTACCCTAAACCAATTCAAGCCCTTGCGGAAAAACATTGGACTCCGTTAAGTATTGCCAAATTGGCACTGGAATTCCTGGTGCCGTATCCGGGAGCTAAAGTCCTGGATGTCGGGAGCGGTGTAGGTAAGTTTGTTTTAGCAGGAGCTTATTATAAGCGGGAGGCCAATTTTTTCGGCGTTGAACAACGCAAGCACCTGGTGTTGCATGCGGAGGCTGCCCGTAAGGTACTTGGCTTGAAGAACGTGCATTTTTTTCATCGGAACTTTACCCAGCTGCATTTTAAGGCCTTCGATCATTTTTACTTTTATAATTCCTTTTATGAGCACTTGATGGATACCGGCAGAATTGACGACAGTATCATGAGTACTCCTTATTTGTACAACTATTACAACCGTGCCCTGTATAAAAAGCTGGCAGGAATGCCCATAGGAACAAGGGTGGCTACCTTTCACTGTCTTGAAGGTAGAATACCGCCGGGGTACGAGTTGATCGAAGAGCATGTCGGAACATTGCTGAAATTCTGGTTGAAGATATAAAATAGTGAATCATGTGTGCTGACGGAAAAGATCGTAAGCCTGGGTATTTGTGGAGCGTGTTGCGGCTTAAATGTTCGCGGTGCAGGACCGGCGACATGTTTAGAGTTCGGAGCTCATATAACCTACGGGAATTTATGAAAATGAATGAGCGATGTCCGGCCTGCAACCAATTGATGGAAATAGAGGTCGGCTTCTGGTATGGCACCAGCTATGTGAGCTATGCGCTTACGGTAGCCTTGTCCGTGGCTACCTGTATTGCCTGGTGGGTGCTTATCGGGTTTTCCCTGGAGGACAGCCGCTTTTTTATGTGGATGGGGTTCAACATCGTGGCGCTGCTGATTGCCCAGCCTTATCTCATGCGGCTGTCCAGGGCGATCTGGCTTTCCTTCTTTGTCAAGTACAATGAGAACTGGAGAAATGAGAGGCCGGAGGAACCCGAACGCCTTGGAAGCAAGGATCCGGCTGAAATCTGAAAATGAATAGACTATGTCGCATCTGACGAAAATTCCGCATCCCGGACGAAGATCGGGAGACGACTGGGATCTGTCGCCTCTCTACCCGGTATCTATCCAAAAGTTGGATAGCATCCACTGGTCGCCGCTGCCTGTGATAGTCAAGGCAGTTCAATTCCTGGCGGGAAGTGCGGAGACAAAAATATTAGACATTGGCAGTGGATCGGGTAAATTTTGCCTGGCCGGGTCTTATCTCAAGCCCGATGCTACCTTTTATGGAGTAGAGCAAAGAAAATACCTGATAGACGAGGCGAATCGGGTAAGAGACCGGTTGGACAGGCATAATGTACAGTTTATCCACAAGGATTTCACGCAGCTGGATCTACGGGAATTTGACAGTTTCTATTTTTATAATTCTTTTTTTGAAAACCTGCCTGAAGCCGAGAAGATCGATGACAGCATCGACCATTCCAGCGAGCTCTATGTTTATTACAGTCAGTACCTGTGTAAACAACTGGAAGGCGTGGCTGCGGGAACAAGGATAGCAACTTATTGCAGTTGGGACGATGAAATTCCCGAGGGATACGTGTTAGTGGAAACGCATATGACGGGGCTGTTGAAATTTTGGGTTAAAGTATGAAGATGTCACCTGCTATGACCGAATACCGTTGCGAGCTCATCCAAAAGGTCCGGAACCACGATGTTCAGCAATGGACCAATATCGAAACGGCGCGGATACAATTGAACCAGCTGAAGCAAGCCATCCAGGAGACCGAAAAGAGATCTTATGAGAAATGAGAATAAAGAGAACTTCCGCCCTACCGTGGCGCTGACGGTGGAGGCGTTGAAGGATCTCAAAAAGAGGGGATTTCGATATGTGCGCGTAAATGCCTTTACGAAGGATAAGCGGCTGGATTATATGATGCCGCATTATATTGTAGTGGTGCCCATCCAGGAGCTGCCGGAAGAGGGGGGCATGAAGGGGATCTACGAGCCTGTCGATAGCCCGGTGCTGGTGAATTGGGCGGATAGTCCTGACGAAGGGATAGAAGTATTCATATCGATATAAAACATTGGCATGAGAAGTGAAGAATTCAACTTGCTGCTTATTACCCCGATATCCATCTTTTTAAGCCTTGTTATTATCCCCTTTTTGCTCCCCTCCCAACGGTCGAAGGCTGCTTTTGGCCTGGTATTGATCAATATCGCGGTTACATCGATCCCTGCGATCCATTCTCTGGTCTCCGGCATCACCATCAGGCACGATGCAGCTTTGCCTTTCCCATTCGGAGACGTCGCCATTTGCGTTGACCCGCTGGCTGCCTGGTTTATGCTGATCATCAATTTAACGTGTCTCAATGGGGTGTTGTACGGTATCGGGTACATGAAGCCCTATGAAGGCCAGGGTAGCAACACGACGATGCATTGGATATCCTATGTGACCTTCCAGGTATCCATGCTTTGGGTGTGCATGCTGCAACACGGGCTTGCTTTCCTGGTGGCCTGGGAGATCATGTCGGTATCCTCTTTTTTGCTGGTGATATTCGAACACGCGAAGCCCGGCACGTTGAAGGCGGGAATGAATTACCTGGTGCAGATGCACATAGGCGTAGCATTGCTTGGCATAGCGTTTATCGCCGTGTATGCTGCTGAAGGATCATTCGATTTTTCGGCGATCGGGGCCTTCTTTGGGCGACATTCTTCCCCGGCTGTGTTCCTGCTCTTTTTTGCCGGTTTCGGGATCAAGGCCGGATTTATCCCGCTGCATACCTGGCTGCCGCATGCGCACCCCGCCGCCCCTTCGCACATTTCCGGGGTGATGTCCGGAGTGATCGTCAAGCTAGGCATCTACGGGATCATGCGGATGAGCAGCTATCTGCACGCGGGGCTCCTGCCGATAGGAGAAGGTATGCTCGTCCTGTCCGTTATCACGGCTTTCTATGGGATACTGAATGCCGCTGTTCATCGGGACATAAAACGCATGCTGGCCTTTTGCACTGTCGAGAACATCGGGATCATCGGCATGGGGATGGGTATCGGGCTCATCGGAAAGGCAATGGGCAATCCCTTGCTGTTCTTTATCGGCTTCGCTGCTGCGTTGCTGCACACGCTCAATCATTCGCTGTACAAATCGCTTTTGTTCTTTGCGGCAGGTAATGTTTACCGGCAGACACATACCCGGGATATGGAGCAGCTGGGCGGACTCATCAGGCAAATGCCCGTAACCGCAGTTCTGTTCTTAGGCGGGTCGCTGGCCATCAGCGCGCTTCCGCCGTTCAACGGCTTCGTTAGCGAATTCCTGCTATACAGCGGGCTGGTGGAAGGTATAAAAGCGGGCAATACACAGCTCGATCTGCTGATGATCCTCAGCATCGCGGGTCTGGCCATGGTGGGTGGCCTATCAATGCTTACGTTTACAAAATCGTTCGGGACCGTTTTCCTGGGTGTACCCCGCGCTGCACACCATAACGTGCCGGGAGAGGTCCCGAGGCTGATGCGAATACCGCTGTACTGTATCATGGCGGGCATGCTGCTGATAGGGCTTTTCCCGGGAGTGGTGGTGGGGGCTCTTGCTCCTGTGGTTGGCAGCCTCGACCCCGGTTTTAGGCCGGGGGCCGGTTTTCGGCTGGCGGTCTTTACGAACACTATCCCGGGCGCCTTGGCCTCTACCGGTAGGACGGCCTTTATTTTGCTCCTGCTGATCGCGCTGGTCTACTATATTCGCTCGCGCATTGCCGGTAAGCAACCGGCTGCTATGGGTCCCACCTGGGGCTGCGGTTATGTGCGGCCGAACGTGCGGATGCAATATACCGGCAAATCCTACACCAAGAGCCTGGCAAAGCTCTTCAGCTTCCTGACTGCCGAAAAAAAGCGGTACGCCGAAATCACCGACGACGCCATCTTCCCGGCCCCTCGCAGCTACCAATCCCATTACAGCGAATTTTTCGAGACACGTATCATCGATAAGCCGGTGAACCGGCTCATCGGATTCATCAATAACTTTCGGTTCATCCACAACGGACAAACCCAAACGTATGTCCTCTATGGGCTGTTTTTTATCGTAGCTCTCATCGTAGCTAACTTTTTAAACTTATTGTAAGATGTGATCTGGAGCATCATCATAGCGGTCGTTCTGATCTTTTCTTTCCTGCTGGCAGGGGTGAAGGAAGAGAATAAGGGCTGGATTGCGCTCGTGGCAGTCCTGCTCAATGCCGGGCTCAGCAGTTGGATCGGTGTCCGGGCGCTAGGTGGTCATGGCTGGGAGCAAAGCGTTTACGGCGGGCCTGTATTTGGTGAGATCGCGCTTCGCGTGGATGCGCTTTCGGGCTGGTTCATCCTCCTGACCAATTTTACGCTGGTGACGGGCGTGGCGTACGGTATCTGTTATATGCGGGCCTATAAGGGGCGGACAGCCGCGCTCACGTTGCATTATGTGAGCTATATCTGGAACCAGGCCGCAATGATCGGAGTTTTGTGTGTGCAACATGCATTGGCGTTCCTGTGCGTGTGGGAGATCATGACCATTACCGCCTTTTTGCTGGTGATTTTCGAGCATGGGAAGATCGGCGTGCTCAAAGGTGGGATCAATTATCTTATCCAGGCGCATGTCTCGATCCTGGTGCTGACGCTGGCTTTTATCTGGATCAATGCACATACCGGGTCTTACGATTTCCGCGCTATTGCCGGCTACAGCGCCCGGATCCGCCCAGCCCTGAGCTTTCTGCTTTTCCTGTTCTTTTTTGCCGGTTTCGCCATCAAGGCCGGTTTCGTGCCTTTTCATACCTGGCTGCCTTATGCGCATCCGGTGGCTCCGGCACATATTTCGGGGATCATGTCCGGTGTGCTCATCAAGATGGGCATCTTCGGCATGCTGAGAATGCTGCTGCTGATAAAAACGGACCTGGTGCTGGTAGGGTATATGTTGCTGGTGGTGTCGGTGGCATCCGCGCTTTATGGGGTGTTGCTGGCTATCGTGCAGCACAATGTAAAAAAGCTGCTGGCCTATCATAGTATCGAGAATATCGGCATCATCGGCATGGGCATGGGATTGGGCTGTCTGGGCCTGGCCTGGCATAATGCCTTTCTTGCCTTTGCCGGCTTTGCGGGGGCCTTGCTCCATACGTTGAATCACTCGCTTTTCAAATCCCTATTGTTCTACACTGCAGGGACCGTTTATCAATACGCTCATACCATGGATATCGAGCGGCTGGGCGGACTGATCAAAAAGCTGCCGCAAACCGGGGCTTTATTCCTGCTCGCGTCAATGGCCATTTGCGGGCTGGTACCTTTCAACGGGTTTATCAGCGAATTCCTCCTCTACTCCGGTCTTTTCCGGGGTATCGCCTCGGGCCGGCTTTCTGCGGTGGCGGCCTGCGTGTTCGTCGTCTTTGGACTGGCGCTGGTCGGCGGTCTGGCCATGCTCTGCTTTACGAAGGCTTTCGGCATCATCTTCCTGGGAACGGCGCGGCATCGCTATCCCGGCCGGCTCAGGGAGAAAGAGTCGTTACGTCTCACCCGGGAGAAAGAGTCGCTACGTCTGACCCGGGAGGGAGGGCCGCTACGCCTCATCCCGCAATACGTGGCGGCGCTGCCGATCGTGTTCATCGGCCTGTTTCCCCAACTGATCATCCCGGTGCTGGCTCCGGTGGTGGGGCTTTTTACCGGGGGAGCACAGCCCGATCAAACGTTTTTTCCCGCGGCGATGCGGTCGGTGAGTCTCAGCGCGATGGCCTTTGTTTTTATCTGCCTTGTTCTTTTCCTGGTCAGACAAAGACTGACCACCGGCAGGGAAAATGCGAGCTCCCCGACCTGGGGCTGTGGATATGTCGCGCCTACGCATCGCATGCAATATACGGCCAACTCCTACGTGCGGTCGTGTCGCAAGCTGATAAGGCCTTTATTGCAGATGAACAAGTCGGAAGGCGAGATCAGCGGGGTATTCCCACCACCCATCCGGTCCGTGACGCATCCCTATGACAAATTAGAAGCGCTGGTGATCGACAGGCCACTAAGGGCTTTAAGGGGATTGCTGGGCCGGTTCAAATTTTTACAGAACGGAAGCGAACAATACTATATCCTCTATGGAGTGAGCTTTATCGTGATCGCGATGCTCTTACCCATTTTGGCGGATGCGGCATGGCACGTGATAAATCTTTTTAAACAGCTGTAGGACATGGGAATACTGAATTTTATACTCATCGTAACGGCGAGCCTCTTTTTTCCAGGTATCATCATCCGGACTAAAAGCCTCCTTTCCGGCCGCAAGGGCCCCGGCCTCTTCCAGCCGCTGAAAGATATCCGACGGCTGCTGCGCAAAGCGTCGGTATACAGCAGGACCACCAGCTTTATCTTCCAGATGGCGCCGACCGTCTATTTTTCTTCGGTGGTGATAGCGATTGCCATGATCCCCTTTGGGAGGCAGGCGGGTCTTATTTCCTTTAAAGGCGATTTCGTATTTTTTGCCTACGTGCTGTCGCTGGGGAAGTTCTGGAGCATCATCGGGGCTCTCGATACGGGTAGCAGCTTCGAAGGGATGGGCGCCAGTCGCGAGGCCCTCTATTCCCTGCTGGCAGAGCCGGCCTTTTTTATCCTGATGGGGTCGTTTGCCTTGCTTACCGGTCATACCAGCTTCCAGGAGATCTTCGGTTCGCTCCATTTTGGCAGTTCTGTGTCTTATGCGGTAGGTCTGCTTGCCGCCTTTGTGATCACGCTGCTTACGCTGGTGGAGAACAGCAGGATGCCCGTAGATGACCCGCGCACTCATCTGGAGCTCACCATGATCCATGAAGTGATGATCCTGGATAACAGCGGCTTCGACCTGGGCCTTATTCTGCAGGCCGGCAATCTGAAATTCGCCATGTATGGAGCGCTTATTGCAAATTTCTTTCTGACGCCCGGTTCGGAGCTGTATTATTCCCTACCCATCTTCATTGTAACCCAGGTTGTATTCGCCATCGTGATCGGCATTGTTGAATCCTTTATGGCGAGGTTCCGGATGAACCACAACCCGCAATATATTTTTACTCTTACTTCCATGTCCCTGCTGATCTTCCTCGGCGTGTTGCTGATGCTGGGAAAGATCGTTTAAACCTCGTGTGCCATGACCAATATTTTGTTAATTACGCTTATTATAAGTCTGGTCCATCTGGGTCTGTCGAAGCGGCTGAATACCTATACGGCGGTGCTGGCCTTGCAGGGTATCATCCTGTTCGGCGTAGCCTTCATCGAGCTGATCGAGATCAATCTCCCCAATCTGCTG
>DASYZH010000359.1:0-66633 GCA_035946435.1 Puia sp. | reverse complement strand
CCCCCGCCCCCGGATTCTCATACCACACCGCCTCTTCCCCCGGCAGGCTGATCCGCACGAGGTCGGGCCATCCATCCTGGTTGACATCGAGGCTAAAATCCAAAAAGGAATTGCTGAACTGCGTGGAAGGATCATAGTGTTTCGGCGGCGCCAGCTCATGCCTCGTCCAATTAGGCGCCTCGAACCAATAGGCACCCGCCAGGATATCCGGCTTCCCATCCCGATTCACATCGGCGATGGCCACCCCTTCGGAAATAAAATCCTTCGTCAGCACATGCTTGATAAACCGCCGCTGCGGCCCCCCGCCGCCCGGCTCACTAAGCCTCCCCGGCTCACCAGCTCCACGCAAAACACTCAAACGCCCCGGCTCACCCTGCCCGCCTTGCCCGCGCGCCTCACCCAGCCCACGCGCCTCACCCAGCCCGCGCGCCTCACCCAGCCCACGCGCCTCACCCAGCCCACGCGCCTCACCCAGCTCACGCGCCTCACCCAGCCCGCGCACCTCACCCAGCCCGCGCGAACCGCCCGGCACCAGCCAGCACACAAGGCAGCATCCTAGCACCGCCGCAAAAAAAGATTGCATAACTAAACGATTAAGTGCAACCAATTTCGCATAAATCGCCAGGAATACAAAAAATTGATAATAACTTCCGCAATATGATCGTTTCATCCACGACACCCTCATATGCGCATAGCCGTTTTAAAAAAATTGCACGACGAAGGACTGATCTCCGAAAGCGCGCTTCAGCAAGTGGAAATACTGGAGAGCCGCCGGCTGTTTTCGCTTTATTGGGAGCTGCGTCTGCTGCTGTACCTTGGCGTACTCCTGCTTACCAGTGGCCTCGGCATCCTGGTGTATAAGCACATCGATACGATCGGCCATCAGGCGGTGCTTGCGTTTATCGCTATCATCACAGCAGCGTGTTTCTATTACTGTTTCCGGAAAAGCCCCGGCTTTAGCCGGAAGAAAGTTAGGGTAGCCGATCCGTTCTTTGACTATATCCTGCTCCTGGGGTGTCTCAGTCTCCTGATCTTTCTGGGTTATCTGCAATATCAATACGATGTTTTCGGCGACCATTATGGAACGGCCACCTTCGTTCCGATGGTCATTCTGTTTTTTACCGCCTACTATTTCGATCACCTGGGCGCGTTGAGTCTCGCCATCACGAATCTTGCGGCGTGGGCAGGCATCGCCATCACTCCGCTGTCGATCCTGAAAGCGGGGAACTTCTCGGACAGCCACCTGATCTTTACGGGCATTGCGCTGGGGGCCGTGCTGCTGACAACGGGCGAATTATCTTTGAAACGCGGGCTAAAGCCGCATTTCGAGATGACGTATGCAAACTTTGGATTGCATTTGTTCTTTATCGCCGGCCTTGCCGGTCTGTTCACATACGATGGGACCTATGTTCTTTGGTGGCTGGGATTGACACTCGCGGCCTGGTTCTTGTATACACAGGCCTTCCGCCGCCGATCCTTTTATTTTATCGTCGCCGTCATTCTATATGCGTATATCGCACTTTCCTATGTGATCGTGCACCTGTTATCGAACATGTCCACCAGGGATAATACACCGGCCTATCTTGGATTGCTGTATTTTATCTTTTCCGCGGGCGGCCTGGCGATCCTGTTCGTCCGGCTAAGCCAAAAACTAAAAGCACATGATCGCCCATAATCCTCGATCCCTCGATAATCGGGACATCTGGCAGCAGGCAGCTGGGGCGCTTGACAATGGAGTCATTGCCGGCGAGGAATATCATCGCATCCGGGAAGCTTATCCTTTTGAATTGTATGCCCCCAACGTATTTATCCGCATCGGACTTTTCCTTCTAACTGCGCTGGCGGTAGCCTGCGGTGTCGGTTTGTCGGAGTTGATAGCGGGGTGGAACAATGGTCTCCTGATCCTTTGGAGCCTTATCTGCTATTGCAGCCTGGAACTTTTCATACGTCGCAAACGGATATACCGGGCGGGAATAGACGATGCGCTTTTGTGGATGGCGACACTCCTGCTCTTCTATGGCGTCATTTTGCTTATTCCCCGGGTCCCGGATAACCTGTCAAGCGGACTCATCCTGTTGCTGGCCACATGGGGCATGTTGCGTTATGCGGATCGGGTCATGGCGCTCGTAGCCTATTGCGCGTTGATGAAACTGATCTTTCATTTTCTCGTTATGCACGGACCATTCGGAAGCGCCGTCATTCCGATTGTCTTCATGGCCGTCTCCATTGTCGCCTACCTTCTCTTCACCCGCCTGCCTGCCCGCGAATCCCTCCGGCACTATCGCACCTGCCTGTTATTGTTGACGGTGGCGGCGTTGCTCAGCTTTTATCTTTCGGTGAACTACTATGTCGTACAGCATATCGATCCTTCCATGCGCGTGCGCGACGAATCGGCGCCTGTCGCGCTGGGCTGGCTCTGGTGGGCCTTTACCGGCATTGTGCCCGTGGCTTACATCGGGCAAGGCATCCGCCGCAAGGATGCTATCCTTTTATGGACGGGCTTGGTGCTGACTGCCTGCACCGTCTTCACCATTCGGTATTATTATCATGTATTGCCCGCAGAAGTGGCGATGATCATTGCCGGCTGTATTCTCGTCATAGGGGCCTATGCGTTCACACGCTATCTGCGCATCCCCCGGAACGGGTTCACTTCAGACGCACCCGACGAGCCCCATCTCCTGCAAAAACTGCCCGTCGAAAGTCTGATAATGGCCGAGACCTTCAAGAGCGTCCCCTCCCAACCATCAGATCAGTCCGGCCGCTTCGGCGGCGGCTCAGGCGGTGGCGCCGGCGCAGGTGGAACCTACTAAGCATGTTACAGCTCAGTCGCAGGGTCCCAAAAAAGCTTGGAAAAATCGACGATCTTATCGCCCTTTAACACCACACCTTCCCGGAGCAGCAGGTGCCGTCGGGCGCCGGTACTATCATGCGACAGCTTCCCCGAAGCCTTAACTACCCGCTGCGCCGGCACCGGCTTGCCTTTGTCAGGTACATCGCGCATGGCATGGCCGACCATCCGCGCATTGGGCAGGTCAAGCACTTTTGCGATCGCCCCATACGTCGTCACCCGGCCCGGCGGGATCTGACGCACGATCTCGAAGATCATATCGGTAGAACCGGTCTCCCGCCGGCCACTGGGGGCCACGGGAACAAGCCGCGTTTTTTTTACTCGGGTGCTTCCCATAATTCGATCTTGTTGCCCTCTCCGTCGAGGATATGAACGAACTTGCCGTATTCGGACGCTTCAATCTTATCCAATAGGGTCACCCCCTCTTTTTTTAGCTCTTCCACGAGCGCTTCAAGGTTGTCGACCCGGTAATTGATCATGAAGTCCTGTGACGAAGGCTCGAAATACTTGGTCTTGCTGGAAAAGGGCGACCACAGCGTATAGCCTTTCTTTGTCGAGTCCCCTTCCTGCCGCCATTCGAACTTTACTCCGTACGGACTTATGTTGAAGCCAAGATGCGTCTTATACCACTCTTTGGTCTTCTCTGGATCCTGGCATTTGAAGAAAATGCCGCCAATTCCGGTTACTCGTTTCATGTTTATTTGCTTTTGGGTTGTCTTCGTCAAAACAAGATGAGACGCGAATCCAAAACCAAAGGATATCGCAATAACTAAAAATAGTAATGTTTTTTTTCTCATTTGTCAATATACGAAAACTTCAATAACCGCACCCCATGCGGGGGTATCTTCTCCAGCAGGTCTTTCGCGTCCACCCTCTTCTGTCGCCATAGATCCCGGATCCGGTTATACCCAGTCACCCCAAGCCGATCGAGGTCAACCGGCACCGCCTGATAACGCGAAGCCGTATTGAACAACCCCACCGCCATACTGCCATCGGCCAGCTTTTTCGCCCAGATCTCATAACCTTCGCCCTTCACAATCCGCCGCGCCGAAATGCCCAGCGAATCCTGGTCGATGGCTAACACCTCATCATTGGTCAGCAAATTCAACGTAAAATTATCGACATGACCGAGATCACAGCCGATCAGCAGCGGCGCAGACAAAAGACACCACAGGCTGATATGCGTATACTGCTCATCCGGCGTAAGATGGGTATCGTGTTGGTTGGAACCCCAGCCGACCTTGCCGACGACAAGCATATCGGGGTCGTTGAAATGGCCGGGACCCGCGAACGGCGCCATCTTATCCTGGCTAAATCCGATATCGCTCAGACTCTCCCAGCTGTCGGTGATATCCCCCGTAGTTCGCCAGCTATTGCCGCCCACCTTTGCGCCCCAGGTCCAGACATCGCCCATACCGTACTGGCAAAAACTAAAGATGATATCCCGCGGGACACTGTCCAGGGCGGCGCGCATCACGATATAAGGCTTTTGCAACGCGTCGAGGCTCGGTTCGAAACCGGGAAGATTGCGATAAGAACAAAGATCGTATTTCAGATAATCGATACCCCAGGCACCATAGGACCTGGCATCCTGGAGCTCATGCTGCCAGCTCCCGAGATATCCGCCGCAGGTAGTGGGGCCGGGGGAGGAGTAGATGCCGAACTTTAGTCCAAGGCTATGCACATAATCGGCCGTTGCCTTGAGGTCCGGGAATTTGTCGTTGGTGCGGATCTGCCCGTCGGCGCTGCGTTTCGGTGCTTCCCAGCCATCGTCGATATTGATATACGCCCACCCATGTGCGCTTAGTTGATCCGCCATCTCCCTGGCCGAGACCCTCACCTTCTTGTCATCCACACTCAGTCCCCAGGCATTCCAGCTGTTCCAGCCCAGCACCGGTGTCAGCCCGATAGTGGAGCCAATGCGGATGGTAAAGGCCTTCTTCGCACTCCCCAGCTTATTGCTAACAACAAACACTACCCGATAGTCACCTGCCTGGTCGACCGACCCCGTGATGATACCAGTAGACCGGTCCAGCGTGAGTCCGCCAGGGAGACCGGTCGCTTCATAGGTCAACGGGCCCGCGCCCGTGGCAGGTATTTTATAAAGAAAAGGCCGGCCGGGGCGTGCGCCATAGATCGCCGCAGAGTTCAGCCTTGGCTTCGGCGACACCGGCGGCGTCAGGATATAGGGTGTGCCCTCTTTTACCACAAGTATCGAATGCGATCGGGTATCGATATAGGTAAACGAGACCTCGTAGGATTTTTTTGCCGGAACCCGGAACCCCAGGTTCATTACCATCGGCCGCTTATCGGTAAACACCGCCGGTTGCTCCCGCCTGAGGATCACCGCTCCGCTTGCCGGATCGACCAGCTTCACCTGTAGCTTGCCGTTATAATGATACCGGCCATCGCTCGTTCTCACAACGATCCTTTTCGAAAGACTATCGCCGCCGTGCAGCACAAAAGGTTCGTCGGTATCGATCACGAGGTTATCCATTGGAGAGGCCATGTGCAGGGAAACATCGGGCCCATAGATACCTCCATCGCCTCCGCTGTCGAAGATGCGGACCGCAATCACATTGGGCTGATCCCATAGCAAGGCAGGGTCGTCCGCTGCGATGGTGACGATTCCCGGGCCATAAAGTCCGCTCCTGATATCCCCGGAGGTCCAGTTCTTATACACCAGCTTGCCGTTGAGATACACCTCGCCGCCATCGTCGATGTATCCGAGGTCGAGCCGGACCGAATCTTTAAAGAACGACCCGTTCCGCAGCGACGAGGGGATCGTCGTCCGCAAGCGATACCATGCAAACCCGTCATAATCGGGATATCCCTGCCGCTCCCAGGGACGGGTTACATCGATAGCCACCCAGTCCCGGTCATCCAGCGCAGGCGCCGACCGGTCGGGAGAATCTCCCGTTTTGAATTTCCAGCCTTTTTGAAGGGAAAGACCCTGGGCCTGCGTGCCTAGACAGATCAGCGCCAGGATTACGGAAGCAGTCATTTTTTTCATATGCGGAAGATAATAAAAAGAGCCGGCGCATTTTGCGCAAACGATTGAATCCTTTAACTTAGAACAATGCAGATCACAATGAATGTTAGAAAATTGGGCGCGTCGGTTGTTTTTACCTTATTAATGGTGGCTGGCTACGGACAAAACACCATCAACAACTACAAATATGTTCTCTTACCTCAAAAATTCGATTTTCTATCGACAACGAACGAATACCAATTGAACAGCGCCGCAAAAACCCTGTTGGAACAAAAAGGCTTTATCGTCTTTTGGACGAATGGAGATATACCGCAAGCGATCGCGACTAACAGATGTAGTGCCCTGGTGGCCGACTTCACGCAAAGAAAAGCGCTCTTTACGACGAACCTCACCTTGACATTAAAAGACTGCTATGGCAATACGGTCTTCAAAGGCAAAGAGGGCCGGAGCTGGGAAAAGGAATTCGAAACAGCGTACAACGAGGCCATGAAGAATGCGTTCACTTCGCTAAACGCGCTTCCCTACAAATACGACAGCACCAAGGCGGTACAGTCCCAACAAACCGCCGCCGCACCGGTCACCACCACAACAGCCACCACCACCGTACCAACCACCGTCGCACCAGCCGCCGCCGTATCCCAGGCCCAGCCATCCGCCACTGCGCCACCTCCCACCGCCGCACAAACAACCCCCGCTCCGCAAACCTCCGCCACTCCGGAAACATTATATGCCCAACCCATCGCCAACGGCTACCAGCTGGTCGATGCGACTCCCAAAAAAGTCATGACGCTGCTGAAAACCTCCCTGCAGGATTGCTTTTTGGCCGAAACCAGTGGCGCCGGCAGCACCAGCGGCACCAGCGGAATCGTATTCAAGAACAACAACCAATGGTTATTTGAATATTATAAAGACGGCACGCTCGTCTCTCAAAAATTAACGATTAAGTTTTGATCATGAAAACATTGCTTGCTTTCCTCGTATGCATCATGGTGGCCGGCCTGGCGCAGGCCCAGCCCTCGCGGTTCAGCCGCGAAAAGTATATCGAGAACGATGATACGCTGCAGTATCGGATGTTGTTTCCCGATGCGGACCGAATGAGAAAATACCCCCTCGTGATCTTTTTGCATGGCTCCGGGGAACGCGGCAGCGACAACGACGCGCAGTTGAAGTGGGGGGTGATGAATTTCGCCACCGATCAGAACATGCTTGCGCACCCAGCGATCGTGATCGCACCCCAGTGCCCCGAGCACCAGCAATGGAGCAGCGTGACCGCCAATAACGAAAGGACACGGATGACGCTCAACGCCGAGCCCAGCAAGTCGATGCACCTGCTGATCGACCTCATCCGCCAGCTCGAGACGAAAATGCCTATAGACACCGATCGCATCTATATCACCGGACTGTCGATGGGCGGTTACGGTACCTATGATGCGCTCGAGCGATATCCCCACCTCTTCGCCGCGGCGGTTCCCGTTTGCGGGGCCGGCGACACTTCGCGGGCAAAGTCCATCGCCCATATCCCGATGTGGATCTATCTCGGTGCCGAGGACCCCGCCGTCAACCCTTTGAACGGCCTCGCCATGCTGGAGGCGCTCACCAACGCCGGTGCACACCCGGGTTTCACCCAGTACCCCGAGGTCGGACATTTCTCGTGGCTCGGCGCCTACAGCGATCCGTTGATGATGGAGTGGCTGTTCAGACAACATAAGTAAACCCGTCGATACCGCCGGACATAGGGCCTTTACCAGACCTGGAAGATCTCGCGCGACCCGGTGAGGTACATGTCCTGGTAGCCTGCCATTGCCGCCTCCATTTTCTTCATCGCTTCGGTATCCGCCTTGTATTTCTCCCAACTCTTTTCATAGGCGGTAAG
Source organism: Puia sp. (assembly GCA_035946435.1). Classification (GTDB taxonomy): domain Bacteria; phylum Bacteroidota; class Bacteroidia; order Chitinophagales; family Chitinophagaceae; genus Puia. The sequence continues at coordinate 58,920 of DASYZH010000359.1, read as the reverse complement.
GTTCTCGTATTGAGATATCAATATCACCCGGTTGTATTGTCCAGTCATGTCGGTGAGTATAGTCACCGGTTCGCCTGACCCGGCCATGGCTTCCTTGAATTTCTTGGCAAGTTTCGATGCATTTCCGGGTTTGCATACGAAAGTCTCCTGAACCTGAATCATGATTTTGGCGTTTTAGCTAAAATTACTAAATATTACCAGCATACTGCTGCTATTAGCTTCACCCTCCGCCGATACATTAACTTTCTTTTATCTGGAAAATATAGAGGTTGCCGTGAAGACCCAACTTTCCAATATTATGGGATTTGTACATGGCCCACATTGGTATCTCGACCAAAATCATTTTTTAACTGAACAGGAAAAGCGTCAAATCCAGCGAAATGCGTTATTTGATGGTGACTTGCCAAAAGCATTTGATCAACGCAGAGTTGAAGAATAAAATCGTATGATATTTCTCGGTACAACGAATTTGTTTAACACTTACCGACAAGGTCTATTCCTCCGGTCCAAATTCCTGAAAAGCAAAGCGTAGTCAGGGCTATGAGAGTTCAATTGTAACGCGGCCGGATGGTGCCGGGCACATAGCCAAAGAGTATCCGAAGGGAACAAACAAAACATAATAGCATATTGCGAATGCCAGCACGGACGGGAGTTCGTTCAGATATTACTGACTCTTTTGTATTGACAGGGTGAATATGCGTTTTCAGATGTTCTTTCCGGCGGTCGAAATTTGCCCACCCAGTGGGTGAAAATCACCCATTAAATGGTTGAAATTTACCCACAAAAACGTATTTTTGGGATAAATAAAGATATTATATTATGTATCAGCGATATATAGCAGCTCCCATTACGGAAGCACTAAAAGACACTCCCGTAATACTTATTAACGGTGCCCGCCAAACGGGCAAAAGTACTTTGTGTCGCCAATTGGTGGGAGAAGGGGCTTTCGATGGACAGATCATGACAATGGATGATCCAACAACCTTGGCCGCCGCTCTGGCCGATCCATTGGGATTTTTACAGAATTTAAGCCGCCACGCTATTATCGATGAAGTGCAAAGGGCTCCGCAACTGTTTTTAAGTATTAAAAAGGTCGTGGACGAAAACAGAAAGGAAAGGCGGCTGATTCTCACTGGATCGGCTGATGTCATGACCTTTCCTCAGGTTGCTGACTCACTGGCCGGCCGCATCGAGATTCATCAACTTTGGCCGCTTTCCCAGTCAGAGATTCTTGGCAGGAAATCGAATTTTCTAAATACGCTGCTAACGACCGATGGCCGATTCAAGGCGCATAAGAACAACTGGAGAGGTATGGTGGAGGCTCTCCGAGCCGGGGGATACCCCGAAGCCTTGCAACGCGAAAGCGAAGGGCGAAAGGAGAAATGGTTTGAATCATATATTGATGCGGTATTGCAGAAGGACATCAGCAATTTGGCGAACATAGAAGGTTTAACACAGATCCCCAATGTCCTTCATCTGATAGGAACAAGAATTGGCAGTACGGCAAATCTCTCGGACATCGCCAGGCTTTCAGGGGTGAAAAACACGACCCTACAGCGATACATGGCGCTGTTAGAACATGTCTTTCTCATTTTAAGGATTCCCGCTTGGACACCGAATATAGAGGGGCGGTTTGTGAAGTCACCTAAGATATTTCTCAATGACACAGGACTTCTATGTCATTTACGAGGCGAGGGAGTCGAAAGTCTGATGGAAAATAGGACTACGGCCGGCGCATTCCTGGAGAACTTCATCGTCATGGAAATTGTCAAACAATTGAGCTGGTCTGGCCTTTTCTTGAAGCCCTTTCATTTCAGCATTCACAGTGGGGCGGAAGTTGATCTGATCTTAGAGGACAGGAAGAAGCAACTCTACGGTATCGAAATAAAGTCGACTGCCTCCGTCAGTCAAAGTGACTTTAACGGACTTCGACGCTTGGCGGAAATCGCGGGCAAGAAGTTCCAACGGGGTATAGTTTTATATGGAGGCGATCAGGTCGTGGGAGGGTTCGGGGAAAACCTCCAGGCCGTGCCCATTCCTGCGCTCTGGGCAGAATAGCACCCCGCCCCTCCTCCGTCGGGGACGGGCTGGTCCACCCTGCATTGCATTACCCAAAGGCCCCGACTCGCTTCGCTCGTCGGTTTTCGCATTCATCCGCTCACCCGAGCAAGCTCGGTTCGCTCCTGAAATGCAAAAACCCCGCACAAGGTGCGGGGCCTTGGTTGGCCGGACTGGACGTTTCTCGAACCGGTTCCTTCCAGATTTGAGGCTGATTGCTGAACTAAGTGTTTGATACCCTTTATTGTATTTCTAATCGCTGTTTCTTCTTCGGGAGCAACAGAGGTCGTAAAGGGTTAAAGAACTCAGGCTGACCGGCTTATGAAATCTGTGGTAATATCGTGAAGAATACAATTGCGTGATATTTCTCAGTACAACGAATTTGTTTAACGTTTGATAAATCACGATGCCATAACGCCCGTGTTCCGGTAAGCCGAGCCGAATATATGATCTCCTCCGCTCGGCTTTGGAAAAGCGCAACCATCATATTTGAACAATCATAATTTTGAAAATATAAGACAAAAATTTGGAAAATCTTGTAAATATAAGTCAATACTTTCGATATTCAAAAGATTGTCTTTAAATTTGCAAAAAATCAAATTTTGAAGTACTTAGATCGCCATATCACCCCTCGATTAAAGCAAGCGCTTAAGTTTAGTCCCATTGTTTTCTTAAACGGCGCCAGGCAAACGGGAAAGAGCACTTTGGTACAAACGATTGCAAGGGGGCTTTCTTCCGGTGAAGAGCCCGCACCCTATGTGACACTCGACCGGCCCGTCTTGCTGGCGTCGGCCTCATCTGCGCCTGAAGCATTCTTGACCGGCTACCACGGTCGCCCGGTAATCATCGATGAGGTGCAATTGGCTCCCCCACTCTTCAGGGCATTGAAAATCGTGGTAGACGAAGCGAGAACGCAAGAAAGCAACTCCGCAAATGGTAAATACTTACTTACTGGGTCCGCAAACATTCTTGCCTTGCCAAAGCTGGCAGATCCGTTGGTTGGCCGCATGGCGATACTTACTTTATATCCTTTTACCGCAGCGGAAGCGACACACAATATTTCCGGCGGGATCGACCGTTTGCTGCGACTGGATTTCAAAAATGTAACCGACAGAGGCTTCTCTCTGATGGACGTTATAAAGAAAGCGACGTTCCCCGAGATTGTGGATGCGAGCGTGGAAGATCGGCGTACATGGTTTGATGGATACATTACTACCATCCTGCAGAGGGACGTTCGCCAGATATCCGAGCTAGAGAAGATATCGTTGTTACCTCACTTGTTGGGTGTACTGGCGACGCGCGTTGGGGGCGTAATGAATGATGCAGATATCGCAAGGGAGGTTGGACTTAGCTCTGTAACGGGAAAATCCTATCGGGGCATCCTGAAAATGATGTTTCTGACCCTTGACGTCAAACCCTGGCACAGAAATGTTGGAAAAAGGCTAGTCAAGTCCGCAAAAGGTTACCTCATCGACACTAATCTCATTTGTCATCTGCTAGACTACGACATAGACGATGTCGCTTTAACAAAGCCGGGACTTTTTGGAAGTCTATTGGAAAATTTTGTAGCTACTGAACTTGTAAAGCAATTAAGCAATAGCGAACTTAAAGCTGAATTATATCATTTTCGCACAAGTGACGGCATAGAGGTAGATTTTGTTCTTGAAAGACCCGATGGGTCCGTGTTGGCCGTCGAAGTAAAAAAGGCTGAGACGATTAATATGGCAGACTTCAAAGGGATCAAGGTCTTTCAGGAATTGGCCGGGAAGGATTTTATCGGCGGCATTGTACTTTATTCTGGAAAAGATGTCGCACCATTTGGGAACAATCTATGGGCTGTGCCATTTTCTGTTCTTTGGTAGCAAACTCGCTTCGCTCCCGTCCAAAAAAATACCCCTCGCACCGCGAGGGGTCACTTGTTGCCCGGACTGGACATTTTTACTTGGATAGGTCCTTCCTTTTTAATCAATCGGAAGCTTTACACTTTAGGTGGCGAGGGAGCGTAGTCCGGATGAATTTAACCGTTCTGAACAATGGTTACTGGGGTATCCTATTGGCCTTATACATATTGGCCGTTTCCTTTATTCATTTGTTGCCCTGGACTTTAATCAGGAACAAAAACCTCAACGAACGACTCATTTTCTCCGGAAGTGCCGTATTGGTGGTGTTGATATTTTTTGTTTTTTATCATTGAGACCCAGGGCTGATCGACAACTATAGCGACCGCCTGCCCAAAAATAAAACTCCTCGCTTATAGGTAAGGGGTGGTTGTTGTATCGACCATAGAGCCCCAAAAGTTGTAGAACAGCTAGGAGTCAATTAAATTTATTTTTCCGATGGGATATAGCTAGGATAGAACTCACCGGTGCCTTTTGCATCCAGTCTGCCTATTATGACCTGTACAGAACTATTACTTAATTCGTATTTGGGCCGAAGATGAAGATGCTCCCTTGCTCCAATGGGCAGATCGTCAATATCATTCTGATCTATATCGGCTATTTCTAATAATATCGCCGCCAGTGATCGCAGGCCCTCAGGGTCGCCATGAATTAAAACATCCTGCCACTTTACTATTTCGCCATCATCTTCCTCTTCTTTTAAATCAACCAATATGTCCAGGTGTCCCGTAATCTTAATCTTTGGTCTGTAGGTTTTCATTTATTAGATATTTACTTAACAGGATTCGAACCGATATTTAGTTGAATAGCCATCATTGCTGGGGCAGCAGCGGAACTAAATCGTCCTTTCGTCGAACGAAAGCCCAGTGATCAATCCGTTCCGGCCAGGGATAATCATAATCTCTGAGATGGCGGTGTAGGTATTGTGTATCGAATTTTCGGTCACGACAAAGCCTTAAGGAAAGCGTATCGTTCCAATCCAGGCATATGGCTGAATCAGATATTTTCCACCAGCGACCTACAGTCAAACTGCTGCCACCTTCAAAACCTGCGTCAAATACAAAGCTATGGTCGGCTCGTAACGTAATAATCGCTGAGTGCCAATTGCCAAAATTGCCATAGGATTGATCTCGTGGACCTGCCCATGGCTGATGCCCTTTCCACAAGGAATAGATATAATTTCTGGCTACCGGATCGTATGGAAACCAAAAGCTATCTTTCACCAGCGTAGAGTCTGGCTGTCTAAATGGATGCTTTGCCCAAAAAGTCGAATCGAAGTCCTGAGCCCATCCCGGTTTTGATACGAACAAGAAAAAACTAAAAATGGTGCTACCAATTAGGGGAAAAGTATCTTTCAAGCACATGCTTATGCTTCTCCGCCAAGCGGGAATTTTTTTAGGAACCAACTGGTTCCGTGAACTGGGACTGGTTTCAGATTGAAATGCAACAACTTTGTGTCATCGCTGACGATAAAAACACAATTGTTTTGTACCGCGAGATCAAAAAGATAATTATCCTCCGGGTCCGGGCTAATCGCGTAAATGGCGCGTTCTGTAACCGGATAAGTAATCTTTTTAATGAAAGATATTAAATTGGTGGCCTGCCGTTCATCCATCCATTTATTTCGGACTAATGCTTCGTAAATTTCAGCCAGAAGGTAGTTGTTAGTTACAGGGAGAAAGCGATAGGTGACAAATCTGTCTAGCAATGGAGAAATGTTCTTGCTTCTTGCAAATTTTATCCAAACATTGGCATCAACAAGAAGATTATACATGATCTGTATAACGATTCTTTTGAATGGCATTTACGATATCTTCTTCGGAGACGTTTTTGAAGTCAGCAAATTCCGTAATGTTTTTCCATTCCTCGCTCAAATCATTTTTGAAGAATTGGAGATATAGCATTTTAAGCTCGGCTTCGCTTTTGGTGCGAAGCTGATCAACCATCTGGGCAAAAGTTGACGGTTGTGCAGGTTGATTGAGTGATATATTGGTAACCGGAACTGACATATTACAAATTTAAACTTAATTTTTGATAGATGGAAACATGCTAAGTGGTGGATATTCAGTTATTTGCCGATATCGGCATTCGGTAATCCGCCATTAGTAACCCCAGAAACATATACTATTCGATCCAGTGCTCGATTTTCGCTATAGAGATGCTCCGGCGCGACCAAGATCGTACCGGTTTTTTTCCGCTCACCCGAGCAAGCTCGAATCGCTACCGAAAAAGCAAAACCCGCAACTTGCGTTGCGGGTCACTTGTTGGCCTACCTGTACATTTTTCGAACCGAATATTGTTTGACTTTCGCTATGTATCAGAACTGACAGATTTATAATAGATTAATTAGTTGATTGACTATCGCTTAGCTATGGTCTTCAAATGTAAAACCTGTTTCTCCATTTCTTTTTCTAATAACTCTGCAATAATGTTGAGAAATTTTAACGATTCGTTTTGAACGCTCCTACTAATATTTAAGGTGTCAGCTGTGTGAGCCACAACGTGTCGAGTTCTTACAATTTGGTCAAGTTTATCTTTTATAAAATCACCTGGAACTACTTGTCCCCATTTTGCCTCAAAAGAAACCTTTATTACAGAAAATATATCACTTATTCCTATGTCTTTAAATTTCTCCTTAACGGTAGCGGAATTAGGGTTACCCCCTGTTTCTGAAAAGGTTTCTGGATTAATATGATCATTAATAAGCAGCTTAGATGCCTGTACTATATCGTTTATTCTATCGACTTTAGGCAATTTCTCCTCAAATAGTGGTCCATCCATTGCTCTTTTCAGGCCATGAAATGCAGCCTTCACTTTCAATTCATTTGGTAACTTGTTGAAATTAATTGAAACAGGGATCGTATTCAACCTCGATATATTTTCTTCAAAGAGTTTTCTTATGAAGAATTCAAAAGCTGCGACCATTAAAACTGCCGCGCCACCGCGTAAGCCTTTTACATACGGCTGCTGGGCTAAGCTTGGTTCGGCCGGATATTTTTCCCTTTCGAGCTTTTTGAGAGCTGATGCTAACTCAACCGATTCCTTAAATTGTTGTAAGGCAACCCCCATCTTAAATATACTTCCTGATTAATTGATCCATTGTTTTACACCGGTACAAGAATCTGTTGGGAGTGCCGGTTGAAGACTCTATAGATTGCACAAAATCATTGTCTCCAGTAAACAGCTTCTTAAATCCTGACAATATTTGACTCTTACCCTCAAGCAGCTTACTTTTATTTTTTTTATAGCAAGTAAGCATTTGAGCATCGAAGAGGGGAATAGAAATCTGCTGTTTCCATTTTCCTTTTTGAGGAAGCCATCTCCGAAACGCTCCATCTGAACCAAAAATAATCTCCACTTTTTCAAGTGTGTCCTTGAATTCCTTTTCAAGTACATTTACATCCTTAACATTCATCAGTTGGTTATCATCCATATAAGAATCCAATATTTTCTTCAAGCCTCCAGCATAATCTTTCCAAATCTCTTTCAATGAAAAAAATCGAAGTATCATTTCGGCATCTTTCATCTCTTGATAGATTTTTGAGGTTCCCTTAGATTTTATACCGAGCATTTTATGAAATTGCTTATTCTCGGACAATTCTATAATCTTGTCATTGAGATTGCCAGGGAAAGCACTATTTCTTATTTCTTGAGAATTTAATCTAACGCCCCCAGTATTTAATCTTTGAAATACCTCGTATTTGATATCCTTATCAGACTGTCTAAGGATAATAATCGCCCTTACATTGGCGCGTATTTTCAAGGAGTTCTGAAACTCTATTGGAAGGTCAAAAAATGTAGTGCCGTTTAAATCTTTAAAAACCTCTAAGCCTGTTAATTTATGAGTGCCAATTAGGAATTCATTTATGGCTGACAGCCGTTGTTTGCCATCTATGACAGAATATTTTCCAAAATCATCTTCATTTAAAAAAATGGGCGGCACCGGGACATTCATAAGAAATGACTCGATTAATTTTGACTTTCTCTCCGCATCCCAGCGAAATCTTCTTTGGTATTTTGGTGCTAAATCAATTGTCTTTTTAACAATAAGCTGCGACAAACTTTCCAAATTGTAGTCTACAGTACTGGTGATTAACTCTCTCTGCTTTTTATTGAGAAAATTCACAACACTCTGTTCGTCTGAAGAATCCGGTTCTTCGATATCATTTTTCAGTTCTAGGTCCATTATAATTAAGTATTGTTTTAAATTGTTTGTATGCTATTATTCAAACCCTTCATGAAAGAATTGCTCGACAGTCATTTGTAATGCTGCAATGACTTTAACTAAACTGCTGAATCGCAAATCCTTCCCTTGTTCATATCTTCCATATTGTGCCCTAGGCAAACCATGTTCATAAGCAAACGTCTCATAACTGGCATAACCGGCCTTGATCCGTAAGGCTTTAATTCGAGCGCCTAATTTAATTAATTGATCCTCTGCGTCAATAGGTGTTTTAACCCCTTTTTTCTTTGGCTCCATCCTATAAATAACGGAAAATCGCCTCGAATAGGTTACTACTAATATGAAACTACTTATTAGTGGCTTTTATTTGAAAAATCCTTACCTTGTATGATAACACAAACGAAATTTAAACGCCTATGGCTAAATAAGAAATTGAATAACATACTTTTGTGATCTAAAGATATTACAACTTCTTGCTTTAGGTCTCGTTCTGGAAAACTGGTAATTTGAAAGGTAACGAGAGATAATTGCAAGGAAACCCACCGCATGGCGTGTGGGTTCTCCTGCTCGTTACCAGGTATACCAGTACCTCCAGAGCGGTAGGATGAGCCCCGCGCTATTTATTTTCCCTATCAGAAGTCAGCGTCGTAACCATTCCCGGTGTGAAGAAGCCACCGGTCCAACCAAATCTTTACCATCAAGTCAACAGTCATGGAACAAACATTGAATTGCGAAGTCGTGGCCAAAAACATCCCTCTCCGCCTAACCACCAACCAAATGAAAGACCCGAAGGAGGCGCTTCGGAACCTGTATGAAGAATCATCCCTGAATGAAATGCGGGAGGTTCTTTGGGACGTTTTTCGCCGAACATTTACCGCGAATGATGAGGATTTTTTCAGCTTTCCTCGACGAGATATGCTCTATTATTACGAGCAGTTTGTTCAGATCCTCGAAGCTGGTAGCCTCTTATTCGGTGAGTGGAAACAATGAAACGGCATGTCCAAGGTCACATGGTTGCAGTGATAAGCAGGGTAGACCTGGGCAATTATGTGGCCTTTTTTAATGTCAACACGCGACCTTTTGGCATATTGTCGTCCGCTGTTCCTGTATTTGTATTTGCCGACTCCGGAGGCAAATCCTGTATTTTCGTTGTGGCCGTGCCACAACGAGACATCTTGCCGGGGACGCGTCACACGCGGTCCACTCGAAACGCCAAGACTTATGACTACTCAACCATCCGAAGGGATAACGCCAAAACGGCACTGAGACTTACAACCTGCAACCATTCTGAATAGGTTCAGCAATGACGATAATGGTAGCTTTACCCTTCCCCTGGCGGCTAATGTGTATGAAAGATTTTGAAGTGAACGACGGCCTAACAAATGAGTATAGCCCTGAAATGTTCCGACCTGAAAAGATACAGGAACGATTAAAGGCACAAGGCATTCATGTCACCCCTGAGCAGGCCGCCCAGGTCGTCCAACTGCTGGAACAACTTTCCAATCTCATCATCGCTCAACAATTAAGACAATGCAAATAGCCGATCTATATATCCGTGTCAGCACGGACGAGCAGGCCGACAAAGGGTACTCTCAACGTAATCAGGAGGAAATGTTGCGTAAATATTGCGGCCTTCATGCCATCCGGATACGCAAGGTGGTCTACGAGGATCACTCCGCGAAGACCTTTAGCCGGCCCCAATGGAGGGCGCTGTTGCTGGATCTCCGTAAGCACAAGGGAGGCCCCGACTTGGTGCTGTTCACCAAATGGGATCGGTTCAGCCGGAACGCCGGGGATGCCTACCAAATGATCAGCGTTCTGAGAAAACTTGGTGTCGAACCGCAGGCCATCGAGCAACCGTTAGACCTCTCGATCCCGGAAAACAAGATGATGCTGGCCTTCTACCTCGCTGCGCCTGAAGTGGAGAACGACCGCCGGGCATTGAATGTCTTTTATGGAATGCGCAGGGCGCGAAAAGAAGGCCGTTTTATGGGCCATGCGCCGATCGGTTATATCAATCGCACAGACCCGGACGGGCGCAAATATATCGCCCTCGATGAACCCCAAGCCGAAATTATGCGCTGGGCCTTCGAGGAACTCGCGGCCGGCCGGTACAACACCGAACAGGTCTGGAAAATGGCAAAGGCCAAAGGTTTTAAAGGTACGCGCAACCTGTTTTGGTTTGCTATCCGCAACCCTGTGTACTGTGGGAAGATTTTCATTCCAAAGCACAAGGACGAAGAAAGCCAGCTGGTAAAAGGGCTTCATGAGCCCCTTATATCGGAAGCGCTATTTTATGAGGTACAAGATGTTCTGGACGGCAGGGGGAGGAAATACCGGCGAAAGTCAGTGGCGGCGGCATCCTTGCCGCTTCGGGGATTCCTTTTGTGTCCGATTTGTGGCAAAGTACTAAGCGGAAGCGCCTCCAGGGGAAGGAAGAAATATTACGCCTATTACCATTGTTTCGGAAGCTGTACCCATCGGTTCCGGGCCGATCAGGTAAATGAGCTTTTGACGGCGGAATTAAAAAAATACACCCCAAACCCAAAATGGCAACCTATCTTAAAATCTTTCCTCTACAAAGCCTACCATCAGCAAACAGGCCGTAGCAGTGATGATCAGAAGCAACTCAAGGTACAAATCAAGGACCTGGAAAGCAAGCTATCCAAAGCCCGCGATCTGCTGCTTTCCGATCAGATCGATGCCGCCGACTACCGGGCGATGAAAGCAGAATACGAAGAACGACTAAACCGGCATCAAGCGAAGCTTAACGCCCTAATCGATCAACCCGATAATTTTGACGCAATCCTCAAAAAGGGCTTGGACAATCTATTTCATCTGAGCGAGATATACGAAAACGGCACTAGTGAAGAAAAGCGGAAGGTCATTGGTTCGGTCTATCCGGAAAAGCTGACTTTCGACGGCGACCGACTTCGAACCACACGCATCAACGAGGCCGTGCGGCTGATCTACATGCTGGACAAGGAATTAGCCGAAAAAGAAACAGGACAAAGCGGAGAAAATCCAACTTTGTCCTGTGAGGTTGGCCTACCTGGATTCGAACCAAGACAAACAGAACCAAAATCTGTCGTACTACCATTATACTATAGGCCAATCCGTCTATTTAAACCGCATCCCACAAAGGGACCTCGGTTAAAAAGGAGTGCAAAAATAAGGTCCGGCAAAGCATGTTCCAAAAGAATTTCCGGAAACTCACCCGCACGAGTCCCGCGGCTGAAGCCACGGCAGACAAGCAGCATCGGGTCCCGCAACCAAAGGCGGCATCGGGTCAAAAACCAAAGCGCCCCAGCCTAGATAAACTTGAACAACAACGCAATGATCGCATAGATAAGCGTCGCCGCAAAAACCCCCTTCGCCGTCTGATCCCGGTGCGAGTTGATATAGATTGTAAACAGCACAATATTCAACATCAGGCAAGGCACCGAGATCGCCGTGATCTGCGATTTATTATCCCGTATAAACACCAAAAAGTCCTTAAAAGAATAAGCAGAGAACTTCACGAAATAGTAGATGATAAGGCTCAAGATCGGCGCTACCAGCCCGAGGACAAGGCCCAACCGGAGGTTGTCTTTTTTGAATATCACGGTTTCCACGTTTTTTCGAGTTTGCCTTTTAGAACGTAATTCGTCATGTCAAATTGCACAGGTACCACACTTACATAATTGTGTTCCAACGCCCAGACATCCGTATCCCTGCCACGGTCGAAGTTGATGAATTTCCCCGTCAACCAGTAATATTTTTTGTTATTCGGGTCATTGCGTTCGACAAAATCTTCCTCATACTTCGCATAAGCCTGCCGGCATACCTTGATGCCCTTGATCAGGTTCTCGGGCACGGCTGGGAAATTCACATTGAGGATCAAATGCTTATCTGCCATTTCGTGCTCCAGCACCTGCTCCACGATCTGCTTGACGTATTTCTTGGCCGGACCGAAATCGGCTTCAACACTGTAGTCCAGCAAAGAAAAGCCGATAGAAGGGATGCTTTCAATAGCCGCCTCTACCGCCGCCGACATCGTCCCCGAATAGATCACGTTGATGCTGTGGTTCGCGCCATGATTGATGCCGCTCAAACACAGATCCGGCTTGCGCCGCAAAACCTTGTCCACGGCCAATTTGACACAATCCACCGGCGTCCCCGAACAGGAAAACGCCTCGACTCCATCAAAAAGATGATGCATCGGGTTCAGCCGCAAGGGGTTACCGATGGTGATGGCATGCCCCATGCCGCTCTGCGGTTTATCCGGAGCGACGACGACCACCTTCCCCAGGTGTCTCACGGCTTCCACGAGGTTACGTATCCCCGGCGCGCTGATGCCGTCGTCATTGGTGACGAGGATCACGGGCTGACGCCTGCCACCCCTGGCTTTGACCTTTGAAGGTGGCGTAGCCTTGGCGCCAACCGCAACAGTGGTAGCAACCGCGTTGGCTGCCCCACCAGGCGCCTCCATCCCATTCGTCCCCGTCTCGCGGATGATACCGGTAGGACCCGTCTTCCCGGTACGCACCGGCCGGTCAGAAACATCTGTTTTTTTAATAATACCTGTAGCGCCCGTTTTCCCAGGCTTGCGGGTCGCGGCGGTGGTTCCATTCGAAGCGGCAGCGCTACCCTTCGTAGCAACTTTCGCGCGAGTCTTGCTTTCGTTAGATTTCTTCATAGTATAATATGTGCAGGAACGTTGTCTCCTGTCGAACTAGCCGCCCTTCGGCGGCAGGATTACAAAAATCCGGATTATTTCGGACTTTTTCCCCGCTTTCCCCCCAAACAATGGATTTCTCGCCTGTTTACGCTATTTTTGCAGCCATTTTGGTGGGCTTGGTTGCCCGCCGCATCAAAATAGTATAGCAATTTATGGCAGGACAACTCAAAGAGGTACGTAACCGGATCAGATCCATCATCAACACGCAACAGATTACGAAGGCCATGAAGATGGTCAGCGCAGCGAAATTGCGCCGGGCACAGGATCATATCATCCAGATGCGTCCCTATGCTCAGAAACTGCAGGAACTGCTGAGCAATATTGTCTCCAGCTCCGAAGGGGATCTTGGCATGTCCCTCGCCGTCGAACGCCCCGTCGAAAAGGTCCTGCTCTTCGTCATCACCAGCGACCGTGGTCTCGCCGGCGCCTACAACGCCAACATCATCAAGCTGGCCAAGAGCGTCATCCGCGAAAATTATCCCACCCAGGCCGCCAAAGCGAATGTGACCATTTGGTCCATAGGCAAAAAGGGTTACGAACACTTCGCCAAAAATAACTACAACGTTACCGATACCTACAAGGATATCTTCCTCCACCTGGATTTCGAACATGTTCAGGCTGCCGCACAGGCTGCCGTCAGGGCCTTCGAGAATAAAGAATTCGACGCCGTCGAGATCGTCTACAGCCAGTTCAAGAACGCCGCTACACAGGCCTTCGTAACCGAAAGATTCCTTCCCATCCCCAAGGTGGAAAAGAAACCCGGCGCCGCCAACACTGATTTTATCTTCGAACCCAGCCGCGAAAAGCTCATCACCGAGCTGATGCCCAAGATCCTCAACACCCAGCTGTACAAAGCCGTCCTCGACGCCAACGCTTCCGAGCATGGTGCGCGGATGACCGCCATGGACAAGGCCAGCGACAACGCCAACGAGCTGCTCAAAGCCCTGCGCCTTTCGTACAACCGTGCACGTCAGGCCGCCATCACTACCGAGCTCACCGAGATCGTCAGTGGCGCCGCCGCGCTCCAGGGATAAGGTAAAGGGCAGGTTGATCTCCGGTAGCTGTCCACCGGAAGGATCGCCGGCCGCAAAATTTTGCATATGGAAATCGGAAACATTATCCCGCATATCGAAGCGTTGATCTTCGCCAGCGACAAGCCGCTGACCTCTATGGAGATCACGGAGCTTATCAACAATGCGTTCGGATTCATGGAGGAGAAGCTCACCCTCGAACAGATCCAGACGTCCATCGATGGCATCCGCGAGAAATATGCATCCGAGTTCTATCCCTTCGAAGTCCGCGAAAGCGGCGGCGGCTGGCAGTTCCTCACGAAGAAAGATTATCATAAGACGGTAGGCCAGCTCAACGGCGAGAAATTCCTCAAACGGCTTTCCTCCGCCGCCCTCGAGACCCTGTCCATCATCGCTTATAAACAGCCCATAACCAAAGGGGAGATAGAAGCCATCCGCGGCGTCAGCAGCGACTACTCGATCCAGAAGCTCCTCGAAAAAGAGCTGATCGTCATCACCGGCCGCAACGAAGAGATGCCCGGCAAACCGCTGGTGTATTCGACGTCCAAGACGTTTATGGATTATTTCGGCATCAACTCGGCCTCCGACCTGCCCAAGCTCAAGGAGATCTTCGCCGAAACCCTCGTCGAGCCCACGGTCATCCCCCCCAATACGGACGGCAGCCTCCCCGAAGCCAGCCAGCCCGAAGCCAGCGAGCCCGAAGCCAGCGAGCTCCGCGAAGCCGACCAACCCGACACCCAAACCAGCCAACCCGACACCCAAAGCGAAGAATCCGACGAACAGGCCGACGGCGACGCCTCGACGCTGGAACCCGAAGCCACAGCCGACGAAGCCACAGCCGCCGCAGAAAATATCCCCCCTTACGCCGACGACGACCTCGCCGCGGAAGCCGGGCCGGAAGAAGAACAAGCCGGCGAAAGCGACGAAGTTGCGGATGAGGAACTCGCCGACGAAGAACACGACCCTGCCGCGGACCAGGCACACGACCTGGCCTCCGGCGAATCCCAAGAAGACGAATAAACCAGCATCCCACCATGTCCCAGCAATTAACCCCTGAATATCTCATCAACCTCGGTCAGCAATTCGGAACCCCCTTGTACGTCTATCATGCCGAAAAGATCAGGGAGCAATACCAAAAGTTGACGACGGCCTTCCAGGGCAGCAACACGGTGTTCTTCTATGCCTGCAAGGCACTAACGAACATCAATATCCTAAAATATGTCTGCAGCCTGGGCGCCAATGTCGATTGCAGCTCGATCAACGAAGTCCGCCTGGCCCTGCACGCCGGCTTTCCAAGGGAGCGCATCCTCTATACCTCCAATGGCATCGGCTTCGACGAGATCGCAGAGGCAAAGGAGCTGGGTGTGATCATCAATATCGACAGCCTGAGCAATCTCGAAAAATTCGGAAAAGCCTACGGTCACAGCTACCCCGTGGGGATACGGCTGCGGCCCAACATCATGGCCGGCGGCAATCTCAAGATCAGCACCGGTCACGACAAAAGCAAGTTCGGCATCCCCGTCGACCAGGCCGGCAAGATCCTGCAGCTCGTCGAACAATACAACCTTCATATCGCCGACTTGCACATTCACACCGGCAGCGAAATAAAGGACGTGGACGTGTTCGTCAAAGGTATCGAGATACTCTTCGAACTCATCCCCAGGTTCACGGAGTTGAAGTTCATCGATCTCGGCGGCGGCTTCAAAGTGCCCTACAAAGACGGCGACGCCGAAACGGACATCTCCCTGTTAGCAAAAACCGTCGCCGACGCATTCGCCAACCATCCCAATCCCGGCGGCCGCCCCCTCCAGGTATGGTTCGAACCCGGCAAATTCCTCGTGAGCGAATCCGGCTACTTCATCACAAAGGTCAACGTCCTCAAAGAGACCGCCGCAGCAACCTTCGTCAGCGTCGACAGCGGCTTCAATCACCTTATCCGCCCCATGTTCTACGACGCCTATCATCGCATCGAGAACATCAGCAACCCAAACGGCACGCCCAAACGTTATTCCGTCGTCGGCAACATCTGCGAGACCGATACCTTCGCCTGGGACCGCACGATCAACGAGGTCCGCGAAGGCGACTATCTGGTATTCTACAATGCCGGTGCATATGGCTTCGAGATGTCGTCTAATTTCAACTCGCGCTACAAACCCGCCGAAGTGCTGGTCTCTGGCGGCCAGGCCCACCTGATCCGCCGCCGCGACCGCTTCGAAGACCTCCTCCGTAATCAGATCGAACTGTAGGCCATTCTTCCTATATTTATAGGAAAGAATAAGCTATGCCTATCCGAATGGTCGACGACCCAAAAGACCCCGACGAGAACAGCGGCGACGACTCCGGCGGTGGCGGCGGCCTCGGCCCGGGCGGCGGAAACGGCGATAACGGCGATAACGGCGGCATCTTCGGCATACTATTATTACTGCTCGGCCTCTTCCGCGGCCGCGGCCTCATCGTCCTGCTCCTCATCGGCATCATCGGCTACTTCTTCCTGGGCCGCGGCGGCTGTAACGGCATCGGAACAGGCGGCGGCGGACCAAACAGCAACAACCGGGCCCTGGCCACCGGCGGCTTCCTCAGCCCCCAACAGTTCGAGAAAGCCAATATCTACGAATCGCTCTCCGACGACACCACGAAAAATCCCCTTCCCGAAGCGGCCAACCTCCAGAAGTTCGCCCCGCAGGTCGGCGACCAGGGTCACCAGGGTAGCTGCGTAGCCTGGAGTAGCGCCTACGCCGCGCGCACCATCGAAGAAGCGGCGAGAACCGGCGCCGACCCTAATAGCCTGCGCTTCAGCCCCGCATTCCTCTATAACCAGATCGGCCTCGACAACTGCGACGGCTCCTATATCGAAAAGGCCATGGAATTCATGACCCAAAGCGGCAGCATCCCCTACAACCAATTCCCCTATGACGATCAGGACTGCGCCAGGCAACCCGACCAGCAGCAATTGGAAGAAGCGCGGCAATACAAAATGCGCGGCTTCAACCGCCTCACCCCCGGCGATAAGAACAATGTCATCGATCTCCACGCCATAAAAGAAAATATTGCCCAGGGGGCGCCGGTAGTCATCGGCATGCAGGTCGGCGGCAGCTATATGCAACCCATGATGGGTAAAGACCTCTGGGAACCTACCGCAGAAGACCGCGCCATGCTCGGCTTCGGCGGCCACGCACAATGCGTCGTCGGTTACGATGATAAAAAGTACGGCGGCGCCTTCCTGCTCATGAACAGCTGGGGCCCGCAATGGGGCAATAATGGCTTCGCCTGGGTCCGCTATCCGGATTTCAAATATTTCGTCCGCGAGGCGTATGGCATCGAACCCATGGCCAAAACGGGCGCCGCAGCCCACGAACCGTTCTCCTGCGAGATCGGACTGGTGAAGATCCATTACGAAAACAACAAGACCATTCCCGGCGACTATATCCCCCTCCAGGTAAAGACGGGTAATGTCTTCGAGACCATTTCCCCCGCCGCCAAAGGCGAGCGATTCAAGATGGAGGTGCGCAATACCACCGAATGCTATGTCTATGTGCTTGGTAAAGAGACCGACGGGACGAGTTACACCCTCTTCCCATATCCCCGTAGCGACTACCCCGAAAAGACCAGGTATTCGCCTTTCTGCGGCATCACCGGCTACCGGCTGTTCCCAAAGGACAAAAGCATGATGCCCGACTCCATCGGCGCCCGCGACGTCATGGCCGTAGTCGTAAGCAAACAACCGCTCGACTGGTATGGACTCAACAACACCCTCAGCGCCGATCCCGCAAAAGATTACGCAGCCCGGCTCGACGCGGCCCTCGCCGACAAGCTGGTCCGTCCTATCGTCTTCAAAAGCTCCGCCAAAGGAAATATGCAATTCACCGTACCAGCCACCAACGAAAAAAGCGTCGTCACCGCCATCGTCGAGATCACCAAAAAATAAGCCCATGGATGCCTTCTTCCGCCTCACGCGATCAAAATTCAAATTCAAACTCTACCTCCTCACCAACCTCCCCGCCGCGTTCTTCGCCGGCCTCCGCGTAACAAAAGCGGACACGAACAGCTGCATTATAATGGTCCCTTACCGTTGGTCCACCCGCAACCCCTTTCGCTCCATCTATTTCGCCTGTCTCGCCATGGCCGCGGAAATGAGTACAGGCATTCTCGCCATGGCCAATACATACAAAAGCGATCCACGGGTCTCCATGCTGGTCGTAAACATGGAGGCCGGCTTTACAAAAAAAGCCACCGGCCGCACCCGCTTCACCTGTGAAGACGGCAAAAGCATCCGCGAAGCCGTCGAACGCGCCAAGGCTACCGGCGAAGCACAAATGATAAAGACACGTTCCGTAGGAACACTCGATACCGGAGAGATCGTAGCGGAATTTTTCATATCTTGGAGCTTCAAGGCCAAATCGAAAGGCTAAAAACAGCAGATATGAAAATTGCTTTCCATGGCGCGGCACGCGTCGTCACCGGCTCGAAACACCTGATCACGCTAAACAACGGCAAAAAATACTTATTGGACTGCGGCATGTTCCAGGGCATGGGTAACGCTACGGATGTCTTGAACCGCAACTGGGGCTTCACCCCCGCCCAGGTCGGCACCCTCATCCTCTCCCACGCCCACATCGACCACAGCGGCCTCATCCCGAAGCTGGTCAAAGACGGCTTCCAGGGCAAGATCTATTGCACCCCCGCCACCAGAGAGCTCACCGGCGTCCTCCTCGAAGACTCCGCCGGCATCCAGGAAGACGACGTGAAATACACGAACAAACGCCGGAAAGCAGAGGGTCAGCCCTATCTGCAACCCCTCTATACCGAAGACGATGCCAAAAAGGCCATGACGAATTTCGTGACCGTAGAGTACGACTCCTGGCACGCCATCGACGACGACGTCCAGGTGATGTTCACCGATGCGGGACATATCATCGGCAGCGCCGCCGTACACCTCAAAATAAAAGAGGACGGCAAAGAGACCCATCTCACCTTCAGCGGCGATGTCGGCCGCTATAAAGACGTCATCCTGCGTTCACCCGAGACCTTCCCCCAGGCCGACTACATCCTCATCGAGTCGACCTATGGCAACAGCCTCCACGATCCCGTGGCTACAACGCCGGACATGCTGCTCGAGTGGATCATCAAAACCTGCCTGCAAAAAAAAGGCAAGCTCATCATCCCGGCCTTCAGCGTCGGCCGCACCCAGGAGCTGCTCTTCGCGCTGAACCAGCTCGAAGAAGAACGCCGGCTCCCACCGCTGGACTATTATGTCGACAGCCCCCTCAGCGTTGCCGCCACCGAGATCGTCAAATCCTACCCGCAATATTTCAACAAGACCGTTCAAAAATTGCTCGAGACCGACAATGATCCCTTCGCCTTTCGTGGTCTCAAATACATCAAGACGGTAGAGGAATCCAAACTTCTCAACTACAAGAATGAACCCTGTGTCATCATCTCCGCCAGCGGCATGGCCGATGCCGGGCGCGTTAAACACCATATCAGCAACAACATCGAGAATAGCCGTAACACCATCCTGCTCGTCGGTTATTGCGAACCGCATTCGCTCGGTGGCCGGCTGATGGCCGGCGCAAAAGAAGTTCACATCTTCGGCGTCCTGCACGAAGTCCATGCCGAAGTCGGCAGCATCCGCAGCATGAGCGCCCACGGTGACTACGAAGACCTCAGCCAGTTCCTCGCCTGCCAGGATCCCAAACAGGTCAGAGCACTCTTCATCGTTCACGGCGAATACGATGTCCAGCAGGCATTCAGAGACCGACTGCTGAAAAAAGGGTTCACCGACGTCGAGATCCCCGAGCTACATTTCGAACGCGGCCTGTCATAAGATATTTCTCTCAAGTATGGTAATTATAACTTAACATCCCCATTCCGATTTCCCAAACTAGTTTTGGCCAAAATTCGTCCAATGGAGGCGCTCACGGACCAAGACTTACTGGAGGAGCTGGGCAGCGGTAGCCACGAAGCCTTCGCCGTTATCTATCAACGGTATTGGAAAAAAGTATTCGTTTTCGCCTACGACCGCCTTAAAGACGTCAAACAAAGCCAGGACATCGTACAGGACATCTTCGTTAGTCTATGGGAACGAAAGGCTTCGCTCGAAGTCACCAACCTCAACGCCTATCTCTACGCCAGCGTCCGCTATGGCGTCCTTCGCCTCATCGACGCACAACAGGCCGAAGTCAATTTCATCAGTTCCCTCAAACATCTCACGACCGAAGCCGCTGCCGCCGACGACCAGGTGATCTCCGCCGAACTCCTCGAAGCCTATCGCGCTGTAGTCGACAAAATGCCCCGTCAAAGAAAAAAGATCTTCCAGCTTCGCCACGAAGAGAACCTGAAGACAAAAGAGATCGCCGAGGCACTCCACATCTCACAAAAAACCGTTCAGAATCAGCTCCTTCATTCCTACCAGGAGATCCGCAACCTCCTCACCCGCGTCCTGCTCTAAAGGCGCCGGCAACAACCTCCCATGTTAAGTTAACGTTACCACGTAGGAGATTTTTCTGATTCACATACCTACATGCAAAGGTATGCTTGTGAAAAAAATACACTTCCTCTTCCTGATCTTTGTGGTGGCCATTTTGTTCGGCTCCTGCACAAAAAAGAATGACCTCAAAGATGCCGGCATCTCTTACGGTATTACCGGCGTTGATCCGCTGGTGGCGGCCAGCGGCGATACGATAAGTATCTATGGCGCCGGCTTTTCATCCGATACGAGCCACAACACGGTGACCATCAACGGTGCCACCGCACAGGTTGTAAGCGCCTCCCCAAATCTTTTGCAAGTTATCGCACCGGGCAGCGGAATAGGCCGCGGCAATGTAAAGGTGCACACGGGCTCGCAGTCGGCTACCTCCACGGATCAATTCACCCTGGCAACGGTGATCTCCGGTGACCAGACCCAAAGCGCCACATGGACACCCGATAATCTCTATCTGCTGAGAGGTGACGTCCATTTCACAAAAGGTGCGGTGCTCACCATCCGGGCGGGCACCATCATCCTCGGTGAGAAAACGACCAATGCCTCGCTCACGTTCGACGACGGCGCACAAGTCTCGATGAATGGCACCACCGCCAATCCCATTGTATTTACTTCGAACCAGGCCGTACAGTTGCGCTGGAACGGCGATTGGAAAGGCATCACCCTCGCATCCACAAGCGCAACGACTGCCGATCATATCACCTACACCCGCATCGAATACGCCGGCTCTCATCCAGCCAACCAACCCGGCGCAGCACTCACGATCAACCGCGCTATCCAGGCCGATAGCATCAGCTATGTACAAACGTCCTACAGCGCCGGCGACGGCTTCCGCTTCGCCGCCACCGATGGTTCCGTACAATATTTACAATATCTCATCGCCGCAGGCTGTTCCGGCAACGACTTCTCGTTCGTCAATAACGACAAAGCCAACGCCCAGTTCCTCTTCGGTTTCAAAGATCCGAAATTCGCCGATCCACTGGGCGCGGACGGGCTCCTGGTTACTTCCGCCGGACCCGTCACCATCAGCAATCTCACCCTCGTAGGTGCCAGCGGCCTCGCCCGCAATTGCAATGCTTCGGGTACTCCCAGCTATGGCTGGACGACGATAGATAACGACGTGCTGAATGCCAATGCCGGCCGCGGCGTCCACGTCGGCGGCATCGATCCCGCTACCGGTAATCAACTCTCCGGTGACCTGCAGCTCTTCAATTCGGTGATTGCGGCGCCTTATCTCGCGGGCATCTCGCTCGACGGCCCCGCGACCTGGGCAGCCTATGAGAACGGCGGCACCATCATCCGGCATACATCGGTCACCTGTCTCGGCATACCTTCCGTCGATATCGTTACCCCGCTGTTGCCGCTTATGGGCTATGTCTTCTCCGCCGAAAACCAGCAAGGCCCCGGAAGCGGCTTCGAATCCGTGGCAAGCATGACACAACTCTCCGCCTTCCAGCAATACAACGACTCGGCCCTGCTGATGCAAATGCCCATCCCCGGTACACAGGTCAAAGCTACCGACGACCTGGGTATCAAAAACATGGTCTTGTATGCCAATCTCTCCAGGCCCATCGTAATCCCGCAAAAGGGCTCCGCCCTTTATACCGACGGGGACTTCAGCGACGCTCAGCTGAGCGATGCCTTCTTCGATAAAAGCGGCTCCTTCCGCGGCGCCTTCGCCGGGACGGACTGGACCGTAAACTGGACAAATTTCGCACCTCAGTTAACTCCCTATCAATAAAATTATGAAGTCTTTCAAATTCTTTCTCTTGCCGTTGCTGCTCCTCGCGGCCTGCAAGAAAAACAACGAATATCAATCCCTTGCCATCACCGGGATGAGCAGCATGGCCTTCGCCTCCGGCGACGCCATCTCCATCTACGGCTCCGGCTTCGACACCATCCCCGACAACAACACCGTTACCTTCGATGGCGTCGCAGGCGAGGTAGCCACGTCTACGCCTAACCGCCTGCAGGTGATCGTCCCCGTGCTCACCGGCTCCGGCCATATCACCGTCAGGACCCACGGCCAGTTCGCCACCAGCACGCAATCGTATACACTGGTCAACGTCCTGCAAGGCACCTATACCAATAACCTTACCCTGACACCCGACAAAAAATACCTCCTCCGTGGCGCCGTCGTCTTCGATAAAGCAAAATTGATCATCCAGCCCGGCACCGTGATCTACGGCGAGAAGCTGACTCACGGAAGCCTGACTTGCAGCGACATCGACTGGGAAGGCACCGCGGCGCAGCCCATCGTCTTCACCTCCGATCAGGCCCCCGGCAGCCGCGCGCCTGGCGACTGGACGGGTATCACTACTGTTCAGGGTGCAGGTCAGGCCGTCACGAATATCCCCGTACCCATCGGCATCATGGAATATGTCCGCGTGGAATACGCGGGCTATACCGCCAATCCTTCGCTTCACGGCCAGGCCATGCTGCTGTTTACCGATGCAGGCAGCGTCATGCGCTATATCCAGGTCTCTTATAGCGCCGGCGATGGCATCACAACTTACGAAGGAGGCCAGAACACCCTTTACAATTATTACATGGAACACCTCATTGCCTTTGGTTGCGCCGGCGATGACTTCCGTTTCACCACTGCGGCCGGTACCGTACAATATGCACTGGGACTAAAAGATCCTTATCTCGCCAATCCGCTCCAGGGCAATGGCATCAACATCTGCGTTACCCAGGCTAATCCCGCTCCTACCGTAGTCAGCAATTTCACCCTCATCGGCTACGACCCTGCCGCCCGCAACCTTGGCAGCGCAGGAGGCGCCCCCCTCACCCAAAATGCCGGAGCCGGTGTAAAAGTCGGCGACGTGATCGTCTTGCCGCCAAGCAGCAGCGGGCCTGCGCCCGGCACCCCCTCCACCGAATCCTTCGCCATGTACAACTCCGTGATCGCCGGCAGCTGGCAGGCAGGCGTCTCCTTCTTCGGCAATCCCAATAGCTATTACTATCCCACGGACTGGGACAGCTACGAGGATAGCGCCTACCTCAGCAATTACGGCGACGACGTAACGTTCCGCTACAATTTCATTACCGGCACGGCAGGCCGAGCCTTGCCCTACCGCGGCGGCGTCCTGGGACGCGAAGCCTACCTGACCAGTAACTATAACAACGCAGGCTTCGAAGACATCACCGGCACCATCCAGCAACAGCTGTTCGGCTACTTCAACGACACTACCCGCGGAATGGACCTCACCGCCGGCCAGGATCCGCTCGGCATCAAAGGACTCGCCGACTACGCCCAGCTCAACCACCCGGGTGTGCTTCCCGCCGCAGGTTCACCGCTGCTCACGGGCGCCCAATTCCCGGGAAATACGCCGGCCAATACCCCACAGCTCAATAAAGATATAACCTACATCGGCGCCTTCGGCGCCGAAGACTGGACAGCCGGCTGGAGCAACTTCAACCCGCAGCAGACCCAATATTGATGATCCACTAACGGAATAACTCATGCGTAAAAATATCTGTCTTCTACTAACCCTGATCCTTGGCGTCTTTCAACTGGCTGCCCAGGGCCCCATGCCCACCGGCATCTCCGGCACGCTCACCGATGGAAAAACTCCGCTCCCGGGCGCAACCATCACCATCCTGGAGACAAAGCACAGCATCGTCAGCGATGCGAAAGGGGAGTTCTCCCTGCCGCTTCGCCCCGGCGCCTATACGCTGGAGATCCACCACGTAGGTCTCAAGACGATCATCCGGCATATCACCGTGGGCCCCTCACAGGTCATCCACCTCAACCTCACCCTCACCCCCGAATCCAAAATGCTCGGCGAGGTCAGCGTCCAGGCCACCCGCCGGGCTACTACCGTCCGGGCACTGCTGGAAGACCGCCGCAACTCTACCAGCATCCAGGACGCCATCGGCGCCGTTCAGATCGAAAAATCCGCCAGTATCAACACCGCCCAGGCCCTCCAGCGCGTCACGGGTGTAACGGTAAAGGACGGTAAATACATCACCGTCCGCGGTCTCAGCGACCGCAATGTCGTCGTGCAGCTCAACGGCTCGCGCCTCGCCAGCGCCGATGCCGGCCGCAGCTCCGTAGCAGTCGACCTCATCCCCGCACAGTTGCTGGAAAATATTACCGTCGAAAAATCGATCACACCCGACAAGCCGGGGGATGCCAACGGCGCCGTCGTCGAGATCCATACCAAATCCATTCCCGACAGCCGCTTCCTGCTCATCGGCGCACAAACGGGCTTCAACGGGAATATCGGTCCCTTCGGGTACTTCAACTCATTCCCCGATGCGAATATGGGCTTCTTCGGACAGAATGTTCAGAAACAAAACCTCACCAAGGCCTATATCAACCTCGAGCAGGACTACGAAGCCCGCGGCTATTCCCTGGCCGACGGCTCCTTTCTCACCGGTCTTCAAAACAGCATAACCAGTGGGCTCATCGACCAGGCACACTACAACGAAGCCCAGCGCATCAACACCGTCATGGAACAAGGCTTCAGCCCTTATCTGACCACCAATCCCATAAAATCCACCCCCGACCAGATCTATGACCTCACTTATGGCAACCGCTATCTGCTAAAGGACGGCAAAGCCATCGGCCTCATCCTGGGGGTCAACTACTACAACCGCTCGACCTCCAACCCCAAAGGACAGAACGACCTCTACTCCGTAGACGAACCCGGTACCACCAGCACAGGCTATGGAGTACCCAACGTCATCTACAACAACGAGCTGCGCCTGCTGCCCATTTATCATCTCTCGGAGAATACCGGCAACCATCAGCTCAACTACGGCGGACTGGCAACCCTGTCCTTCCGCTTCAACCCTTACAACGAAATTAGCTTTACCTATAGCGGCAACTTCGGCACGGAGACCAACGCGACCCAGGAAAATGGGGCATCCAACGCCAGCCTCAAGATCCCTAACCCCGGCGTGCTGCCCCTCTTCCCCGATCACCAGCATATCTATGACTTCATCCTCCGCAGCACCCAGCGCGATCTCAACTCTTATCAGCTGCACGGCGAACACAAATTCCGACTGGTGAAGAAATGGCTCCCCTGGCAGCTCAGCTACAGCGGCAGCCGCAGCCAGGCGCACCAGGACGACCCCGACTACCGCGATACCCGCATGCGTCTCGACTCCCTCGGCCGTATCCCGAACCCGAATCCGTATGTCTCCGATAACGCACCCCTCTTTGTGCCTTCGGAATACCAGTATACTTACTACGCCGAGTCTAACCGCTACTACCGGAATCTCGCGGAGACCAATAGCAACTACAAGGCCGACCTGACCATTCCCTTCAAGATCCCCCACCAGCAGGAGTCGATATTCAAAACGGGTGGCTACTACTTCGGCCGTCGTCGCACCTACTCCGAAAACCTCTTCCTCAGGACCGATAACAGCCCGGTAGCCCCCAATGGTTACGGTGGCTACAGCCAGGTACCGGGCGACCTGACGAGCCTCGGCGGAAACCTCACCACCTGGGCAGGCCCCGGAAATGTCGGCATCCAGGAAAATGGCAATGTTATAGAAGGACAATCCCTCGTCCCCGGCTATCTCTATACGCCCCAGGCCGGCACTACGATGATCAACAATGTCCTTTATGTCAACAGCTATCACGCCAAAGAAGACGTCACCGCTTTCTATGGCATGGTCGACCTCAACCTCACGAAAGCCTGGCGCGTCATCGGCGGTATCCGCATCGAAAATACCAGCTTCCAGGCCACCCAGGATACCACGAATACCAACTTCGCGGCGCTCACCGGCATCTACGACAAAGAAGACTTCATCCGCAACTATACCACCAATTACCTCCACTACGACTGGCTGCCTTCCGGCTCCATCGTATACAAGGGTATAAAGAATGTCCAGCTCCGCGCGGCGTATTCGAAAACGCTCATCCGCCCGGAAATGAACGAGATCGTTCTCTCCGCCCAACGCGACCCTATCCAGCAGCTCACCATCTATGGCAATAAAAATCTGAAGAACGGCGTCTTCTCGAACTACGATTTCCGGACGGACTGGTTCATTGGTACCGAAGAGCTCGTGTCGGCATCCGCCTTCTACAAAACAGTAGTCGACCAGCTCGAACGCGTCTACACGAACGGCAGCATCGACAGCTACGGCTTCGCCAATAGTTTCGTCTCCTTCCGTAACAACCCTAACCAGGGCCAGGCCTATGGCCTCGAATTCGAAGTCCGCAAGAACCTGAAACCGCTGATCCCCACGATTGGTCAATACATCTTCTTCGGCGGTAATCTGCTGGTGGCCCGTAGCAAGACCATCATCGACTCCGCCGAATACTTTATCATCAGTCGCGTCGACCGCAACGCCTCGCACGACCGCCCGCTCGTCGATCAGCCCAACTTCGCCCTCAACGTTAACCTCGACTTCGACTATCCCAAATGGGGCACCCAGTTCAACGTCCTCTACAACTTCACCGGCAAACGGCTCGCCGATATCAACGCCGACGGCTCACCCAACATCTATGAATATCCGGCGCCCACGCTCGACATGGTCTTTTCACAAAAGCTCACAAAACGCCTCGTGTTTAAAGCCTTCGTGAAGAATATCCTCAATAGCACCACCTATTATCGGTATACCAATGCCGGCAACACCAAGACCTTCGGCGTGGACAACCAGGAGTATATCAGAAGAGCTTTCAACTATGGCTCCGTATTCACCTTCGGATTTAAATACACCTTATAATCATATGCGTAACCTCATTATAGCCCTCTTCACCATCGCCGGCCTCGCCGGCCTCGGCTGCCGCAAAACAGCCGGCGACCTGTCGCACTACCAGCCGATCCCCGATACTAAAGAGGATACCCTCCGGATGATTTGCCTGCTCCCGGATTCTACCTATCCTTACGGCCCCAATACCGGCTATGTGCTGTATCTCAACGACTCCCTCTACAGCTACACCGGCAGAGGGATGTACACGAACAATACCGTGCTGGGCCTGCCCCCCGCCATCCCCATCTCCGGTAACGGCGGGACCTATGACCTCAAGATCGCCCGGTATAAGAACACCGATACCCTGCCGCTGAAGACGCCACCGTCGTCCCACCTCCTTTGTGAAACGCAGGTCAGCGTTCCCGCACACAGCGGCTTCGGCAACCTCTTCGTCTATGATAGCGCGGGCGCACCCACCATCCGGTACATCCCCGTGAGCACCGCCGACCCCGGCGCGCCCGCCCCGCATACCTTCAAGCTGCGTGTCGTCAATTTCGATTACCAATTAGGTACCTCCTACCAGGCCATAACTCCCAACTCCGGCGGCACAACCTACCCGGTCCAGCTGCTCTTCCAGGATTCTGCGCCGGTGCCGTCACAGGAAAATATTCCCTTTGCCACGGCAAGTCAATATGTTCAGTTTGATTATGGAACATATCAGTTCCTCTTGCGCAACACAGTAACCGACACCCTGATCAACAACTCCGGGCAGATGAACGACATCACCGGCACGTTCAATCTCTCCCCGCAGCTGGTCGGCTACTATGCCAACAATTCCTACTCCTCTTACAACTGGCTCTTCCCCAACTTTAGCACCGACTACGTCGGCGGCCCGAATATTTCTACGCTGCATGCCGGCAACATCGGGTCCTATCAGTTCGCCGCCGGCGGCTGCTACTCCATCTATGTCATAGGAAACATGTACACCATCCAGCTCGACCGCCAGTATGGTGTGGGAACATTGGACAACTATGGCAAACTACAGCTGGTCAATGTTGCGCAGGGTACCGATGATCTTTCGATAAACATCTCTTCCGGCGGCGGCCAAAACGAGGTGCAGTCCCTGGCCTTCGGCAGCTACACCGAACCGATGATCGTTCCCGCTGGTAACGTAACCCTCACCTTCAGCTCCGGCGGCCAAACGGTCTATACCTATTCCGCTTCCGTTCCGCGGCTGGCGAATTACACCTTCTATTATGGAACGGATCTCAAACAGGTGCCTTACGTCTTCCCGGAAAGCAATGTGATCACGCCGACGGACTGGATCATTAACGGTACCAATACCGGGCCGCCATATGTCAACGAGCTCGTCAAGGTCAGTACCCTGAACCTGTCGCCCGATGCCGGAAACCTCTACTTCACCTCCTTCGATCCTACCATGGGTGGCGTGGAATCGGGTGGTGGTGCCAGTAATGCCGGCTTTGCCTTCAAAGGCAGCGGCGGTGAATTCAACTATGACGGAATAGATCCACCGACCCAATTCAACTGCCGGCTGGCCTCCACCCGCACCGACTCGCTGGCTAACGCCATCGCCGCTTCCCTGCCCACTCCCTTCCCCATCGCACCGGCGCCGGGGACCTATACCCTGGTTGCAGCCGGCTTGCTGGATGGCAGCGACCATGCCAGCCAGATGAAATTGATCTTGGTTAAAAAAACAAACTACGTCCCCAAAGCGCAATAAGATGAAACCGATCAACCATACTATACGACAACTCCTGGGCCTCGCCTGCGGTATCGCCCTACTCATCGGCACCCTCGGCGGCGTAACCAGCTGTAAGAAAGCCCGGCTGTTCACCACCATCGATACCCTGCAGGGTACCCCGGGACAATTCCACTTCTTCAACAGCTATACCTATGACTCGGCCCTCAACTTCACCGTGGACGGACTGCTGCGCGAAACGGTGCCGACCTATGGCTTCAGCGCCTATTATCCTTCCTTTAGCGCCTTCAACGAAGATCCGACCCAGCCTAACAGTAAGCTCATCGCCATCAATGATCCGGTGGCCCAGACGCAGTTCTATAATTTCAACACCTTCCAGTTCGCACCGGCCACCAGCTACCTCGTCCTGCCCATATACAATGGCTATGACACCGTGTATTCGCCGGAAAAGAACAATATTCCATCGCTCACTTATTACCTCGAAGACATCGACCATCCCTACGACGGGACCTGCCGGGTGCGCTTCATCAACGCCATAGCCTCACAACCGGCACTCGATGCCTTTACTATCAGCCCCGCTACCGGCGCCGGCACCACCATCAACCTGGGAGGGACGCAATCTGCCGGTGCATACTCCACCATCGCGAACAACTATACCAGCATCGAGCCCGGCGTAAAGAATGTTTCCTTTACGCTCAGCAATGGCAGTGTCACGGCAAAGTTCACCTTCCTGCCGGCCACCCTCAACAATAGTCAGAACTACACCTTTATCGCCACCGGCGATCTGGGCAATTATCTCAATGGGATACAGCCCCGCCCCCGGCTTTGGCTCTATCCGGATGGTGACCCGGCCCATATGCAGGAACTCACCTTGTCCTCGCTTTCCTATCCTGGAAACGCGGCTACGCTGGCACAGGTCACCGTGATCGACGATGCTTACAACCTGCCCGGCGTCCTCACCTTCGGCGGTGGATTGACACCCGTGCAATACCACGGCGTCAACGTCGTCTTCAATACCAGCACCGTGATGGTCAGCCGCTGGCCCGTTCGCTTCGGGGGTACCTCCTGGTCGGAGGACGTGGGTGATATGCAGGACCTGGGCTATCCCGGCAACGAACCCCAGCTCTTCAATTTCCGAATGGCTACGACGACCTTGCCGGCAAATGCCTACAGCGTCCAGGTCCTGCCCAACGGCGGTTTCAGCCCTATCTACGATCGGTTCAGCTATAACTTCGAACAGGGCCTCGGCTACACCGTATGCCTCCTGCCCGATAATACCAGCGATCAGGATTGCGGTGTCGCCGTTTTCCAGAACGATAATGCACCGGCCAACAATTTATTCAAGCTGCGGGTGATCAACCTCCTCAACGGCAGCACCCAGATCGACGTACACGAAGACTCGCTCTCGGGCCCCCTGCTGGCCGCGGCAGCCCCCTATGGCGGGCAAACGGATTATCTCAGCATGGCACCCGATACGAAACAACATCAGCTCTTCATCACCGCCGCGGGCACCACGACACCCCTGTTCCAAAGTCCGACTACCAACCCGATCCTGCTGTCCTTTAACGGTGGTAACTCCGGTACGGTCTTCGTCATGGGTGCTTTGCCGGGAGTACCGGTATCCACGGCCAGTCCCTTCGGTCCTTATGTGATCTACAATAACGACGCATCCGTCAACCCCTACGCCGCCCTGGCCTCACAACAACTATACTATACCAAATAATGCAAATAGCTATGCAAACGAATTTCCCGATACGGCCCTGCCTGATAGCCATCCTGCTGACCATCGGCGCAGCCGCCTGCGTGAAAAAGCAGCTCGAGGTGGTCGCCGTACCCTCCATCACCGGCGTCAATAAAGCCCTTCTGCACGTCGGCGATACCCTGGTCATCACCGGCACAGGCTTTAGCACCACCCCGGCCAGCAACCAGGTCGCCATCGCCACCAGCACGCTCACCGTCACCCAGGCATCTGCCACCCAGCTCT
Organism: Puia sp.; assembly: GCA_035946435.1. Lineage (GTDB taxonomy): Bacteria > Bacteroidota > Bacteroidia > Chitinophagales > Chitinophagaceae > Puia. The sequence goes on along the minus strand of DASYZH010000359.1, from coordinate 28,194 downwards.
CGGCCATCATCCAAACGGGTACCCAGAGCGGTCAGCTCACGGTCAGCCTCCCGGGTGGTAGATCCGCCGTCTGGGACTCCACCATCCAGATCATCGGCGCCACACAACCCTATATCACCTCGATCACTCCCTCTACTGCCTATACCGGCGATACCCTCATTATCCGCGGTGGCAATTTCGGTGTTCCCAGCAGCACCAACGACGTCGTCATCGGCAGCATCACCTGTGAGCTCTATAATTCCACGGACTCGCTGCTCCGCGTCGTCCTCCCCAGCAACGCACATTCCGGCGCCCTCACCGTCACTACCAACGGCGTCACCTCGCCGGGTGTTAATTTCACGGTTCAAACGGTCAACCCCCTCCAGGACGGCAGACTCTATTGGCTCTATGGCGCTTACGGTTATCCGACGAATATAACCCGGCTCTATCGTGGCGCCGACTCGGCAATCGGCTTCCCTTATGGCACCGTGGTCTACACCAATTCCACAGCGGATGAAGATGTCCCGCCTTATCAGCAGATGCAGCAGGGATATGGGGTCGAACCCATGATCGGCGACGCACAGGGGAATGCCTATTACCTCGATAACGTATACAACCAGTATGCACAGCCGACCACGGAATACCAGGTAGTCAGGCTGTCTTTCGGCAACGGGGGCGTGACCCACACCGTGCTCCAGGATTCAACCTGGAGTAGCAATAGTACAACCCTGGCAGGCAATTTCCCCTATACCGTGAACGTCCCGGTTGCCCCGGATCTCCTCACCATCGACGCTACCACGAACACCCTGTATGAGCATATCGGCATCACCAATACCTGGTATACGGCCAACCTGAATTCCGCCACCCCGGCCTTCGTCCCGCAATCCGGCTTCCTCAACGACTCCACCGGCTTTGGCGTGCAGTTCACACCCAACTATATCTTTTATAGCCTCGGCAGCAGCAACGACTATTACAGCATGAACCTCATCAGCCAGACTCGCTATCTGCATCGTGGCAGCGACACCTCTACAAAGGTCGTCCCCATCCCGTCGAATGAATCGATCCTGACGAGCCTCAACGCTCCCGGCCACGGCGACGCAATTCTCATCATCACGCAGACCAGCGACGCGACGCCTGCCTGCAAGATCTATAAATTCGATCCATCCGGGCCAACCCTGCAGCTGCTCTATGGACCTAACAACTGGCCGGATGCCCCGCAGACGAGTGGCAACTGGTACACCACGGGTTTCCTTTGGGTAGGCGCTCATATCTATTATACCGACAACAGGCGCAGCCCCGCCGCACTATACGGTGGCCAATCGTATAGCTCGTTGTTCGTCCTCAACGACGACGGCAGCAGCACACATATTCACAACGTATACCCGCGACTGGAACCGGCTACGGCCCAGAACGCCGCCTATTCTTTCCCCTTATTCGCAGGCAAGCAATAATCATAGACAAATGACAACGATAAAGAATAAAGTTTCCCTTCTCACGGCAGTCACGGCAGGTCTCTTGCTGATCACCGGCTGTAAGAAACAGACGACCATCTCACCCGAATACGCCAATGCCTATGCCCGTTTTGTCATGATCGACGCCCCGGGCTCCGCCCGCCTGCAGTTCTATATGGACGGGAGGATCAACTTCAACGGCGATTCGGCGATCTACAACCCCGATGGAACCGTATACGCCCCCGATCCCTCCCTTTCGACTACTTCCCTCGTCAACTACCCCTCCGGTGGTTACACGGATAACACCCCGCCGAATGTACCCGGCGTATATGGCTATTATTCGCGGCCGGCCGACTCCTTTGCAGTATGGCCCAACCCCACCGACCGTATCCAGCTGGCGCCCATCCTGGATGGCTATAACTATTTCAACTGGGCCTCCATCCCCGCAAAAAATCACCAGGTCAGCTTCTATAGCGTCGTCTCCGCCAGCCTTTATGGCAACCCCGTGTTCGCCAAAGGCGCCGACTTCCTCGACCAGCAGATAAACCTCGAAGGCGGAGCTATCCAAACCTTTTTCCTTATCAACCAGGCGCCCTGCAAAAACTACGCGCCCAGCGGCATCGAGACGGTCTATGGCGAACCCATCTATAGCGTCGGTGAAACCATCAACTATTATTCGGATCAGTACAGCCTGGTATCATTAAAAGATCATCCGAACAACCTCCCCGAATTTCATGACTCATCTGCCTATATCCGTTTCCTCAACCTCACCCCGACCTATCTCGACCAGGCGCTCAACGCCAACACCGCCTCCCTGGATGTCTACATGGCGCCCCTATACGGCCGCCCCGATTACATCGACTATTATAGCGGATTCAACTCGAACACCGCCGATAGTATAGGAGCGGAATTTCCGGTGGCTAAGAACCTCGCCCGTTTCGCCCCTTCGGTGGACGCCCCCTTCTATGAGCTCAACCTTGCGGACCAAATGCGTAACATCAATGATACCGCCTCCGCGCCCGGCCAACCCCGACGGCCGCACTATTTCCGTGTGCTCGTCTATCCCTCCGGGCACTCCGCAGCTACCGGCGACCAACCCGTGGCCCAGGGCGACTGGCTGGCTACCTACAATGCTTTTACGGCAATCGACTATTCCAACTACCAGCTGCCCATTCTCGGCAAAGAGCTCGACTGCTGGCTGCTTCGCTCCGACGGTACCAGCCTGCATCCCGCTATCTGTACGATACCCATCGCCGTTAGCCTGGAGCCATACCCCAATACGATATCGACCAATTCTCTCAGTTACCGGAGCTGCATCAATTATGTCAAGGCCGGCATCAATAGCGTGTATTACCAATAAAAACCGTGTCATGCAACTAAAAACAAACTATACTTTCCTACTGTTCTTGCTGTTCTCACTCGCCGCCTGCAACAAAAAGGTGACGACCCCTGCAACCCTGGACCCTTCCCCCTCCGGTAACCTCGGCCGCTACGACCTGGCCACCGAAGACTACGACGTCCTGCCCGTCACCACCTTCGTCTTCTCCTACGACAACACGGGCAACATCACCAATGTCTTCGAGAAGAGCAGTCAGACCCTTGTCGCCTATGCGCTGAATTACAACGACGGTCACCTCATTCAGACCACCGACAATACCCTCGGCGTCCAGAACTTTTCCTATGATGCCAATGGCCGGCTTACCAGCCTCAGCTTCATGGATCTCGCCGACACCGGCACAAGGACCTTCACCTACGATAACAACGGCCAGCTGATCAGTTGGACCGACTCGGTCAAGAAACCCAATGCCCTGCCCACGCTGATGCAATACCTCCTGACCTACGACTCTACGCAGAGCAATGTCGTCCTGATCATCCAAAATCAGCTCGATCTCGAACACCGGCCGACCCTCGTACAGGAAAATTTCTACACCTTCGACGACAAACCCAATCCCTTTACGGCCTGCCCCTGGCTACGCGACGCGACCACGTTCCCCGGCAGCCTCCCGGCATTGATCAACAAGAACAATATCGTCGGCACCCATATCGTCGGCACCATCTTCCAGACCTCGGGCGGTAGCAGCGTCCCGAAACTCGATACCCTCACCAACTATATCTCCACCCGCCAATATACCTATAACACGAAAGGATATCCCATCACCTGCGGGGAAGCCTTCCAGGATCTCCAGTATAATTATTCAGGCAACAGAAGCTTTACGTATGACTATTAATATCCCCCACCGAATCATGAAAAGACTCTTACTATTCATCCTCCTCACGGCTCTCACCGCTGCCGGCGCCTTCGCCCAGGAGATCAGCGGCTCGATGAGCGGCCGGATCGTCGACAATACTAACGCCTTCCTGCCAGGGGTGACGGTGATCGCTGTGCATCTCCCCACCGGCACCAAATACGTGACTACGACCAACAACTACGGCCAGTATAACCTCGTCAATCTTCGCGTCGGCGGTCCCTATACGCTGGCGATAAGTTTCACGGGCATGAAAGCTCAATCCAAAGACAACATCACTATCTCCCTCGGGACACCCACGGTGATCGACTTCGTCATGCTGCCCGAGTCAAAGTCCATGGAGGAAGTGGTCATCAAAGCCCAGGCTCCCACCCGCGCCAATCTCACGGGAGCCGGACTGAACATTTCCTCCTCCCAGATGCGCAACATGCCCGCCGGCGCCCGCAGCTTCCAGGACTACACCCGGCTGACACCACAATACAACGGTAACTCCTTCGTCGGTACCAACTTCCGCTACAACAACGTGACCATCGATGGCGCCATCAACAACGATGCCATCGGCTTCAGCCCCTCCGTAGGCGGCCAAACCGGCACCAGTGGCCAGATCGGCAGCTCCACCCGGACCAACCCTATCTCCATAGATGCCATCCAGGACATCCAGGTGGCCATCGCCCCCTTCGACGTCAAGATCGGCAACTTCACGGGCGGCAGCATCAACGCCGTCACCCGCAGCGGTACCAATACCGTCGACGGCTCGATCTATGTCTACAACAAGAATGCAGCGCTCGTCGGCGCCGACCATGCCGGCGGTACGGGTAAGATGCCGGATGCCTTCCACGACTGGCAGGGCGGCTTTCGCGTGGGCTTCCCCATCATCAGGGATAAGCTCTTCTTCTTCACGAACGAAGAGATCACGGATCGTGTCGACCCCCTCTCCGAAACGGCTTCTTCCCCCATCGCCCAGCAGATCCTTACCGTAGCCGATGCCGAAGCCATCTCCAATTACCTTAAAACCAACTTCAACTACGACCCGGGTACCTACAGCGCGTATAACATCTACGCCAAGTCGAAAAAATTCTTCAATCGCATCGACTGGAACATCTCGCCCATCCACCAGCTGGCCATCCGCAGCAATATCGTCTACTCCGACGCCACCCAGCTCACCCGCGACGACCAGAACTTTCGCTTCTCCAGCCAGGACTATGTCCAGCACAACAACCAGAACGCCACCGTCGCCGAGCTGAAATCCCGTTTCAATAAGACCTTCGCCAATAGCCTCGTGGTGGGCTATACTGCCGTACACGACTACCGCGACCCCGTATCCTATGCTTACTATCCCCAGATGCAGATCGGCGGGGAGGACATCGGTACGACCATCCTCCTGGGTACCGATAGGGAAGCAAGCGTATTCAACATGAAACAAAACAGCTTCGAGGTCACCGACAACGTCACCGTCTTCAAAAACAAACACACCTGGACATTCGGCACGCACAACGAATTCTACAATATCACCTACGGGTTTATCAACTCCCCCAACGGCCGTATCGACTATCCTACCATCCAGGCCTTCCTGGCGGCGGAGCCCAGCCGCATCCGCGGTAACTACAACTACCTCGACCAGGACCGCAGCTACCTGCTTTCGCACCCAAGCGCGAAATTCAACGCGAATATTTATAGTGTCTATGCCGAAGACGAGTTCCGTATGTCGGACCGGTTCAAGCTCATCCCCGGGTTGCGTCTCGATGAGACCGATATCCCGCAGAAACAACAGCTCTCTATAAAAACGGTTCGCGCCATGCCCGATCCCTTCTACGGTACCACCTATACGTATACGCGACCCCGCGATATCCGCAACGATTACCTGGGACAGATCCAGCTTTCACCCCGCATCGGCTTCAACTACGATATCCGCGGCGACAAAAAGGTTGTCCTTCGCGGTGGCAGCGGACTTTTCATCGGCCGCATCCCCTTCGCCTGGCTCGGCTATGCATTCTATAACAACGGTAACACCTACGGCTCCTTCGATAAGAAATACGACTATGTAGGCAATCCTACCGCCATTCCCCCCGTTCCACCTACCGTACCCAACCCCGGCACCAACCCCCAGGCGCCTTCACCCATCGGCATCGCCTACTCCGCCCTTAACGAGCTGGGCAAGGGCGCCCTCAATACCAACGGCCCAACCCAGGTCGACCTCATCGACAACCATTTCAAGATGCCCCAGGTCTGGCGCACCAGCGTCGCCCTCGACTGGAGCCCCGGCGACGGCTATAAGTTCACCCTCGAAGGCGTCTTCACGAAGACCATCTATGACCTGAAATTCCAGCAGATCAACCAGCAGGATAGCGAAAGCTATTACGAATACGACATCCATCACCAGCAGCCCATCTTCAACGGCAAATCCGTCGACCCTGCCTTCACCGCCATGTACCTGCTCTCCAACACCACGCAGGGCTACCGTTATAGCGCGACCGCACAGGCCACCAAACACTTTCCCTTTGGGCTCGACCTGATGCTCGCCTATACCTACGGCCAGTCCAAAGACGTCGCTAACGGCATCCGGAACTCCATGGAATCGAACTGGCAGCTCAATCCCGCTTTAAATCCCAATAATCCCGGATTAGCCAACTCGAACTTCGACATCCGCAACCGGATCATCGGTTCGGTGAACTACCAGGTATCCTATGGCAAAGACCATCGCTATCAGACTTCGGCCACGTTGTTCGCCAGCGCAGCCTCTGGTAGCCCATTCACCTATGGCTTCGTCAACAACTCGATCCAGGGCACCGGCCAGCAGGTCAGCCTCGCCTACATTCCTAAACCGGAAGAAGTCATCAATTTCTTTCAGAGCGGCAACATCCAGCTGGCCAACGGCACCATCGTCAATAAGACCGCCTCCGACCAGGCCGAAGAATTTATGCAATACATCCGCAGCGTTCCTTACCTCGCCTCCCGCATGGGGCAGTTTACGGAGCGTAATGCGGCCCGAACGCCCTGGAACACGGACGCCGACCTGCGACTCGCTCAGACCTTCGTCCTTGACCACGATTCAAAGTTCTTCAAATCCCTCACCCTCACTTTCGACGTCTTTAACCTCACCAACCTGCTGTACAACCGCTGGGGCCGCGTCTACTTCTCGTCGGACCTCTTCAACTCTACGGCAAGTGTCGGTCTGCGGCCCACCGGGACCATGGTGAACGGCTATCCTATCTATATCTGGGAAAACCCATCCGTACCTTATCAAACGGACCTCACGGCATCCCGCTGGCAAATGCAATTCGGATTACGTTATAATTTTTAAGTTTGTACAAATGGATCGACAAGACTTATTCCTGCTGATTAGAAAATACCTTCAGGACACCGCTACACCGGAAGAACGCCACTTCGTTGAAACCTGGTATCGGGAAATGGATTCCGGGCGTTCCATCGATGCCATCCTTTCCGCCGCCGAGATCGAAGAGCTCGACAAACGCATCTTCGAGAACATCAGCACCCGCATCCGCGCCACCCCCGCGGCTCAGCCATCACCCACAGCTCAGCCATCGCCCACAATCCCGCGCACCACCCCCGCGACCCAACCCGCCACCCCGCGCACCATCCCCGCGGCCCCGCGCCCGGACAGCCCCGCCACCCGTCGCATCTTCATCCGCTGGTCCGCTGCCGCCGCCGCACTCCTACTCATCCTGGCGTCCGGCTGGTGGTTCCGTCATTACCTGCACCAGGCGCCGGCCTACGCGACCCTGTCCACCGATCCCGGAAAAATTCGCAAGATCACGCTGGGCGACGGCAGCCAGATCTGGTTGAATGCCGCCAGCACCATCCGCTTTGCCAAAGACTTCGGGCAAACCGCATCCCGCGAGATCTTCCTCGAAGGCGAAGCCTATTTCGAAGTGGCCCGCGATGAACAGCATCCCTTCCTCGTGCATACACAAAACCTCACCACCCACGTACTCGGCACCCGGTTTAACGTCAGCGCCTATGCTGGTAGCCAGCATATCGAGGTGACCCTGCTGGAAGGAAAGGTGATGCTCTCCGCGCCATCCGGCTTACCCGGGAAAAAAGAAGATACGCTTTACCTGGCCCCCAATGAGAAAGCGTTGTTCGCCGGCGAGCACCTGCAACGGTCCGGCATGGCCGCTTCGAACAGCCAAAACGACTCCCGGCCAAACGAAAACGCAAACGCAAGCGTAAACACAAACACAATTGCGAACGCCAACCCGATCCTGACAAAAGAGACCGTGATCGATGCGGATGAATCCATCGCCTGGCGCGAAGGCGGGCTCATCTTCCGCAATACCACGCTCGACGACGTCATAAATACCCTCAGCCATAAATACAACATTCATATTCACGCGGACTCCAACCTCCTGAACCAACCCGTCACAGTCACGATATCTCCGCGTGACTCTGCCGAAGGTGCAATGCTCGAGGTTACCCGCAGACTCCGGCGGAACAACGGTCGCGGTCCCGGCAGCGAGTCGGTGCAATACCGCCGCGAAGGCTCCGTTTATTTCATCGAATAACCCTGCAGCCCTCCTAACTAACACAAGCCCACGCAAAAACGCGTGGGCTTATTATGTTAACAAAGCTTAACGCCTGCGTAACAGCGGGGTAATATAGCAAGGCGAAATTTGCGGCGTCAAAAGGTAGAAGCGCTTTTACCCTATTAGAAAACAAACCGAAAAACCTATTACCATGTACTCCCGGACTATTCATTCCGCAAAGGCTATCTTACCCCTTTTTGCCGCCTTAACGCTCACGATCTCCACTAACGCTGCTTCCGCCCAGAGTTATCATCATAAGATCACCGTAGATCCTAACGTCAAAACGATGCTGGACTCCACCGACGTGCTGCATCTGCAGGTCAGCCTCCACAAAATGGAGAACGAGAACCTGAAATTTCGCCTGACCGCGCTTAACCCTGTTTCCAAATACATGATCATCACCATCGAGAAAGGTGACGATGTCCTCTTCAGCCAAAGTGTCCGCCAGGATATGTTCGACTATGTCTTCGACCTCTCCTCGCTGGACGATGGAAATTATCGCCTCATGGTTTTCAATGGAAAAGAAAGGATCAGCAAGAATATCCAGATCGAAACGGCCACGCACGTAGACCGCGAAATCTCTGTCGACTAACCCACTAAGCTCGCTTCGCTCGCCGGGCGCGGCATTAGCCGCGTCCGCGCCTTCGAGGCTCTCGCTCATGGCAGGGGTCACTCTTGTTTCAGGCTATTCACGGGATTCACCGTAGCCGCACGAAAAGCCTTGTACCCCACCGTGACCCACGCGATCACCAGCGACAATACCAGCGCGCCCGCAAAGACACCCCAGCCCAGCTCGATATGATAGTAAAACCCGTCGAGCCACCGGTGCATCACCATATAACCCACCGGCGCCGAGATCAGGAACGCGATGCCGGTGAGCGCCGTGAACTCCTGTGAGAACAGTACCACGATGCTGCCCACAGAGGCACCCAACACCTTCCGGATGCCGATCTCCTTCATCTTTTGTATCGCCAGGAAAGCCACTAGCCCGTATAACCCGATACACGAGATCAGGATCGCCAGCCCCGCAAACACCCGCACCAGCTTCGCCGTTGTCTCTTCGCGCTCATAAAAATGCACGATCCGCTCGTCCAGCCATTGGCAGTCGAACAGGATGTCCGGGCAATAACGCATAAACACCTTCTGTACCTCCCCCATCGTTGTCTTCAGCCGGTCCGGCCGGATGCGTAGCGTAAGATAATTATATCCGCCGCCTTCCGGCTTGATCACCACCGGGACAATGGCTTCGCGCAACGACTCGCGATGATAATCCTGCACCACTCCCGTGACCCGGAAAAAGTCGGTGTCGCCCTTCAGCGCGATCGTTTTGCCGACGATATCGCGAGCGGAACGCAATCCCAATCGCTTGACGAGGGTCTGATTCACCAACACTTCATTTCTATCGCTATCGGGCAGCACCCCCGCGACCAGCGGGATAAGCATCGTAGGCACAAAGTCCGGATCGGCCACCTGCACTTCGGCCTTCCAGTCCTGCGCCATAGGACTATGATCGAAATAAAAGGACTGCTCCTGCCAAAAGATACCACCCGCAGGACCTTCGTTCGTAAGGCTGGCCGCCTCCACACCCGGTATCTCCAGCATGCTCTTTTTCAACGATGGTTGCATCGGAATATAGGAAACATTGGCCGGCAACTGCAACATTGCCACTGCCGTCTGATCAAATCCCATGGGCCGGGTGCGGAAGAATTGCATCTGCTGTACGACGACGATCGTGCCCACGATTAAAAGCTGTGCAATGGCAAATTGTACGACCACCAGCGAGCGCCGCAGCGACAAGCCGCCCACCGTCCGCGCCGAGATGCGGTTCGCGATGGCTCGGGTAACATTGAACCCCGAAAGCACCACGGCGGGATAGAACCCCGCGAGCGCGATTATCAGCACACTCACACCCAGCAGGAACAGCGGCAGGGTGGGCGAGTGGAACCAGTCAGCGCTAACCGGTTTTCCCATCACCTCGCGTAACCACGGCAGTGCAAGCTCTGCGATCAGGGCGCCCAATAAAACCGCAAGCAACGTGATCAACGCCGTCTCGACCATAAACTGCCGCAACAGCTGCCACCGGTCGCTGCCCAGCACCTTCCTTACCCCGACCTCTTTGCTTCGTTTGACACTCTGCGCCGTGGACAGATTGATAAAATTGATACACGCCACCACCAGCAACAACACCCCTATGGCCCCCAGCGACCACAGGACCTTCAGCGACAACGCATCGCCCTTGAAACTATCGAACTGTTCATCCAGGTGCATGGCCGGCACCGGTTCCAGGTCAAGCCGGCTGCGCGTCGGATAGGAAGATTCATTATAATATTTGCCCACGATCCCCGCCAGCTGCGCCTCCACCCGCGCGCGATCCCGCCCCTTATCCAGCATCACGAACAGCTCCGAATGTTTTGCCGGGTAATGCCACCTGTCCGGCATCGTGAAGGCCTCCGGAACCCCGTCCCGCACTTCGCCATAGGACATCACCATCTCCAGCGGTAGCTCGGTATTGGCCGGCAGATCGCGGAAGACACCCACGATCAGCATCGTCCTGCGACCCGACCCGCGATCGATCGTCCGACCCACCACATGGTGCCAGTCGCCAAACCATTTCTCCGCCAGGCTCGCGGGTATCACCATCGTGCCCGGCTCATTGAGCCTGCTTGCATTGCCATCGAGCCACTGGACATCGATCATGCTGAACAGCCCGGGCTCGGCTGCCGTGACATTGTTTTGCAGGAACACCTTCCCATCAGGCGCGCCCTTCACGCCGATATGGATTTGAAAAGGCATATAGCGAAAAAAAGCCGCCGTTTGCCCGACGCCCGCAACTTCGTTGCGGACCACATCCCCCAGCCCCATGGGCGCATACGCATGCTGCGAGACAACCTCCCCGTTGCTGCGATTCAGCACGGATGTCGTCACCCGGAAGATGCGATCTTTATTTTGATGATAGCTATCGTAACCCGTTTCCCAATGGATCACCAGGAAGATCAATATGCTGGCCGCGACACCGATCGATAACCCGAGGACATTCAATAGCGAAAAGGCTTTATTGCGCCGTAGTACCCGCAGCGCCACAAGGAGATAGGTTTTTATCATGTCTGAAAATAACGAAAACCCGCGATTCAGCCATGGCGCTCGCCGCACAAAAGGCGCTACTTCTCCTTCCTCGCAGCTTCGCTCCGCTCAGCTGCGGCTTCGCGCGCGCCCTGGCGCGGCCTCCGCACCCCTGGGCGCCGCACATCGACGGCACTGCCCAGCAGCCGGCCCCACGGCTGCATCTCGGGTATGCGGTCAAAGATGATCTTCAGGATGCCGATGAAGGGGATCGAAAGGAACATCCCCGACAGTCCCCACACCGCCGCTCCGAGCAACACGGCCACTATCGAGATCAGCGCATTGATCTTCACCCGCGAGCTCACGATGTAGGGGATGAGGAAATGATTATCGATAAACTGAATGACCATATAGCTGATCGCCACCCCGATCTGCGTATGCACCCCATCCTTTGTGACGGTCGCCACCATGATCGGTAGCAAGGCCGCAAGTATCCCGCCGAAGAACGGCAACACATTCAGGATAGCCCCCAGTATGCCCAGCAGAATAGCATAGGGCACGCCGAGGATAAAAAGTGCGATGGTATTCAACGTCGCCACGATGAGCCCTTCGATGAGCAGGCCGTACGTATAGCTTTGAATTGCGCCCCGGATCTTCAGCAATACATCCCGTACATCCGCCTCCTTGTCTTCGGCGAAGATCTCATAAAGAAAATTCAGCATCAGGGTCTTGTAATACAGCAGCAGGAACGCATACACCGGCAGCAGGAACACCGTGGCCAGCGTACCCACCACCGAACCCAGCGTCTGGCCGATCAGCGGCTTGATCCCCGCCTTGGCCTCGGCGATATATTGGTTTTGCTTGTCCATCGGAATTTTCGTCGCCAGATCATGCTGCAGCTTGGAAACCAGCGTATCGGTTTTTACCTCCAACGCCGGCAGCTGCGAGGTGAAATGTGTCATCTGTGTCGCGAGGAAATACCAGACCCCGCCAATTATAACGATCGCGACCAGCAGCGAGAGCACGATGGCCGGTACCTTCGGGACCCGCCAAAGCTCCAGCCGGTTCACAAGCGGGTTGAGCAGGATGGCAACTAGAAGGGCGAAAGAGAACGGCACCAGGATATCCCGCAGATTGGCCAGCGCATAGGCGCAAAGGATCAGCCCAAAGAGGATAATGGTGCTCCGCACGTAAAAAGGATATGTTTTATGCATAGACATACTATCCTCCTGCCTAGGCCGTGCCGGAAATTACCCTATCTTAGAATAGAAAAAAGATCGGTGCGTTTACCCAAAATGAGTAGAATATTCCTCATCGCTGCCCTTATCTCTATCATAGCGCAGGGAGTCCCCGCGACCATCTTCGCCCGGGTCACTCCCCCGCCAGCACCGCCCGCCCAGGCCACTCCATCACCGTCACCGCCCGCCCGGGCCACTTCCTCACCGTCACCGCCCACCCGGGCCACCCCGTCACCCGCCCCCATCCCTTCCGGCCGCGCCGGCGATTTGCCCCTCGACAAGGGTCTTTTAGATCCCGCGAAGCTCGTACGATCGCACTAAAAGCAGACGCAGGCGGCACGCCGGTACGGCAAATTGTCTTATTTTTATCCGCATGCCCTCGCGCCAAAAATCCCCCGGTAAACTCCGTGCCGCCCATCTCGCGGCCGTGATCTTCCTCACGGTCTCCGGCGGTCCCTATGGCCTGGAAGAGCTTTTCGGCTACGTCGGCAACAACGGCGCCCTGCTGCTCTTGCTGGTGACGCCCCTGCTATGGGACGTGCCCACGATCCTCACCGTCCTCGAGCTCAACAGCCTCATGCCCACCACCGGCGGTTATTACCAATGGGTCAAACGGGCACTCGGCCTCCGCTGGGCTTTTTTCGAAGGCTGGTGGACCTGGCTCTATACCTTTTGTGACCTCGCGATCTATCCCGTGATCTTCGTGACCTATGCATCGTTCTTTATCCCCGGGATCGCCCATTATAAGGTGCTGGTATGCCTGGGGATCATCTGGTCCTCCGCCTTGCTCAATATCCTCGGCATCCTGCCGGTGGGCCGCGTGTCTTCGGCCCTCAGCATCTTCATCCTGATCCCCTTCTGCTTCCTGTTCATCATGGCGTTCTGGCATCAAGGCGCCCCGATACCCACGCCCTCGATCAAAGAGACGGGCTTTTCCAACCTCGGCATGGGACTTTATGTCGTGATGTGGAATTTCATCGGTTGGGATAACGCGACGACTTACGCAGAGGAAGTACAGCGGCCTGTCCGCTCTTATTTCATCTCGGTATGCATGGCCTTTCTGGTCACCATCGGAATTTACATCCTCGCAGCGCTCGCCGTCACCCGTTCTGGCATAAATGCCGAGGCCATAAGTATCGACAACGGCGGCTTCCCCGTTCTCGGCGTCCTCATCGGGGGGCATTGGCTCGGCATCCTGGTTGCCTCCGGCGGCATGGCCAGCGCCATCGGCCTCTATTCCGCCGTATTGCTCTCCGTGTCCCGTGTCCCACAGGTAATGGCCAACGACCAACTGCTGCCCACCTTCCTCTGTTCCCTCCATCCAAGGTTCAGGACGCCCTATATTTCGATCCTGGCCTCTTCGGTCATCGTGAGCATACTGATCCTGTTTACCTTCTCGGACCTCATCATTATGGATATCATCCTTTATGGTGCCGGTCTTTCGCTGGAGTTCATCGCCCTGGTGGCCCTGCGCCGCAAGGAACCCGCCGCACGCCGCCCCTTCCGGATTCCCCTCGGTCGCGCTGGGCTCATAGCACTCTATGTGCTGCCCCTGACGATCTACACCGCGGCCCTCACCGGTGCCTTCCTGGCAAAGAAAGATGCCCCCTTTTGGTCATCGGAAAGATCCGGTCCCATCCTCCTGGCCTTCGGAATGCTTTTCTCCGCAGCCATCGCCTGGCGCCTCATCCGCTGGCGCCGCCCGCATTTGGCAACACCGGATAGAAGTTGAAAAACCCCTCACCGCATCCCCCGTGTAACAGTTCTCCGTCCCGCCATAGCGGAATGCAACCCAAGCCCTCTTATCGCTGGACCCTGCCCTGGTTTCAAAAAGCCGGTGACGGTCTGGTGGGACAGGCGGCCCTGCTGCGTCGTATCCCGGTCGTCAAAAAATACCTATAAAAGGTCTATGCGTTTACCCGCGATGGTGACCACGAGGGACAGGACTTTGTCCGGAGCCTGGGCGCCGTGTGGGCCGGCGACTCTTCCATGACCTCTCCGGAAAGGAAAGATCCATGGGGCGGCCGTTCTCGTCCCTCGATTACACATAAACCCCTAAATTTGTAGCAGACGGACCACCGTCGTCCAACCTAAAATCTACACATGTATGCCGCGCACTAAGTCCTTTGACGAGATGGAAGTACTCGAGAGGGCTACGGACCTTTTTTGGGCCCTGGGATACAACGGCACTCCGCCGCAGACGATCCTCGACGGTACCGGGCTCAGCCGTTCCAGTCTTTATGATACCTATGGTGATAAACATAGTTTATTCCTCAAATGTCTCCGGCACTACCGGTCAACCGAGACGGTCTCCGGTATCCGCTATCTCGACGAAGCACCGGACCCCGCCGCCGCGATCCGCAGGCTGTTCCAGGGCTATTGGGAATTTGCGCAGGCTTACCGTCAGCACAAAGGCTGTCTGATGGTCAACACCCTCAATGAGGTCGCCCCTCACGATACCGAAGTGGCCGAGATCGTCCGGGAGAACCGCCAGGCGCTCGAAGATGCCTATTATCGCGCCGTCCGCCGCGGCCAGCAGCAGGGCAAGATCAACAAGACCCATCCGCCCCGCGCCCTGGCCCGCTACCTGGTCAATAGCCTCTGGGGCCTCACGACCCAGATCAAGTTGGGCATCGAAAAAAAGGTCGCCGACGACATCGTAAAAATTACTCTGTCTGTCCTCTGATAGCTTCCATCCTCTTTCTCCCGCCGGGCCGCCCGCGCCCCTCTGCGACCGCCTGCCCCAGATCGACCGCTACCTCCGCCTCCCGTCGGACCGGCAGATCCCTCTGTCTTGGCGCGCGTCCGACTGCCGCGCCTTCGCCGCCGCCCAGCAACACCGCTTCTACCTCCTCGCCGACACCAGCGAAGAACGTTACCTCCGCTTTACCACCGGCTTCCCCGACTTCGTCCAGCACATCCCCCAATATATAATCGCCTCCTACCTCGGCTTCACCCCCGAGTTCATCAGCAAACTCAAAAGCCGCCGCCACCCGAAATCTCACTAGCCTGTATCTTATTGGTTTACATATCTGTATGAACGAATCTTAATTTCGGGGATCATAATCCCCGTTTTAGCTCTATTTCGGCGATTAGCATTCTTAACCGAGCTTTTACAGAAAGGTTCGCTACGAATATGATCAGGCAATTCTTGAGTTGAAGCATATACCCATACGTTTTGTGAGTAACATTAAAACTGTTTTGCTTCAACTATTTTTTATTCGTAATTTGAAGAAGAGACGCTTCTCCATTACACCTTCTTTTCCACCCAAAATTTAAGAATGCAACATCGGATCCCAGCATCCGCTGTGGGCTGTAGTTTGCAGATATGGAAACAGGATTATCAGTTCCTGGCCAACGAATATTGCATCGAAATTTGTACGGCCAGTGCCGGTAGAGTCGAGCAGATTAGCCCGAAGGTGAGGCTAGCTCTTGACTGGCATCTTGTGAGGTGCTGATGACTTGGGATTCGGAAATTGAGATTGTTATTGATTAATGTGTTGATAATCATATTAGAAAATTCACAAAAATGCAGTAAATTTGTGAAAAATCTAATAAACTCATGAGTGCTTCTGCCTCCAGTCGGTTACTTTCGCAGATTGTTAATAATGGCAAAGGCAAATTGGTTTTTCCAGCGGATTTCATCGCTTTGGGAAGCAATGAGTCGATAAGGAAGGCATTGTCCCAACTTGTAAAAGACCGCATTTTGGTACGGTTGGGACAGGGTATTTATCTTTTCCCAGAATTTGATCCTGAACTGGGAATATTGTATCCTTCCCCCGAGGAAATAGCAGAATCCATTGCCCGCCGGGATAAGGCTAGAATCATACCAACCGGCGCATATGCGCTCTATAAGTTGAAATTATCTGAGCAAGTGCCTATGAAGCTGGCCTATTTGACAGATGGCGTACGACGCACGATAAAGTTGGGGGAGAATACTATAACTTTTACCATCACCACGCCAAAAAGATTAGCTGCACGAGGCAAAGTCAGTGGCTTAGTGATACAGGCCTTGCTGGCATTAGGAAAGAAACAGTTGGATGAAAAAATCATAAAAAAAATCTCGAAGGCATTAGCCAACGAGGATGATGACATGCTGCGTCACGATGCCGGAATAGCTCCGGCTTGGGTGGCTTCGATTCTTCTTTCCATACTTAAAAATAAGTCATGATAGAATGGTTAAAACTGACGGACGAAAGAAAGCGCCAGGTATTAAACCAGGCGAATAATAAAACAGGTTTGCTGCCACACTCCATAGAAAAAGACTGGTGGGTGACGCTGGCACTAAAAGCTATTTTTTTGACAAAGTGGAAAGAAAACCTCGTATTCAAAGGGGGAACTTCATTGAGCAAGGCTTGGGGTTAATCGAACGTTTTTCTGAGGATATCGATCTGGCAATGGATCGGAAGGTATTGGTATTGATCGAAATCGGTGCTCGTTCCTTGCGTGAACCTTCCTCGGACAGACAGATAAAAACCATCCTTTATGAAGTATTTTCGGATCAGCCATTTACCGGTGAACCCTTTTCTGTTCCTACTGTCGATCCTAGACGAACTTTCCTTGAAAAAGTTTTTTTGCTGCACGAGGAATTTTCAAAACCGGTGGAAAAGATCCGATATCATCGTCTTTCAAGACATCTATACGATCTGGAAAGATTAATGGATACACAACACGCAGCGGCCGCAATGAAAGACGAGGCATTATATGCCGTTATTGTAGAGCACCGGCAAAACTTTAATGCCATCCGCGGGTTGGATTACTCTTATCATGCACCGACACATATAATGTTTATTCCACCTGCTCCAAACACCGGGCAATGGGAAGCTGATTACGCGGAAATGCGTCGGGTGATGATCTATGGCAAATCGCATGATTTTTCAGTCTTGATGCACAGGATGATAGAGTTGCTTCATCGATTTCGCTATATGAGGCTGCCGGAACAAGTCCTGCTGAGAATGAAAGAGTTAAAAATAGATCATCCGGTATTGGTTCAGCTTATTATGGAAGCGCAGAGGACTGAAATGTCAGCGGATACCAAACAGGAAGGTTCTATGATAACGGTTCCTATAACCCGCAACGCATTTACTTATTTTCTGAATTTCAAGAGGATAAATGGAGAGTTCATTTTTGATTCTTTGGGTTGATCTTTACGCTCTACCTTGTCCACCCCCCCATTTTCTTAATCACGATTATTTTTTTTCCCGGCCCCGCCGCCGCAACTTTGTGTCGTCAAAAAACAATACAACAATGAGCACCAGACTAAAACTCAACGTTATCGAACCCGCCGGCTACCGCCAGCTCGTCGCCATGGAACAATACCTCGGACACACCAGCCTCAAGGAGACCCACAAAGACCTCATCTATATCCGTGCCTCCCAGATCAATGGCTGCGCCTTCTGCATCGACATGCATACCCGCGACGCCCGTAAGCACGGTGAAACCGAACAACGCATCTACGCCCTCAACGCCTGGCGCGAAACGCCTTTCTTCACCCCCGAAGAACGGGCCATCCTGGCACTCACCGAAGAGATCACCCTGATCAGCCACAACCACGTTGCCGACGCCACCTACGACCAGGCTGCCACACTCCTCGGTGATCAATATCTTGCCCAGGTGATCATGGCGATCATCGCCATCAACGCCTGGAACCGCCTGGGAATCTCCACCGCCATGCAGCCCGCCCTCTAACAAAGCGGGCCGTTAATAGTTAATATTTACCAACCTCTCCCTTCACGGAAGCGAATATCTTCTGGGAATTGAAGCCCACGCCTTGTTTAAATACCCAGACGATCTTCCTGATGTTCTCGATATGCTGAGAGATGTCACCGTCGATGACCACCAGGTCGGCAGCCTTACCGACCTCGATGGAGCCGATCTTATTTTCAAGTCCAAGCGCCTTCGCACCGTTGTATGTCGCGATGCGTATGGCTTCTATGGGGCTAAACCCAGCCTGTGTCAGGAGCTCGATGGATTGCTGTGAGCCATATCCAGCCAGCGTAGCACCGCTGCCGGTAGGGTCGGTACCCACGGTCAACAGGCCGCCGGCGTCCGAAAACATTTTTTCCATCTTCATTTCCTCCAGCATGGCCTTATTGCCGTTAGGACTGCGCATTTTATTGTAGACGTTGAGGAACATACTGCGGGTGTCGGGTGACATCGCCTCCAGTACTTCGGGTCGGATCGTTGTGTCCAGGGTAGTCATGTTGTAGATCACGGCCAGGGTGGATGTCACGGTCACTTTTTTGTCGACCAGGAATCGGATCAGGTCTTTTACTTTCGGCGAATCCGCGGAGGCGATGGGCGGCGCAAACAATGGACAGGCATTCTCCTTTTTATTGGGAACAAAATCCGTGGATACGGAAAAGCCATGTTCCAGCTGGTCAATACCCATTTCAGCCGCCTCACGGTAGGTGACAGCACATAGATGCCCCGTCACTTTCAGCCCTTTGGCGTGGGCCTCGTCTATGGCGGCCTTCAGCGTAGGCTTATCAATGAACATATATCCCTTGAATGAAGTGCAGCCCTGGCTGGCCCAAAAGTCGACAAAGGCCTTCGCCTCTGCGGGCCCGCTCAATTCATGCATCCCGGGGAAGATGCTGCCTTTCCCCTCCAGGTAGGGTGCGGTCACGTCCATTTCCGGCCCGAGCATCTTGCCCTGATCGATGTCCCGTTTGAGGTTCAGGTCGGAATAGGGCTCAATGCTTCCTGTTGTGCGGATCATCGTAGCACCACAGGCCAGGTATAGTTTTGGGAAGGTGTAGGGCAATTCTTTGACATCAAGATAACTGAAGTCCGCGCTATAGTTGGCGTAATACATGTGTTCATGCAGCAGGACGAATCCGGGCAAAAGGGATTTCCCGGTCAGGTCGATGACCATGCAGCCGGCAGGGGCGGGAAGTTTTTTACTATCGTCTACGGCAGTTATTATTCCATTGCGGACGATCACCGTTTGGTCGTCCAGTACCTTCAGGTGTTTCACATCGGCGAGTCTGCAATGGGTGAAGGCGATAAAGGAGGTATCGTAATCGATGAATTTCTTCACCTGGGCACTAAAGGAGACTTGGGATATCGCCTGCAAGCACATGAGCAGGTAAGATCCGGCAAAGAGAAGTTTTTTCATGTAGCAGCTGGTTTTATTTTTAAAATAAGAAGCCGATTGGTTGCAAATATATGCGCAGCCGATCGGCTTCGCAAATTTTTTTATGCGGCTGTCCATATTTCACCGCTCCTTACACCGTTTCCGGTAGATCTCCGGCGACACCCCCACCTTTTCCTTAAACAATTTCGAAAAATACAGCGGATGCTCAAACCGCAGCTGGTAGGCGATCCCCTTGATGGAATTTCCGGGATCGGCGAGCAGGGCCTTGGCCTTTTCCATCTTCAGCTGGATCATATATTGCTGCGGAGCCATTCCGGTATAGAGTTTAAACCACTTCCGGAACCAGGCATAGCTGACATTCAGCTCCTCGGCGATGGCCTGGATCGTGACGTCTTCGTCGATCTTACAACGCAACAGCATCATCGCCTGTTCCATCTTACGCTGCATCCCGTCCGTATCATCAAAGGATCGTTGCCGGTTCAACGAATAGATGCAACCAAGCAGATGCAGCAACATCCCGGAAACAAAAGGCTGATAACCCGGCCGCTCATTCCGCGTCTGATCGATGATGGAGGAAAAAAGCGCCACGATCTCCGCACTAAAGCCTACCGGTACCAGCGCCGCGCCCGCTTCAAAAAATTTCCGCCGGACAAGATTATCAGCCACCTCACCCTTGAAGCCCACCCAATATTCATCCCAGCCGGTGCGTTTCGCCGGCCGGAAACGATGCCAGTCCCCTGGAAAAAGCAGCATCACCGTTCCCGGGAAGACAGCCGTTTGGGGAACACTCGAAGATTCAAAGGAACCTTCCCCGCTCGCGATGTAGATCACCTGGTATTCATCCAATACACGACCATTATTCCACGTAAAATAATGGTGATCTGGATGCTGCCGAAAGGGATAATCCTCCTTGGCCTTTATCCTCGTGCAACCGGTATTCAGGATCGACAAACCCCAGTGTTGGTCCGTCTCGCTGATGGGCAGGTATCGATAATAGTTGATCATGATCGCCTAAGCTAAGATATGCCGGATTTGAGATTCCAGCTGTCTTTTTTGCGATTTCCGGGCGCCATTCTTGCTCACACCAAACGGATGACGAACTTTATCTGATGAAGAAGAAGCTCTCCGCTATCGCGCTAAGCATCATCACGATTGCCACCCACGCCCAGGCGCCGGACACCGTCACCGTTCAATGGGATAACACCGGGATGATCTCCAAAACGGCACTCACCCTGCAGGTCGTCGTCAACCCGCCGCTGCGCCGCGGGAGTTCCATCCATGATCCTATCTTTTCGGCGCTGCATAACCTGGGCTGCGACTACGTGCGTTATGTCCCCTGGTTGCCCTATCCCCGGCTGGGTGTTGCCGAACTTCAGCCGCCCACCAAACAAAAGACGTTCTGGGACTTCAGCGTCATCGATCCGCTGACGCTCGATTTTCTCGACGCCACCAAAGGGCATTCCGTCATCCTCAACTTCAGCACGATCCCCGCCTGGATGTACCGGACGGATCAGCCCGTGACCTATCCCGATGATCCTTACCAGGTGGTTTGGAATTATACCCAGGGCAGCGTCCCCCGCGATACCACTTACAACGAGATCGCCAACTACTACGCCAGGTTATACAGTTGGTATACCAAAGGGGGCTTCACCGATGAGCTCGGCAAACGCCACGAATCCGGCTATCATTACAAGGTCCCTTATTGGGAGGTGCTCAACGAAGTGGATTTTGAACACGGCAATACCCCTCAAAGTTATACCCGGTTATACGACGCCGTTACTGCGGCGATAAAAAAGGAATCCCCCGGGACCAAATTTGTAGGCATGGCGCTCGCCTATTCCGACCGGCCGGATTGGTTCGAATATTTCCTCAACCCAAAGCATCACAAAAATGGCACGCCGCTGGATATGATCTCGTATCATTTCTATGCCACGGGTAGTGTGGAACAAGGCGCCGACGTGCTGCAGTATACCTTCTTTGACCAGGCGGACGTCTTCCTCAGAGGCGTCAAATTCATCGAGAGCATCCGCAAAAGACTCTCGCCGGCGACAAAGACCACCATCGATGAGCTCGGCAGCATTCTCGACAACGACAACGATGTGCCGGATAGAAAGACCCCCATACCGGCCTACTATTGGAACCTTTCCGGCGCGCTGTACGCCTATACTTGGCTAAACCTGGCGCACATGGGCATCGACGTCGTAGGCGAATCGCAGCTCATGGGTTATCCTACCCAATACCCCAGCGTCAGCATGATCGATTGGACCACCGGTGCGCCCAACGCCCGTTACTGGGTGCTCAAATTATTAAAAGACAATTTCGGGCCGGGCGACAAATTCGTGAATAGCGGGCTCCGGGGCAATGATCCCAACGCGGGCGCGATCACCTGGCAGGCCGTCGTCACGGGCAAAGGCAACCGGCTCCTGCTGATCAATAAACGCAACCTGTCCGTAAACCTCGTGATGCCCCAAGAGCTCCAGGGAAAAAAGATCAGCATCGTCGATCCCACCACCGGCGACGGAAAACCCGCCGTATCCACGGTCACAGGGTCGGCCATCGAGCTGAAACCCTTTGCCGTAGCCATTGTCGGCAGTTAGGCATCAGCAGCAGCCTCAGAGTCACCGCACCTCCACAGCCCCCGCAGTCGCCGCGGGCCGTCCGCGCCCCTCCCCGTCGGACTGCCGGCGCCCCGCTGTCTTGGGCGCCCGTCCGACTTCCGCGTGCCCGGCTTCCGTATCTTTGCCGCATGGAGAACCGACAACAGCTCGTCACCGAGGCTGGCACCCGCGAATCCCTCCTCTGGGAGGTCAATGGCATCAGGCTTGGCCATGCCGTCTCCCGGTTTAACAAGCTCGCTGGCTTTACCGCCAGCAACCATCGCGACGACGTCATCCGCCTCCACCTCGGCCTCAAAGGTAACTATAGCTTTTACCACAAACAGCTGGATCAGGATTTCCATCTCATCGGCGGACATCACAATATTCTTTATTCGCGGGAGTTCGACATGACCGTCGAACCGCACACCCTCGAGCTCGAGACTTTTGGCGTCCAGTTTCCCCGCGAGACCTTTCTCCGGTTCACCAGCAGCGCTAACGATCTGCTGAAGCGTTTCGCCGATGACATTGTAAACGGCAAAGACACCATCCTTTCCGACCAGTGGGGTGCCATCGACCCCGCCATCCACCACGTGGTCCGCCAGATCGTCGAGAACCCTTACAAAGGCGATCTCCAACAGCTCTTCCTCCTTTCCAAAAGCATCGAGCTGCTCGTACTTTGCGCCGGGTCCTGCGACCAGGCCATGCAACAAACGCCAATCTACATAAAGTCCCCCGGCGACAAAGAAAAACTCAACTCCGTTCGCGAACTCATCAACCAAAGGCTCGATTCTCCGCCCAACCTCTCCGAGATCGCCCGGACCGTAGGCCTTAATGAATACAAGCTCAAGCGCGGGTTCAAAGAGCTGTTCCAGACGACCGTCTTCGGTGATCTCGCCGAACAACGGCTGCTCCTGGCTCGTCAATACCTGCAGGATACCCAAAAGACCGCCGCCGAGATCGCCGCGGAGCTCGGCTATTCTACCCCGCAACATTTCAACAACGCCTTCAAAAAACGTTTCGGCAGTCCTCCGCGTAAGGCTAGAAAAAATCCGTAATATGCAATCCGCGCAGCATCGCGCGTACTATTATTGCACAAACAAAAAACTATGAGCCAGCCGCTTGTCGTCACCAACACCATCACCATCCACGCCCCCGCAACAAAAGTATGGGACGCGCTCACCAACCCCGAACAGACAAAAAAATACATGTTCGGCTGCGAAGCCCAATCCGACTGGAAACCCGGCAGCCCCCTCATCTGGAAAGGCTCGTTCAACGGGGTGGAGATGATCGCCGTAAAAGGCAAGGTCGTCAGCATCGATGCCCCCAGATTGCTGGTCTACACCGTCATCGACCCCAATAATCCCAAGATCCCCGATCTCCCGGAGAACTATCTTACCGTCACCTGCAAGCTCACCGAGCGCGACGGCCAAACAACCCTGGTAGTCTCCCAGGGAGACTATAGCACCGTAGCCGAAGGGCCCGATCGGTATAAGCATACTGTCGAGGGCGGCGGCTGGGACCCGGTCCTCGTTCAGATCAAGGCCCTCTGCGAAGGCTAGCCCGCCGCACACGTCCCGCCCGCCTCGTCCGTCGCGCCAAAACCAGCCGCAGTCGTCGTGCACAAAAAAAAGGGGGCCGGAACGCCTGCCACGCCCCGGGAACCCCTAAAAACCACGCCTCTCGGGTAAAAGAGACAGTGAATGAATCAATTTTGCCGCGCCTTGACGGCATCTAATGCCAGCTGCTGCTGCGCGACCACGACCTGCTGTTTGGTCATATCACTCTTGTTGTCGGCAAGATCATCCTGTGTTTTCCGCATCTTCTTTTCCAGCGTGCCCTGGCGATCGATCAATTTGTTGACCCGCTTCTGATATTTGGTCTTGGTATCGTTGTCGGCTCCGATATAAGTTTGCAGGTCTGACGCCGCCTTGACCTGGTCTGCTTTGTTCTGCGCCAGCTCGGCTTGCAGGTCCCGCAAGCGCTTTTCCATGTCGGTGCTGTCATTGCGCAGATCGCTTAACCGCTTTTGTGCTTTCAGCAAGACCTCCTGCTGGTTATCGACCATTATCCCGGTACCAAAGGTGTTGACGAAGGGTGCCAGACTGTCGAGAAACACCCGCGCAGCCTCCAGTTTCGTGCTGTCGGTAAACGTACCCGGACCGATGTCCTGGTTCTTTTTCGCCGGAACTACACTCAATATCGTGAGGTCTTTTTGTCTTCGGCCAGCCGTTGACGTATAGAAATACAGATCCGCCCCGTCCTTGTCCTCGCTGCCGAGCGATACGCCGCGGGAAACGATATAGCCGCGCGAGCGGGAGGAAGAATACCCATTTCGGGATAGGTAGGCCTTCAGGGCATCCTCCACCTGGTCCGTGGTGTACGGCAGCCGGATGGCCGCTCCCGTCTGAGCCGTCTTACCCTGGTTCACCTCACCGATATAAGCCTGAGCCAAAAGCTCCGAGCAACGCATTCCCACAAACAGTAGTAAAAGCATCTGTTTCATGTGTTCATGATTATTTGACAAATAGATGTGCCGGAAAATTCAAGGGTCGGGATAGACGAGGATAAGCGTCCCGCGGGGTTGTGGATGCTTTAAAGACTTGTGCCAAAACCAAAACGTTTCGTCGAAAAAAAATTTTTTTCTTCGACCGTTTACTCATCTTTGTTGCATGGATCCCACACGCAACGTGAACCCCTATTTTGAGGTCTTAGCTGAGAAGGCGTCCAAAGGAGATCATAGGTCGTTTCAGCAGATCTACGACGCGATTGCCGGAAAGATGTACAGTCTTTGCTTGCGCTATGCCGGTAATTCGGAGGATGCAAACGATTGGTTTCAAGAGAGTTTTGTAAAGCTTTACCGGCACTTGACGAACTTTCGCGGAGATGGCTCCTTCGAAGGCTGGGCCCGGACAATATTCGTCAGTACCTGCATCGACGGCATCAAAAAACGAAATCTCCTGTTACCCGTCCTACCGGAAGGTGTCGATCTGGCCACATCGGACGATCTTTCCGGCTACAACAAGCTAACCAACGACGATTTGATCGGCTTTATCCGGCGGCTGCCGTCCGGCTATCGGACCGTCCTCAACCTCTATATGGTAGAAGGCTATACGCACAAAGAAATAGGCGAGTTCCTGAATATTTCCGAAGAGGGTAGCCGGTCACAATTACACCGGGCAAGGATCTTGCTCAAAAAAATGTTGGCGGACAATTAAAAAAGCTCATGGAAGAACGCACGGACAGCTGGCATCACTTGCAGGATCATTCGACACCCCCTCCCCGGGAGGTGCTGGAAAAGCTGCGCGAGCTCCTCGACCCATCCGCCGCCGCCGGTGAGACCGATACCGCGTTCCGGAAACTCGCCAGCCATTCCATTCCACCCCCCGAACAACTGCGTACGGCGATCATAAATTTGACGAACCCAGCCACAGGTCGCCGTCTAACGAGATGGCTGCCCTATGCCTCCGCTGCCGCCTGCATTCTTTTCTTCGCCGTAGGTTTCGGTTTTTACAAAAGGGTACACGATCAAAAGGCCGGCATCGTGCAAAACAGCGCACACCCAATGGCGATCGTAACGCCCACCGACACCTCGTCCCGCTCCCTGCCGGCTACCGCTTCCGCCACTCCTGCCGCCATAGACTCCACTGGCACCACGGCCATACAGCTTTCGCCCGCCGCGCTTACGGTGGATGGCGACCGGTTTAGCCTCTCGGACAATAACCCGCTGGTGACTTTCACCAGCTATCGTTATCCGGACCTGGGCAAACGCATCAACAGCCCGAAAAACGAGACGGTTCTCCATATCCACCTGGATCAATATACGAATATTGCACTCTCCCCCGCGATGACGGCAACGCTACGGGATCTGTATGATACCCGCCCGGATGGAACGCCCAGCCGAAAGGCGCGAAGGACCCGCGAAAGATTGCTTAAATGGGATGCCGAAGACGCAAAGGAATTCGATCCGCACACCACCGCCAATCCCCTGGATGCCGTCGATCTGGCGGAATTCCTCTTTCCGCCGCTGTTTTCTTTCGGCCATCATTCCGGCGGCGTGCTCCCTGCTGCCGCCTCGGATGCCTCGGCCCCCGAGCATACCTCGACCCCCGAGTATACTTCGGCCCCCGCGCATGCCTCGACACCCGCCGATAGTGCATTTGGCCGGTCCACCGATAATAGCCCGCTGACCATTTCCTATACCCTGACGCTGATCACCAAAAGAACAAATAACGGCATCGGCGAAACCTATAACGGCGGCATTCAAACGCTGTTTATGCAAAACGGCTACGACCGGCTCCGGCTTGCCAGCCTGATACGTATTCAAAGCATGTTTATGACACCCGGTACCCACAGCGTCACCCTGCTCACGGAATCGGCAAAACCCCGTCAGGAGGTTGTCCTCACCCCCGGGCAGTGGTCGGCATACAACGATAAGTATGCCGGTATGACCCGGGCGCTGATAAACGACAGTATCGTGATCCTGGGCCACCACTGCAAAAAAGCCCTGATCACCCTCCGCGACGGCCGCCGCATTACCGCCTGGTATACTCCGGACATCCTGCAACCGGCCCAGGCCAGTGTGGAACCCGCCTTCACCGGCATCCCGGGCCTCGTCCTGAGATACGAGTTTATTTGCCGCCGGAAGACCGTTCGCTATACCGCCACGGAACTGAGCCGCCGGCCGATCGACCCCTCCGTCTTCGCCATACCTCCGGCGCCTTGACGGCCCCCATTTTTCCACCGAAGCCCACAATCACCGGATAAATCCGATCTTTAACTCAGCGTTGGCCTTCACCAAAACCAAAGCCAATCGTTTTGCGCGCATATGAAGGAAGCGGATCGGATATGGATCTTGATGGCCCGGAA
Organism: Puia sp.; assembly: GCA_035946435.1. Classification (GTDB taxonomy): domain Bacteria; phylum Bacteroidota; class Bacteroidia; order Chitinophagales; family Chitinophagaceae; genus Puia. The sequence goes on along the minus strand of DASYZH010000359.1, from coordinate 1,114 downwards.
ACTGTCAGGCGAAGCGACTGCCGAAGAGCTCGCCGAGCTGGCCCGTTTCCAGCAGGAACATCCGGAAATGACCTATTCGTTCCAGGTGCTCTCCGATTGCTGGCATTCACAGCAGCAGGGATCGGCGGCTGCCAAAGAAGCGGAAGAAGCCGACGACGCCTTCGAACGTCACCTCACCCGCATGGCCCTCCGCGACGTCACCGCGCCCGCAGCCGGCTCCGAACGATCCGGCTCCACGCCATCCTCACCCGGACAGTCCGGCATCCCCAGACCCGCCACCGTCAATTCCCACTTCCGCGCCTCCCTCGAGCTTTTCCTGAATTATTTCAAGATCGCCCGCCGCACCCTCTATCGCAACAAAGGCTTCTCCGCGATCAACATCTCCGGCCTTTCCATCGGGCTGGCCAGCGCCATCGTGCTCCTGCTCTGGATCCGCAACGAGCTTACGTACGACCAGTTCCACAAGAACCGCGATCGCGTCTACCAGGTCCTCACCCGCAACCCCTACGACGGTCATATCCATGTGCATGGCGGGACTCCGGCAATACTCGCCCCCGTGATCGCGACGGCTTATCACCGCGAAGTAGATACCGTCGTCCGGATGAGCTGGGTGGGCGCCTTTATCTTTTCGGTGGGCGATAAACATATCCAGACCCAGGGCTATACTACGGACCCCGGCTTCTTCCAGCTGTTTAGCTTTCCGTTGCTCAAAGGCGATCCGGCGACGGCGCTCAGCGGACCGCGCAGCATGATCCTCACCGAAAAGCTGGCAAAGAAACTCTTTGGTAACGAAGACCCCATGGGCCGCACCGTCAAAGTCGACAGCACACCCGATTTCGTGGTGACCGCTGTCATGAAGGATCTTCCGCCCAATACCCGGTTTTCCTTCGAATACCTCCTTCCGTGGTCGTATATGCGCGAAGTACATTGGGACGTGCACAATTGGAAGGTCAATAACGCGGAGACCTATGTGCTGCTGCACCCCGGCGTGACGGAAGAGATGGCCGACAAAAGCATGCGGATGATCATTCATGCCAATGCGCCGGATGTCAACTCGGAGGTGTTCCTTCATCCCATGCGCAAATGGCGGCTCCATTCCAATTTCGAAGACGGC
>DASYZH010000358.1:0-6129 GCA_035946435.1 Puia sp. | reverse complement strand
TCCAGGGGCTCATCGATCTGATGGGGGGGAAGGCCGAGTTCGTGCGCATGCTCGACAGCGTCTTCATCATGCCGCCGGCATTCGATGACAGCTATTATGGCGAGGTGATCCATGAGATCCGCGAGATGCAGATAGCGGGTATGGGGCAATATGCGCATGGCAACCAGCCGATCCAGCATATGCTATATCTTTATGATTACGCAGGTGAGCCCTGGAAATGCCAGTACTGGGTGCGGGAGACGATGAACAAGCTTTATCATGCCACACCCGACGGCTACTGCGGGGATGAAGACAACGGCCAGACCTCGGCCTGGTATGTATTCTCGGCATTGGGTTTTTACCCGGTGTGTCCCGCTTCCGGACAATATGTACTCGGTGCGCCGTTGTTCCGTAGGGCAGTATTGCACCTGGAGAACGGCAAGGACTTTGTGATCAGCGCGCCGGGGAACGGCGCCAGGAATCTCTATGTACAGGCTGCTTTATTGGATGGCAAGCCCTATTCTAAAAACTGGCTGGACCATGCTACGATCATGCAGGGCGGTGAATTCCGGCTCACGATGGGCGACGCGCCGAATAAGACAAAGGGGGTCGACGCATCGGACTTCCCTTATTCCTTTTCCACCGATAAAACCAAACCGGAAGGCATTAAATAACTATGAGGGCTCTTACACTACTTGCGACAGGGCTGGCACTGAGCGGCCAGGTCTTTGCGCAGACGGAATTCCCGGAACTCAGCAGGGATACGATCACCAGGGGGAAGTATACTGTTATCTTTATCAACAAGGCGCCGGGCTTCAGCGCGGTTACGCGGCAGCGGCTTATCGACGCCTATTTCGATGTCTACCCCAGGGAAGCCAAACGTTTCAATCCGCATACCCTACGGTCGGTATATTTTGTGATCGATCCTGCCTATGACGGGGTGGCGGCCACGGATGCGGGGACGGTGCGTTACAATCCCGAGTGGTTTGTGAACCATCCCGAGGATATCGATGTGGTGACGCATGAGGTGATGCATATCGTCCAGGATTACCGGCATGATCCGCCGGGCTGGCTTACGGAGGGGATTGCCGATTATACCCGTTATGTCTTTGGGATCAACAATCCGGCGGCGCAATGGACGCTGCCCGATTACCGCGAGGGGCAGAGCTATGAAAATGCCTACCGGGTGACGGCGCGTTTTTTGTTGTGGGCGGAGCAGCACTCGCGGGCCGACCTGGTCGACCGGCTCGATGCGGCATTGCGCAACGGGACTTATAGGCCTGATCTTTGGATTCGGCTTACGGGCAAAACGGTCGATTCCTTATGGAAGGCATATGCTGCGAATCCTGCTATTGCGGGTCTGCCTTCGGCGGGTGGGTTTGTCGCACATCCTGAGCAGCCTTCGACAGCGGGGGTTGCGGGTGCCGACAGGTTGCATGCGTTGCAGCAGCAGTTTGTCGATCTCCGGTTCGGGATGTTCATCCATTTCAATATCCCTACGTTTGCCAATGCGGACTGGCCCGATCCGGATGCACCGGTTTCATTGTTCAATCCTACCCATCTCGATTGTAAGCAGTGGGCTGCCGCGGCGCGCAGTGCTCATATGACATACGGCTGTCTTACTACGAAGCATCATAGCGGATTTTGTATCTGGGATACGAAGACCACGGATTATAATGTGATGAACTCGCCGTTGCACCGGGATGTCGTCAAAGAATATGTGGATGCTTTCCGGGCGCAGGGGCTCAAGGTCTGCCTGTACTACTCGATCCTGGATACGCATCACCGGCTAAGGCCTGGTTTTATCACCCGGCGGCATGTCGAAATGATTAAAGCGCAGTTGACAGAGCTGCTGACGCACTACGGGGAGATCACGGCGTTGATCATCGATGGCTGGGATGCGCCGTGGTCGCGGATATCTTACGATGATATTCCTTTCGAGGAGATCTATACGCTGGTAAAAAGCCTGCAGCCCAACTGCCTGCTGATGGATCTCAACTCCGCGAAATATCCGCCGGAGGCATTGTTCTATACCGATATCAAATCGTATGAGCAAGGGGCGGGTCAGCATATCTCGACGTCTACTAACAGGCTGCCGGCTTTGTCGTGTCTGCCGTTGAATTCCGCGTGGTTCTGGAAGACGGATTTCCCAACCAGCCCGGTTAAAGACCCGAAGACGCTCGTCGAGGAAGATATCATCCCGTATAATAAAATTTACGATAACTTTATTCTGAACGTGGCGCCTAACCGGGACGGGTTGATCGATGACAATGCGCTTAAGGCGCTGGCGGAGATCGGCCGGCTTTGGAAGAATGATGCACCGCCTGTGGTGTTGCCGCCGACGGAGGCGCCGATCATCTCAAGTAACCTGGCCAAGCGGCAGCCGGCCAATGCAAGTTGGAGCGATGATATGAACATCATGGATTTCGGCAATGACGACAATTTCCGGACGGCATGGCAGTCCAATCCCATGGTGAAGTCGCCCTGGTACGAAGTGGATCTGGACAGGGAGAAGGCGTTCAATATGGTCGTGCTTACCGAGGGGGCTGACGATGCGGCGGCAGGCGCGGGTAACGGGGCGGCCGGCGGCGGGGACGGTGGCAATATTACGGCTTACCGGCTGGAGTACCGGAGCAATGGTGTGTGGAAGCCGTTGTTGTATGGCGATAAGAAGGGGCGGGTGAAGATCCACAGATTTCCGACGATCTGGGGTGATGGGGTGCGGGTGTTGATCGACCGGTATGGTGCGCCGCCGTCGATCGCAGAGCTGGGAGTGTATGATGAGCGGCGATAGGCCTCGGGCCGGCGCCGGCGCGAGATAGCAATTTCCTTCTATGAAAAGATATCTTTTTGGGCTGCTGCTGGTGGGATTACTACCGGCGGCAGCCAAAGCACAGGGGCCCGACAGTGCTGTCTTCTATCAGCACAAATTCGCCCAGAACATCGGAAAGGAGAGCTATTACCGCAGGGTCGGCGACAGCGGCGTCAGCTATGCTATTCATTTCAAATTCGTGGACCGGGGATCGCCGGTGCCGTTGGAGGCCCGGATGGTTCTCACTGCTGCGGGAGACCCCGTGAGTCTTTGGGTCAAGGGGAATACCTCTCGTTTTTCCACCATCGACGACAGCATCGTCCTCCATGGGGAGGGAGCCTGGGTGCGCGTAGGCGATCAACCCGGCCTGGAGCGTACGGTTCACGGGCCGGCATTTCCCGTAGCCGGCTATTCGCCCGGGACGGTGCAGATGCTTTTATTACAATATTGGCGGCAGCATGGGAAGCCGGCGAAGTTATCGTTGTTGCCTTCGGGGACCATCGGCATTCATGCAGCGGGCAATGACACGCTGCGGTATTATGGTCAGCAGCTCGTGCTGCAACGCACGGTGATCAGCGGACTGATCTGGGGCAACGAGCTGGTGTGGACCGACCAGCAGGGAGGTCTGGTGTGTCTCATCACCAACGATGCGGAGGGTGATAAGCTGGAGATGATGCGGGACCGTTATGAATTCTTGTTGCCGGAGCTTATCGGTCGGGCCGCGACCTATGGGATGGAATTGTTTGCACAAGCCATGAAGGGTCCGGCGGGGGCCGGCGCTGTTTCCGGTGGGGGCCGTGGCGGGAGCCCGGTAGGGGCTGTTTCCGGTGGGAGCCGGGGCGCGGCTGGTGGCGGGGGCCATGGTGGAAGCCCGGCAGGTGCGGCTCCCAATGGTGTCCATGGCGCCGGTGCTGCAGGGGAAGCCGGGACGCTGGCGGTGGTAGGTGGTAAGATGGTCGACGTTGCCACGGGCGAGGTTACCAGCGACGCGGTGATCCTGATCCGCAATGGCAAGATCGTCAAGACAGGAACGAAGACTACTCTGCCGGTGCCTGCCGATGCGAAGGTCGTTCATGCCGAAGGGAAATATGTGTTACCGGGACTGTGGGATATGCATGCGCATTTTGAACAAGCCGAATGGGGGCCTGCGTATCTGGCTGCCGGGGTCACCACGGTTCGGGACTGCGGCAACGAATTCAGCTATATCAATGCGGTCAAACGCGCCATCGATCAGGGGACCGGCGTCGGACCGCATATCCTGAAAGCGGGCATCATCGACGGACCCGGCCCCCTGGGCCTCGGCGTCATCCGCGCCTCCAACAAGTACCAGGCCATTCAGGTCGTGCGCCGGTATAAAGACTCCGGCTTTGTGCAGATCAAGATCTATAGTTCGGTGCAGCCGCCGGTGGTCAAGGCCATCTGCGACGAGGCGCACCGGCTGGGGATGACCGTTACCGGCCATATTCCCGAGGGCATGAACCTCGAGCAGGGGGTCGATTCGGGGATGGATATGGTCAATCACATCCAATATGTGCCGCCTATCCTGGCGTTGAATCCGGACAAGACGATCAACTGGGGCGACCCCAAGACCGCGGAGGGTCTGGATTTTATCAAGGAGCATGGTACGGTGATCGATCCGACGCTGGGTGTCTTCGAGATGATCTTCCGGAGCACGAAAGATACGATCACGGATATGGAGCCGGCCTTCTATACGTTACCGGAGCCGCTGCAGGTGCTGTTCCGCACCATGGGTATGCCGCCGGAACAGGCCGCGAAGTTCAAGCCGCGTTTTCACGATATGGAAAAGCTGGTAAAGATCCTTCACGACAGGGGCGTGCCTATTGTCGCGGGTACCGATATGGGTTTCCCCGGCTATAGTGTGGACCGGGAGCTGGAGCTCTATGTGGAGGCGGGGTTGACGCCGCTGGAGGCCATCCGGACTGCCACGGTGGTGCCCGCGCTGGTGATGAAGCAGGCATCCGTAAGCGGGTCGTTGATGCCGGGGAGGTCGGCCGATCTCATCATCGTCAACGGCGATCCGCTGCATCACATCCGGGATATCCGGAAGGTACAGGTTGTCATCAAGGATGGGCGGGTATACGATCCCGTGGCTTTGCACAAGCTGGCGGGGTTTGCGCGGTGAGCCGCGGCTGGTAGGCTCGCGCAGCAGGGACTTCTTCCTGGAGCAGCCGAAGCTAGCCCACAGGGATCGTTATAGGCCATGACGCATCCGAAGCGAACGACGCTGGGTGAGTTCCTGCTCTTGCCGCAACTCCAATTGTTTTTTGACGACGGCATTGTGCGCCGGTGATAGCCGCAGCAGCAGCCGACGGGCCTCGGCGGTGTCGGGGTAATCGGGGCGAAGGATGCCTTCCTGGGCCTTGGATAATATGAAAATCCGGCTCTGGTGGAGTCTGTACAGTTCCTTTTCTATGCCCGTGCGTTTGAGAATGGCGGCGGCGGTAAGTTTTTCGCCCAAATCGGTATCGCGGACTACGGCATTGTTGCCCCAGCAGACATAGAAGAAGCCGTGGCCGTCGTCCGGCCTGATCGTTTGCAAAGCCGCCGCGTCTTTGTCCAAGAGGTTGGTTACGCGTTTTTGCCAGCCACGGGGATTGGTCTGGCGAAAGGCGGGAATAATGAGACCGATACTCTCACTCCTGAGTTCTCCGGAGAATTCCGACAGACTGTACGGCTGATGGTCGCGATGCAGCACCCACCCGACGTTGACCCGGAGAATTTGTACCGCCTCCTGCACCCGTTTCTGGCTAAGCTGGAACTTCTCTTCCAGCCGATCCATGGTTACCGGCAGGTGAAAGGCGCTGGCTTTGATGGGTGCGCCCAATTTCTGTCCGCGTTCGTCGATCAGGCGATAGTATAATCCTCTGTTCTGATACATCGCGCTGTCTTCACGGCCCCGGTCGGCACGAACGTTGTAGAGACTAAGCGCTGCGTTGTAGGCATCGAAGGAGGTGAAAGAATATTCTTTGTTCACATACTCCAAGACTTCCGATATCGCGGTGCGCGTAGGCTTTTCGCCGTAGATGATCCGCCCCTGGCGCTTACGCCAATGTAGTTCCACCTGTGGCTTTATCTCCTTTTCATGAAAGAGATCGGGCATTTCTACAGCAGGCTTAAGTCCATACCGCTCTTCCAGCTGAAAGCAGACCTGCTTGAGATGAGGTACGGAGCGCAGATCGTTGGAGATGCGACTACCATCCGGCCGGATATTTGTAGTTACGATGTAGGCTAAGCACCCGGCGCCTTTCCGTATTGCTACGGCAGGATCTCCATGTACTCGCCTCCGAACCGTACGTACACCTTTCGATGTATACGGC
>DASYZH010000357.1:0-21915 GCA_035946435.1 Puia sp. | reverse complement strand
AAAGATAACGCATGACTGTCGGTGCACTTATTCCGAGCGAACGGGCAAAAGTTTCGGCATTCATAAGATTACCATTTACATGGGCTAACATGCTCCAAAAATTACGAAGTATCGAAATGTCCAAGGTCACTCCAAATAGATGCCCAAGATCCCTTTCTACGTAGCTTCGGATCAAATTGTCCAGCCATACCCTGCTTTCTGTATCGGAGCTTGCCAACAATGCATTGGGAAAGCCGCCTCGGAACCAGTTTAGCTTATAGTCATCTCCGTGAGGCAATTCTGTTAATCCGATACCCGTAAGCTCCATATAGGCGATACGGCCTGCCAGGGATTCAGACACTCCTTTTACCAGGGATGGGGAGGCTGAACCGAGTAAGATATACCGGCCCGGAACGCGGTGAGCATCTATCAAAGGGCGCAATTGGGTAAAAAGCTCTGGCTGGAGCTGAACTTCATCAATGATCACGCAATAATGTTCAAGAGACTGCAGGTAGGTATAGCTGTCTTTAAGCTTGTTTTGATCCTGTGGGTTTTCCAGATCGAGGTAGACGGCGTTTTTTTTACTCCCGGCAATATTCTTAGCCAGGGTTGTTTTACCAATCTGGCGGGGCCCTAAGATCGCCACTGAGGGAGACCAATGAAGGGTTTCTTCTACTTTGTGTTGTAAAATCCTTGTAATCATTATATTACAAAGATAAATAAATTATCCTAGTAAATCCAAAGTTGAATTTTTGATTTACTAGGTTGTTCATTTTTATTTGATTATCAACATTTTAAAACAACCTAAGGTAGGAAGGTCAATAAAAAAAACCAAACATCCATAGTGGTATCGTCTGCTGATGACCGATCTCGATGCCGTCGGCGGCCACATAGGCATCCTGAAGATGCTTGATCTGCTTGCGCTTTTTGGATCTTCCGCCCACCTCGAACGTATATTGACCTACGGTAAAATCGCCTTGTTCTGCGTAGGCAACGGGCATTTTCGCACTCGCTTGATTGATGAAAAAACTTTCCCGGATGCTACCCACGTCGGCTTGTAATGCGGAAGACGACAAAGAGAAGATCAAATTTGGGTGATGCAGAAAGATCTTTTCGGGTTTCTGTAGCATTGTCATACCATGGCCGGCAGCGTAGAGTCCACGAATGATGCGCAGGTCCTCCAGGTAACGTAAATAGGTGATCAGGGTATTTCGGGCAACGCCCGTGTGCTCGCTGAGCTTGCTGATATTAGGCTTGAAAGGAACGGATTCGGCTATAACGTGCAAAAGCAGCCGAATTCTTTCAATCCCGGCATAGCTTATCGGATGGATGGCAGGCAGGTCGCTTGTCAAAGCCAGGGAAATGGTTTCCGCCAGTTTCAAAGGATAAGTTTCCACATTCTCCAAAAAATAGGGGTAATAGCCGTATTGCAGGTATTTTTTAAAATGCTCTAAAGGACGGATTTTTCCCGATACGGCCCGCGCCAGATCGACATGCTTCCCCAGCAGTTCCTCCAGGGTAACCCTGCTGAAGGCATTCCCCGTTGTTACTTCCAGGAACTCCCGGAACGATAGGCCGCGAAGTTCATACAGCACGGCACGACGACTCAGGTCGCCCTTTGCCCGGTCCAAATGAATGATAGAAGATCCAGTAAATACAATAGTCAGATCGGCAAAATCATCATAGATATTTTTGAGCTCCTGCGACCAATTGGAATACCGATGTACTTCATCCAGCAACAGATAATGCCCCCCCTCCTTCCGAAATTGATCCGCCAGATCGATTAACCTGTTCTCAGTGAAATAAAGATCATCAAGACTTGCATAAAGCGTCTTGCCCTCCCCTGGCAGATCCTGTCGGGCATGTTGAAGCAATAAAGTGGTCTTTCCCGCTCCGCGCGCGCCTTTAATACCTATCAGTCGGTTATTCCAATCGATATCCCCAATAAGCGACCTTTGAAAAGAAGAGACGGTCTGCTGCAGCTTGCGATAATATTTTTCAAATAAAGCTTCCATTGCTTTTTTAGTAAAGCAAAAATATTAAAAAATGCTCAATATATATAGCAAATTATATAAAAATTGCTGTTTAAGAAGATCAATTCTCAAAAAACATATCCTAAGTGCTTGTGTATCAACAAAAACCCGGATAGCCTTTTGGACTATCCGGGTTGGGTGCCGGCTTGGCGGGTATCGAGGTTGACGGCGACGCAGCAGACCCAGGTTAGGCGAGAGCCGGGCCGGGTTGGCGGGCGCATCGGGCCATGGGCGGCACGGGCGAATGGCGGGCGGGGTGCGCAGACGCGCGACAACCGCGCAGGCAGATCTTATTGCGGAACGACGTGGATCGTGCCGGCTCCGTTGTAGGAGTGGTATTCACCGTTGTACATGGCGTCGGCGCTTACGGGGCCCATGTGATAGGTCCCGAGCGAGACGGCGCGTACCGCATAATAATACGTTTGGCGGCCGGAGTGGAGGTCGACGAAGAGATTGATACGGTCGTCGCGGATGTCGAGGGCCGTGGGGCTGTCTTCGTTCTTGATCCAGTCCATGCCGGGGATATCCTTCGTGCGCGGGTTCTCGATCTCGAAACCGGCGGGCAGCATGTCCGTGATGACGATATTGTCGACGTCGGTGCTGAAGGTGCGCTCGAGGGTCAACTGAACGATGATGAGATCGTTCTGCTTGAACGTATTTCCGGTTAACGGGCGGCCATCGCGATCGAAGAAACGTTTGCGGACCTTTAGGTAATTGTCTTCTTCTTTGTAGGCGCCCGACGCGCTAATGCCTTCCGCCTCCCAGTAATAGTACAGCCGGCCGTTGCCATGCGCGACGATATCTACGCCATGCGTAGCACCGCGGAGATCACGGGTGGTAAGCTTTACCGGGTTAGCCTCCATGGTGCCGACGGTACGGCCATCGACACGGATATCGGCGGTGACCGAAGAGCCGGCGGCCTGCCGCGCCAGCTTGCCGAGGCCGAGGAAGCTGAAAGACAGCTCCTGCGTGGTGAACCAGCTGCGCGTCTTGAGCTTGTCGAGGACATGCCTGGCCATCACCGGGATCTGCGCGTTGCCGGGATCGACGTCGATGAGCACGTCGAGGGCCAGCGATTCGTCGCGGATATCGGAATAGAAACTGCCGCCGGACTGCGCTACCGACTCTTCACCGGCGAACGTGGTCGGCAGGAATTCCTTAAAGCTTTTCTTGTCACCGGCCAGCGCATAAGCCGCGGCTAACATATACTTGCAATCCAGGCTCAGCAGCGACGGATTAGCCTTGTAATAGTTCATCGCCCCGACATTGGGTTGCCCCGCCAGCGCCAGCACGTAAAGGCCGTAGATCATCTCCTTGGGAACGATGCGCCTGACCTGGTCGCGGTTATAGTAATAGTTGACGGTCTCGCGACTCTTCAGCTTGCCGTTGATATAGCCCAGCATGGTGCCGAGGAGGCTTTTGTCCACGTCGAAGCCTGCTTTCTGCGCTTCCCACAGGAAATGCGCGGCATAGATGGTCGCCCACCAGTTCTCCGTAGTCTCATTGTCCCAAAGGGTGACGGCGCCGTTGTAAAGCTGCCGCATCTTGATCTTCCGGATGGCTTCAAGGACGTTGGCATTGGCCGAGGTCCGTTGCGTAGTGTTGACATTGGTTTTTTGGACGAGATCGGCCAGATCGCCGAAATACAATTGCGGAAAGGCCGTAGAGACCGTTTGCTCCGTACAGCCATAGGGATATTCGACGAGCCAGCTAAGGTATTTACCCAGCTCGGCGGCGGGTGAACGACTGACGACCAGGCGGTAGTCGACAGTAGACGGTATGTCGTCACCCGTATTGAAGGTCACCTGCGCGTCACTGCCGCCGGCGACGGAACCGTTGCCCGTAGTCTTTTGCAGCGGGGCCGAAGGGCGGATGCCGATCTCCGTCTCATCCGTAAAGTGCTCACCCAAACCGGCCACATCGACCATGACCTTGCCGGTACCGATGGCGGGTGGGGCAACCAGCTCGAACCGGGCATGACCTTCGCTGTTCGCGCCGACGTCGACACTCTGGCTTCCTTCACCCAAAGAGCGGAGGGCGCCGGTCAGGCGGAGTTTCGCCGTGGCGACGGCCGAATTTGAAGTGGTATTTGTAATGGTCACGGGCATGGTCACCGTGTCGCCGGGGCTCATGAATCTCGGCAGGGCGGAGCTCAGGACGATGGGATCGGCGACGGTGATCGCGGAGGCCGCGGAGCCGAAGCTTTCGTCTTTATAGGCTACCGCCATGAGCCGGACCTGACCGGAGAACTGCGGAATATCGAATTCGAACTGTGCTTCGCCGCTGCCACCCGCCTGGGCGATGCCACTCCAATACGAGAGGATCTTGATGCGCTTTGCGGGCATGGGATTGACACGTTTTTTCATGTCGACATCACCGTCACCACCCGTGCTGCTCAGGCTTGCCTTGACCTCGGGGAAAAGCAAGGGATAGAGATCGTATCCGGTGACCTCGAGCGCGCGCCGGGCATAGAAATGGGCATAAGGATCGGGGGTCTCGAAATCCGTGACCTGTAAAACCCCGTTGTCGACGGCGGCCAGGGTGACGAGACTGCCGGGCACCGCCTTGACGGTGACCTTTTGATGTGTATGGCTACGTACTGTCGTCGCGGCGGAGATCTCGACGGGAATCTTCCGGTCCCGGGCCTCGACCCTTACGCTCTGGTAGCCATGGGCCACGGTGAGGGGAATATCCGAGAGCTCATGCGGTTTGATCAGCGTCGCGGTGATATAGACGTTGGGGAGGTCATCGGCGGTGAGGGGGAGAGTAAGCGAAGCGTTACGCTTGTCACTCACATCGACATATTGATAAGATAACACTTTGTCCGTTTCCATGGTCACGAGCATCCGGCCGCTGAAGGGAGTCTTGAACAGGGCCGTGACGTGGTCGCTAATATAATACTGGGATCTGTCGAGGCTGATGTCGATATGCCCTTCGGTGTTGACCTCAAAGGAATTGTTGTCGCCGCCCCAGGCGCCGTAGCTATAGAAGTGGCGGCTCACATATGTGTTTGCACCGGGGACGGAGACCCGCAGCTCGTAATCACCGGGGGAGCGGGGAACGAAGGTATATCGGGTGTTCTCGCCGCTCACGGTGACGATGCCGGAGCTGATGGATTTATCCTCCTTTTGGGACTCGTAGCGGAAGTAATTGCCGCTCTTGGTGAGGACGGTGCGGTATTCGTGTTTGATCACCTCGACGCGGGCGCTGGCGCCGGTGAGGACCTTTTCGTTGCGGTCGAGGGCGATGAGCGGGAAGCTTACCGGCTGGCTCAGCGGATAAAACCAGTAGCCATCGTCGGACACGCCGAAGAATACCTTCTGGGTAAAGATGTCCACCGAGGTACTACGGCTTACGGGGCGGCCGGTCTCGTCGAAGACGGTGGCATAGAAGGTGGCCTCGAGCTGGCCGATGTTCTTGAAGAAGTCGGGAACATCATATTTTTCCTGCGCATTGCCGTGTTCGTCCGTCTCACCTTCGCGATCGGTCTTATCGAACGAAGTGGAGTTCTGGGCGGAAAGACTAAAGTCGTAGGTCTTATAGTTCTTCGGGTTGAAGTCCCGCTGTTTCACCTGGATCTCGCATTCGTAATGCCGGTTGGCGGCGGGCGGGCCAAAGAAATTCACGGCATGAATGTCCATGTGGGCTACGTCGCCGGCTTCGAGGAAGGGTTTGTCGAGCTTGGCCGTCACCTTGATACGATCGGGTACAAATTCTTCGATGCGGAAGGGTTGGGTAGCCAGCAGCACATCATTAGAGGTATAGACTTCCAGTGAATAGCTGCCGGTGATGGCCGACTCGGGGATATCGACGCTGCCGTCCGTGCCCCCCTGCGCATTGAGCGTCTTGCGGAAGGTCTTCATCTCCTTGCCGTTGGGCAAAAGAAATTTCAGCTGGATAGGCAGCTCGCCGGGGGATTTCCACTGCCGGTCGCGAACGATGAGCGCGAAATTGACCTTTTCGCCGGGGCGGTAGATATCCCGCTCGGGATAGACAAAGGCGTCCAGGCCGGAGGTGTTGCTACGTTTGCCGCCGACTTCGAAGCGGGAGGTATTGACGCGGGTCGTGGTAAAGGGCAGGTAGTTGAAATCATCGGCGGACTTTGCGATGATCATCGCCGGTTTGAAGCCGGCGTATTCCTTTCGGGTATAGGTAATCTCGGCGACGCCTTCCGCGCTGGTCGTGCCCATGCCCAGCAGCTGGTTGTTGTTACCATAGGCCAGGATGTTGAGGCCGGGGAGGGCTGCCGCCGTTTTGATGGAGTTGGCGAAGACGAGGATCTTCTCGCGGCCCTCGCGGGCGATAAGGCCGATGTCGCTGAGCGAGACGAAACGTTTGTCACTCACCCAATAGTCACTGGAGGAGCGGATCACGACATGGTAGATCCCTTTGAACTCGGGTAATTTGTCGGCTATATTAAAGTTGAACAGCCGGCCGCCGCCGCCGTTACTGGATTTAGGCAGGCTGCGGGTGTCGACCTCCTGCTGGTAGATGACGTCGCCGAAGGTAAAATTGTCGTCCGCTGGCGCCGCCTCTTCGTCGCCCTCATCATCGCTGGCAGGGGCAACCGTATTGTCAGTGGAGGTCTCCTGGGGGTCATAGCCATAATGTGCGGCGGCGAGCAGGTTGTTCTCGTATACCCTGGAAACGATGATCTTCACCTTGGGGACATTGATGATCTTGACCTCGATGTTCTGTGCGCCCTTGCCGGAGAGATAGACGCCTTTGTCATTGGCAAAGGAGATGGAGGGAGCCAGCTGGCCGAAGGTGATATTAGTCGAATATTCTTCGTGGAGGACGCCGCCGATGACGCCGCGCAATCCTTTGGCGACCGTGAGGGTATAGCTTTTATCCTGGTCGAAATTATCGCTATGGATGACAAAACCGTCTTCGGTGGGTTCGGCGGTGAACTTCACGGCGGGACTGAAGCTGATGGCGGATGTCAGCGAACTGGCGGTGACGCCCTGGCTGGTCTGCACGGTGATCGTCCCTGTGGAACCGTCATGGTCGGTGTTTATCTCGCCGATCGTCAGAACAAATGGAGAAGGGATGGTAGCCGTGAGGGCGATGTCGTCCTTGAGGCCGTTAGTCCCGCCATCCGGCAGGAGGCCTTTGGCCACGACCAACCTGGCTTCCAGGTTCTTGTCCTCCATTTTGAGATCGAGAAGCCGGAGGGTGATCCGGTCCGACACGGAAAGGGTCAGCAGGCTGTAATTCAAGGGTTTGCCGTCCAGCTGGATGCTCAATTTATCCTTCAGGGAATTGGGGTTCACGGGATAGTTGAACTGCAGCTCCATCTGCGGAATGGCCGCGGTACCGCCTTGTTCCTGAACTACCCAGGAGACGTTGCTGTTCTCCAGTTTCAGGTCGGGGGTATGGAAGATCAGCTCCTCGCCTGTATTGATGCGGCCGTAGGAGCTGTATTGAAGGATATCGCTTCGCAGGGTAGCGTGGAAGGTAGTCGCCGGCGCGAGCGGCTGGGAAGGAGAGAACACCAGCTCGTCGGGATGTTCCCAGCGAAAGCGGCCGGGGATCTTGGGTTCGAAGGTCACGTACTGGGTGGAATCCCATTGATCCAATAAGGAGTCCTTGACCAGGGGTTGATCGAAACGGAAAACGAGGTTGCCTAAAGTGGGAACTTCGTCCCGGGCATTGGTAAAATCCAGGCTGACCGTTTTTCGGTTACAGCCGGATAGGACCAGCAGGATGGAAAAGGTCGTCGTCAGGAGGGCGGCGAGGCCGGAGCGGTTACGCATAAAGGGGGGTGATAAGAGTTTGAAGATAAACGCTTTTAAGAAGATTTTCTTTTGCCGCATGACAATAAAATATTTATCATTTTTTGCTTGCGGACCAGTAAAGAATGATTGAAATTAGTGGGGAGAAGCTAGGGGGGCATCATACGATGGCGATTAAAGCCGTGCTGAAGTTACGTCGATGTATAGCCCATTTGCAAGCTTCGATGTGATAAGAAATTGTTAAATGCCGATCATGCGCTGGTTGAAAATTACGGGGTTGATCGTAGCGGGAGCGTTTTTGAGTTTCCTGCTGCTGAATTGGATCTTTCCTCTCCCCGACCGGATTGAATACTCGACGATCATCACCGATGACAAGGGAGAGATCATCCATGCGTTTCTTACCCATGACCAGCAATGGCGGATGAAAACGGAGCTCGCCGAGATCTCGCCGCTGCTGCGTAAGACCATCATAGCAAAAGAGGACAAATATTTCTATTATCATCCCGGTATCAATCCGCTGGCGATGGTTCGTGCATTGGCACGGAACGTCCTGCATATGCGGCGGACGAGCGGCGCCTCCACGATCACGATGCAGGTGGCGCGGGCGCTGGAACCCAAGCGGCGCACTTATTGGAACAAGCTGCGGGAATCGTTTCGGGCGTTGCAGCTGGAATGGAAATATCCCAAGGACGAGATCCTTCAACTCTATCTCAACCTCGTGCCTTATGGTGGCAATATCCAGGGCGTAAAGGCGGCATCGGTGTTTTATTTCAAAAAGAATCCCGATCATCTCTCGCTGGCGGAGATCACGGCCTTGTCCGTTATCCCGAACAGGCCTTCTTCGCTCGTGATGGGCCGGAACAATGATGCGATCGTCGAGGAGCGGAACAAGTGGCTGCGTCGCTGGGCGCGGGAGAAAGTGTTTACGGAGCATGAGATCGAAGATGCGCTGGCCGAGCCGCTGACGGCTACGCGGGGGACGGTGCCTTCGCTGGTGCCGCAACTGGCGCTGAAGCTGCGCAGGCAGGGCGGACCGGTTGTCCATAGCACCATCGAGCTCAATACCCAGCTGAAGATCGAAAAGCTGGTCAAAGACTATTCGCGGACGCTCGCGTTGAAGAATATCCGCAATGCCGCGGTGATCGTGATCGACAACAAGACTCACCGGGTTGTGAGCTATGTCGGCAGCGCCGATTTCCATGACTCTGCGGACGGCGGCCAGGTCAACGGGGCGGCGGCAGTTCGTGAACCCGGCAGCACGTTGAAGCCTTTGCTTTATGGGCTTTGTATCGACCAGGGGCTGCTCACCCCCAAGCGGATGATCACGGACGTCCCGATCAACTACGACGGCTATGCACCGGAGAACTACGACAAACGCTTCAATGGGTATGTTACCATGGAATATGCCCTCGAGCATTCGCTGAATATCCCTGCCGTCAAGAGCCTGAAGGCATTGGGGAAGGACAAGCTCATCCAGCGACTGGCGCAATGCGATTTCCGGCAGATCGACCGCGACCGAAAAAAGCTGGGGTTGTCGATGATCCTCGGGGGGTGCGGGGCGACATTGGAGGAGCTCACGGGGATGTATAGTTTGTTTGCGGATAGCGGAGTGTACGTAAGACCTCGTTATACGTGGGATACCGCGGCGCCGGCCGGCATCAAGATCCTGAGTCCGGCGGCGACCTTTATGATCAATGAGACCCTATCGAAGGTCAACCGGCCGGATTTCCCGTTGAACTGGGAGAGCACGGTACATCTGCCCAAGATCGCCTGGAAAACGGGGACCTCCTATGGACGGCGGGACGCCTGGAGCATCGGCTATAACCCGCGGTATACAGTGGGCGTCTGGGTAGGGAATTTTTCCGGATTGGGTGTCCCCGAGCTTAGTGGAGCCAATGTGGCAACTCCGCTGTTGTTCACTGTGTTCAATACGATCGATTACAATGATGATGGCCCGTGGTTCAGCAAACCTGCCGACTGCGATATGCGGATGGTGTGTTCCGAGACCGGATTGCCGCCGGCCGATTTCTGTACCAACCTGGTGACCGACTATTTCATCCCCCTTGTCTCCACGGCCAATAAATGCGATAACCGCGAAGAGGTCTTTATCTCGGCGGATGGCAAGGTGTCGTATTGCCGGGCCTGTCTCCCGGCCAGCGGTTATAAAAAGAAATGGTACACCGTTATCCCGCCGGAGATGAAAGAATACTATGACCTTACCCATATCGCCTATGAAGCGATCCCGCCGCATAATCCCCTATGTGAGCGGGTATTTAAAGAAGGGGCGCCGGTGGTTACGTCGCCCAGCAATGGGAGCGAATACCTGATCAACCGAAAGGACCCTGAGCCGTTGATGCTCCGCTGCCGGGTGACCAATGATGTCGCCAGGGTCTATTGGTATATCAACGATAAATTCTATCGTGCCAGCGAGGCGAGGGGCGCGGCATTCTTTGTGCCGGACGAGGGTCCGGTGAAGATCTCCTGCACCGATGACAAGGGGCGTAACCGGAATATCTGGATCCGGGTGAAGTATGTGGATCTGTAGCCCGGTGGGCCGTGGCTCCGGCGGCCGCTATGAAGACCAGTTGACATGTTGCCCGATCAATTTCCATTCACCGGTGGTTGTGAGCCGGAAAATAAAGGTGCTGCCTGTGCCGCAAACCTGGCCGCAGATCATGTTCATGTCGATCACGGCGAATTCGCAATTGTCCGTGAACTGCGGCAGGGAAAAGCTGTAGACGATATTGAGGGAAGTAGGTTTGTGGGCGAAGGTGGGGTTGAGGGCCAGGATGGAATCGGCCTGCTTACGGGTGATGCAGATCGCTTTCTTCAGGTGCTGCTGTTTCCAAAAATAGGGAAGGCTGGCGGAGAGATAGACCTTTTCGGAAAGCTCGTTGAGGGTCTGGAAGGGCAGCGGTTCGCGTAGATAATACTTGATCCACTCGTCATAGTTGTATTTGAGAAAGCGGCAGGAATCGGTGCCTGCTACCAGGTAGTAATGATCGAAGTTGCTATCCACGACGGTGGTGTAGACGGCGTTCACGAATTCTTCGGGACTTGGGATAGCGGCGCCGGCGGCTGTTTTTTGTGACCGGGCCGAGCAGGTGATAAGTGTAAAACTTAGGAGGAGCAGAAAAAGACCGCGCATGTACACTAAGATCGGTAATACAACGTTAAAGCAATTCTAAAACGGGAGCGCCCGGCATAGGCCGAGCGCACTCCGGGGCTGGTCGCTTCCCGTTTGCCTATAATCTTCGTCCGCTCTCCTGACGTTAGTCCGCTTTGTGCACACCGCCTGCGCCGCTGACATGTTGTTCGACATCGGTCGCATTTCCCTTGTAATCTACGTTACCTGCACCGCTTACGCTGGCCGAAAGTTTTACGCTGGCATAGACCTCTGCCGAGCCGAAACCGGAGATGGTGACATCGGTATTTTCTGCGAGAAGATCGTAGCAATGTGCGTTGCCGGCGCCGGAGAGTTCGAGTCGTACGTCTTTGGTCTGGCCTTTCAGCGTGATGTTGCCGGCGCCTGATAGATTAGCGCTGACGTGGGGCGCGTCCACATCCAGCTTGATATTTCCTGCTCCGCTGAGTCGCATATCGAGGCCGTCGCTGCTGGTGATCTTATCCTGGGATTCGATGTTACAGGCGCCGGAGGCATCGATCCGGTCCAATGTCGGGGTGGTCACATATACTTTGAGGTCACCCGAAGGGATGAGGTTGAACCCTTCGCGTTCGCGGACGGTGACTTCGTCGCCATTTTGTTCAACATCGATAAATTTCAGCAGGTTGTCGTCTCCTTCGAGCTTTACGGCGGCATGATCGCCGGTGGAAATATAGACGTCGGCGTTCAACCTGAGGTTCAGGGTCTTGAAGGCGCTGATGGAGCGGTCATCCGACTGGACATTACCGTCACCATGGACGCGTTTACCGCCTAATCCCTGGCAGGCTCCGAAGAGGAGCGGTAAGGCCAGTAAGAACCAGGGGGATCGAATGCGTGTGGAGTAGGTGTTTCTCATATACAAGTAGTGTTTAGATTTTGGCTAATGTCTTTTAACGGGGCCTCCGGCCCGTTTGGGCAAATCTACGTACCTTAGCGTGATCTATGACGGAAAAGATTCTAATCCTTGATTTTGGTTCCCAATATACTCAATTGATTGCCAGGGCTGTACGTGAAGCCAATGTCTACTGCGAGATCATTCCTTTTTCCAAACCTGTGGTTTTCGATCCTTCGCTTAAGGGTATTATCTTATCCGGTTCGCCATTTTCGGTTAATGACGTGAATGCCCCCGAGGTGGATATCAAAGCGCTTGTCGACAGGCTGCCGGTGCTGGGGGTTTGTTATGGTGCACAGCTCACCGCCAAACAGTTTGGCGGCCGGGTGGCGAACAGCAACAAACGGGAATATGGCCGGGCGCTGATGAGCAAGCAAAAGGACAGCCCACTGCTCAAGGACGTTACCGAACGGTCGCAGGTGTGGATGAGCCATGCCGACACGATTCTCGATCTGCCGGCGGGTTTCGAGGTGCTGGCAGCGACGGAGAGCATCCCTTATGCTGCCTTTAGAAAGAGCGACGGGGAGCATCCGTTGTATTGTCTGCAATTCCATCCCGAAGTATATCATTCGATCGAAGGCAAGAAGATCATCCGAAACTTTTTGGTCGACGTCTGCGGTTGCAAGCAGGATTGGACGCCGGCGCATTTTATAAGCGATACCGTTGCCGCTTTGAAGCAGCAGATCGGCGACCGCAGGGTGATCATGGCGCTCAGCGGCGGGGTCGATTCCACTGTAGCGGCGACGCTGATCCACAAGGCCATCGGCGACCGGCTGCATGGCATCTTTGTTGACAACGGCGTACTGCGCAAAGACGAGTTCACGCAGGTCCTGCAGACCTATAAAAACATTGGATTGAATGTCAAGGGTGTCGACGCCAAGAACCTTTTTTATAGCGAGCTGGCGGGAAAGACGGACCCCGAGGCCAAGCGGAAAACCATCGGCAGGCTTTTTATCGAGGTGTTCCAGCAGGAAGCGAAAAAGGTCGCCGGCGTAGAATTGCTGGGACAAGGGACGATCTATCCCGATGTGATCGAGAGCGTGAGTGTACATGGCCCGTCCGTAACCATCAAATCCCATCACAATGTCGGCGGGCTGCCCGCGACCATGCACCTGGAGCTGGTAGAGCCACTGCGTTTTTTGTTCAAAGACGAGGTACGACGCGTGGGTGCCGAGTTGGGTATCCCCGACGACCTGTTGCAGCGGCATCCCTTCCCTGGCCCCGGCCTGGCGATACGTATCCTGGGTGAGGTCACCGAGGAGAAGGTGCAATTATTGCAGGAAGCGGATCATCTTTATACCAAAGGGCTAAAACAGCACGGTCTTTATTCGGCGGTTTGGCAGGCAGGTGCTATCTTGTTACCGGTAAAAAGCGTCGGGGTCATGGGCGACGAGCGGACGTATGAATTTACAGTAGCGTTGCGTGCTGTGACCTCGGTGGATGGGATGACGGCGGACTGGGCGCATCTGCCTTACACGTTCCTCGCGGATATCTCCAACGAGATCATCAATAACGTCAAGGGGATCAACCGGGTGGTGTATGATATCAGCAGCAAGCCGCCGGCGACTATCGAATGGGAATAGATCTTGGCGCCCTGCGTTAGCACGAGCATGAAAAAACACATCCGATATTCTTTGTTATTGCTGTCGTGTTCTTTCTCGATGGCATTATCCGTCCGCGCCCAGGTGGACACCGCGCGGCATCTTTTCGATACGACGCGGCATCTCGTGGATACGACGCAGCGGGAACCGGATACCTCCCGTGTAAAGCTGGCGATCTTCGCGCCGCTATATCTCGATTCCGCCTTCGATGCCAACGGCAATTATCGGTACGATAAAAGCTTTCCCAGGTTCATGAGTCAGGGATTGGAATTTTATGAAGGCGCGCAGCTGGCCCTGGATACGCTCGCCAAAGAGCACGTGCAGCTCGACGTGCAGATCTATGATACCCGAAACGCCAAAGAGACCTTGCAGCAAATGCTGGACGATAGCTCCATGGAGCATGTGAGCCTGATCATCGGGGAGGTGAGCAACACCGGTGAACTGCGGCAGCTGGCGGCTGCGGCCCAGAAGAAGAATGTTCCCTTTATCGATGCCAACTTTCCGAACGATGGTGGTATTACCAATAATCCGAGTCTGGTGATCCTCAATTCTACCCTTCGGACACATTGCGAAGGGATCTATCGTTATCTGCAGCGGAACTATGCCACTAAGTCACTTGTTTTTTTCCGGAAGAACGGTGCCCAGGAAGACCGGCTGAAAGGCTATTTCACCGAGCTGGATAAAAAAACCGCCGGGGTGCCGCTGCAGATCAAATATGTCACGCTGGACGATAATTTCAGCGCCCCGGATGTCGCCGCGGCTTTAGATAGCATGACCTTGACTGTGTGTATCGCGGGCTCGCTGGACGATGCATTCGGAATGCGGCTATGCCAGCTGCTGGCGGGGCTGAAGAGCTATCAGACCAAGGTGATCGGCATGCCGACCTGGGACAATCTGGATTGGGCGAAACCCGACTATTCCGGAGAAGACATCGTTTATACCACTCCTTTCTATATCAATCCGCAGGATACGCTGGTAAAAAGCATTCAGCAGGTGTTCACAACCCGGTTCTATGCCCGGCCCAGCGATATGGTCTTTCGGGGATATGAGACCGTTTATCGTTTTGGCCATCTGCTTGTTCTCCATGGCAAGAACCTGAGCGGCAGCATCGGGGAGAACAAGTTCAAGGTCTTTACCGATTTCGAGATCCAGCCGGTTTTTCTGAACCGGCAGACGATGACGCTGGATTATTTCGAGAACAAGAAGCTGTATTTCATCAAAAATCTGAACGGGACCACGATGGCGGTGAACTAGGAACCCGGGCGGCATGTTATTTTTGGTGAGCCGCCGTTCAGGACGGGATAAAAAGGCCGGTTCATGCATGCCGCTGATCGAATTTACCGACAAAGGACTTTATTGCCCCAGGGGGCAATTCTACATCGACCCCTGGCGACCGGTAGACAAGGCCGTGATCACGCATGCCCATAGCGATCATGTGCGCGCGGGCAATGGGAGCTATTTGTGTCACCGGCTTACGGTGCCGTTGCTCGGGCTGCGGTTGGGGCCGGCTGTGGCCGGTTCGGCTGTTGCGGCCGGCGGAGCCGGTTCGGCCTCGGGTGGCCTCTACCAGGGGGTGGAGTGGGGCGAGGCCGTATATCTCAACGGAGTGCGGGTGAGCCTGCATCCGGCGGGTCATGTCATCGGGTCTTCGCAGGTGCGGGTCGAATACCAGGGCGAGGTCTGGGTCGTCAGCGGCGATTACAAGACCGAAAATGATGGGATCAGCGGGGCATTCGAGCCGTTACGATGTAATGTCTTCATCACGGAATCGACGTTCGGGCTACCCATTTATCACTGGGAACCACAGCCGGTGCTGTTCAACTCCATGCAAGGCTGGGTGGCCGACAACCGGGCGCGGGACAAGACTTCGGTGTTGATCGCCTATAGTCTGGGGAAGGCGCAGCGGGTGTTGCTGGGACTCGAGCCTACCGGTGTGGAAGTATATGTGCACGGAGCCATTTGGAATGTGCATCAAACCCTGGTGGCTGCGGGCGTGGCCCTGCCGCCGGTGCAACGCGTGTTACCGGATATGCCGAAAGAATGGTTTCGTGGAAAGGCCGTCATCGCCCCGCCAAGCGCCGAGGATTCGCCGTGGATGCGGCGGTTCCCAGCATACGCCGTGGGCATCTGCAGCGGGTGGATGCAGGTTCGGGGCAATGTGAGACGGCGGAATGCGGATGCGGGTTTTGCGATGAGCGATCATGCAGACTGGAAGGGGTTGTTGAGCGCGATCGAGGCTACGGGTGCGGAAAAGGTCTTTGTCACGCATGGATTTCAGGCGGCGCTTTCGCGGTATCTCAATGAGAAGGGCATCGAGGCGGCGGAGGTGCGGACCGAATATGGAGAGGATGAAGAAGGGGATGAGCCGGCCGAAGCGACGGAGGCGGAAGCGACGGCGCGGGCCGGAGCCACAACGGACGAAACCGAAGGCGGGACGGAGGACGCGGGCGATGCTTAATGCGACACAATCGCCAGGTGGGATGCGGCGGTTTGCCGACCTGGCTGTAAAGCTGGGCACCAGCACGAAAACCAACGACAAGCTGGAAGCATTGGAGGACTATTTTACCGATGCCGAAGATGCGGACAAGGTCTGGGTGATCGCTTTATTCAGCGGCCGGCGACCAAAGCGCACCGTCAATACGACATTGTTATGGGAATGGTGCCGGGAGCTTACGGGATTGCCTTCCTGGTTATTCGAAGAAAGCTATCATACGGTGGGCGATCTGGCGGAGACCATCGCGTTGCTGTTGAAAGCCGGACACGCGGAAGCCGGACACGCGGAAGCCGGGCACGCGCCCAAGACAGAGGAGCGCGGGTGGCCCGGCGGGGAGGGGCGCGGGCGGCCCGGCGGAGGGCTCGATTCCGGGGAGACGCTGGCTTATTATCTCGAACGGCTGGCGGCGTTGGGAAAAGAAACTGAAGAAGGAAAGAAGGCGTTTGTGCAGCAGTGCTGGGCGTCCATGGATAGCGACGAGCGATTTGTCTTCAACAAGTTCATCACGGGGGGCTGGAGGATCGGCATCTCGCAGCAAACGGTGGTCAATGCGTTGGCGCGGGCGACGGGAGTAGAGTCATCCGTGATCGCGCATCGTATCAGCGGGGATTGGGATCCGGCGACAACGCCGTATGAGGCTCTCCTTAGCGGCGAGGGGGGTGGCAGTGAGCTCTCGCGCCCCTACCCTTTTTATCTGGCGTATGCACTGGAAGAGGAGCTGAGCGCCCTCGGTGAGCCGGCAGCCTGGCAGGCGGAATGGAAATGGGATGGGATCCGCGGTCAACTGATCCATCGTGGCGACGCATTATTCGTGTGGAGCCGCGGGGAGGAGCTGATCACCGAGAAATTTCCGGAGTACCAGGGTTTTAAGGAGCGGTTGCCCGTGGGAACGGTTTTAGATGGAGAGATCATTGGGCTCGGGCCGGCGGTAGCGGGTGGCCGCGGCGCCGGGAGTGGCACTGCTGAGGCCGGCAGGGCGTTGCCTTTTACGGTGCTGCCGTTTGCGGCGTTGCAAACGAGGATCGGGCGGAAGAATGTCACGAAGAAATATCTGAGCGAGGTGCCCGTGGGTTTTATTGCCTACGACCTTTTGGAATATGGCGGCGAGGACTGGCGTGGCCGCCCGTTGCTGGAACGAAGGGCGCAGCTGGAGGCGGTGGTGGCCGCAGTGGGGCATCCGTTGTTGCAGCTCTCGCCGGTGATCCCGATCGACAGCTGGGAAGCGCTGGCGGCAGCCCGTGGCGGAGCCAGGGACCATGGCAGTGAAGGGATCATGTTGAAACGCAAGGATTCGATCTACCAGGTAGGTAGAAAGCGCGGTGACTGGTGGAAATGGAAGATCGATCCGCTGGTGATCGATGCTGTCCTGGTGTATGCGCAAAAAGGGCATGGGCGTCGCAGCAACCTCTATACAGACTATACTTTTTCAGTACGTTCCGGCGATCAGCTGGTCACCTTTGCCAAGGCTTATAGCGGCCTTACCGACAAGGAGCTCGCTGAAGTGGATGCGTTCGTCAAGAAGAACTCCCTCGAAAAATTCGGGCCTGTGCGCACGGTGAAACCGGAGCTGGTCTTCGAGATTGCCTTTGAAGGCATCGCTGCTTCGTCGCGGCATAAGTCGGGGGTGGCGCTGCGTTTTCCGCGGATCAACCGCTGGCGGCGGGACAAGACACCAGCCGATATCGATACGCTGGACGCCCTTAAGAAGATGCTGGAACTATATGGGAAGTAGGAGGCCCGGACGATGCCGGGATCGAATGGGATTTCTTTTTAAATTTACGCTATGAACAAGCTGATGGTACTGGCGGTGCTGGGTTTGATAGGATTGGGCTTTATCCAGGCGTTGCGGCCCGAACGAGCGAAGTTCGTTGGCCGAAGGCCAAAAATAATGGCCGGGGAGGAGCCGGTGCCGATACCCGCGAGTCCGCAGCGAGACGGTGATCCGGAGGCGGGGTATCGTTATCTTACAACGGGTGATTATCTCAAGAGCGGGCTCCCCTATGCCCTATTCCTTGCCGGTGTTGCCAGGGATCCGGCCAACGAGCTGCATCGCGACAGCCCGAATGCCGTAGTACCTTATCAATATACCGCGGTGAAGGCGCCCAATGGTGAGCTCGTAGTGGCACCGAACTGCCTGGAGTGTCATGCGCAGGTCTTCGACGGCAAGTTGTATGTGGGGCTGGGCAATTCCATGATCGATTTTACGGATCGCAAGAAATTGAATCCCCGGCTGGCTGTGCTGGCGGAGAAATTCCTGGAACAGGGCAATCCCCGGCAACTGGAGGCTGCGACACCGTTCCTGCGGGCGATGAAGGCGATCGGCGGCGAGCTATATACAGAAGTGCGGGGCGTAAATTCCGCCGACCGGCTCGCGGATCTGCTGGTTGCGCATCGCGATCCACAGACCTTGCGGTGGAGCGAGCAGCCGGTGATCCCTGTGTCGGGGCAGGTGGTGCCTACGGATACACCGCCCTGGTGGTTGCTGAAGAAAAAGCATGCTATGTTCTACAATGGTTTCGGTAGGGGTGATTTCGGTAGGTTCCTGATGGCGTCGAACCTGCTTACGGTAAGCGATAGCGCGGAAGCACGGGAAGTGGATGGTCATTTCAACGATGTACTGGCTTATATCTACTCCATCGAGCCGCCTAAATACCCATATCCGATCAACGCGACGCTGGCGAAAAGAGGTGGGGTGCTCTTTGTTGAACATTGTGCGAAATGTCATGGAAGCTATGGTGAGGGTGGGGAGTATCCGAATTTACTCATCCCCGAGTCACTCGTCGGCACCGATTCGTTGTTATACAAAAGCAATTATCAGTCACCGCAGTTCATCGACTGGTTCAATAAAAGCTGGTTTGCACAGGGCGATCATCCGGCGCGGCTGGAGCCCTTCGAAGGGTATTTAGCTCCGCCGTTGGATGGGATCTGGATCACCGCGCCTTATCTGCATAACGGCTCGGTACCCACGCTGGAAGCCGTGCTCAACAGCCGTATCCGGCCGGCCTACTGGTCGCGGGATTTTAACAAGCCGGAATATGATTACGTGGCGGTGGGATGGAAATATACAAACGGAGGTAAATCCATCTACAATACGACGTTGCCGGGTTATGGGAACTATGGGCACAAATTCGGGGATCAGCTCACCGATGCTGAGCGAAAAGCGGTGATCGAATACCTTAAGACCTTGTAAGCTGCTAGTTGTTCTGCGATGCGATATAGAACTCATTGCCGAGCTGATGATAGAAACTAAATTGATCGGGGCTGTAGGTCGATTGCATCATTTTGGAGACATAGAACGTGTGGCTCTCGACGAATTCGGTGCCGCTACCCTGGCCGATAGTAAAGTCGAGATAGCTTTTCATCCGGAGCGGAGACTGGCTTTCATTGACCGCTACTGTTTTAAAAGAAATCTCATAGGCGTTATCGGTCATGACCCGTTGTTTGCGGGCCGTATCCGGGAGCGCCATCTTGAATTGAGGAAGCGCGACGTTGAGGGTAAGGGCGGGCTGGACTACCCTGGTCTGCGGCGGGATGATCTGGACACCGGGAACTACGTTGACCGTTCCCGATACCGTGGTCGATCCGGTGCCGCGGCCCGTGAGGGCAGATGCCGTAAAGGTGGAATTGGTCTGCGCGAGCGAAAAGCTCTGGTCGTTGCAGATAAGTGCCGACTTGTTCCAGTTGATCGTGAGCATCTGGTTAGTCTTGTTGAAGATGGTGATCGTCAATGGGCCGCCGGCGCCGCCGAAACTGTAGGCGATCTGCATGGTATCATTGTCGGCGACAAAGGCCTGATGATCGTCTTTGGGTAACTGCGCGGAATCGACGGTAAAGTATTGATAGGTGACGCAGGAGCTGAGGAACAGCATGACGAGGATTGGCAGGATGAGTTTAGGCATACACGATGAGTTTAGGTACATTGGTGTTTTGCGATATAGAAAGAGCTTCTATGGTAAGGTTAAGCGGAGTATAATTAAAATGCTATTAAAAGAAACCAAAGGATATAAGGCAATAGCTAGTTGGCTGGCGGCGGAAGGGCGGCAACCATTTGCCTTTCAGGAGGAGGCCTGGGAATATATTCTGCAGGGGCGTTCCGGACTGGTGAATGCGCCTACAGGCTGTGGTAAGACTTTCTCTGTATTTCTCGGTTCCGTGATCGATTTCATCAACCGGCATCCGGACGACTACCGGATGCGGGGCGGCAATGGCTTGCAGCTGCTTTGGATCTCGCCGCTCAGGGCACTGGCCAAGGATATCGGCCGCGCCATGGAGGAGGTGCTATCGGGGCTGGGTATGCGCTGGCAGGTAGGTACGCGGAATGGCGATACCGATCCGGCTGAGCGGGCGCGGCAAAAGCGAAAGATGCCGGAGGTGCTCATCATTACGCCTGAGAGTTTACATTTATTGCTGGCGCAGAAAAATTATCCCGAGGTCTTCAAAGCCCTGAAACTTGTCGCCGTCGATGAGTGGCATGAGCTGCTGGGCAGTAAACGTGGTGTGCAGGTGGAGCTCGCGCTCGCGCGCATCCTGGGGACCAGGGGAGGGTTGGGGGTTTCGATCATCGGCATCAGCGCGACGATCGGGAATCTGGAGCAGGCCGCGGATGTGCTGCTGGCGTCGGTGAATCGCGCCGGAGCCGAAGGGGTGCCGGTGGGCGAGCCGGGTCCCGATGGACGGGTGGAGAGCGCGGGTGATGCTGGTTTTATCGTGCGGGCGGTGATCCACAAACCTATCGATGTGGAATCGATATTCCCGGATGAGATAGAAAAATACCCATGGTCTGGCCACCTCGGACTAAAACTTATTCACAAGGTCATCCCCATCATAATGTCCAGCCGGACGACGCTGATCTTTATCAACACGCGCGGGATGAGCGAGACGTGGTATCAGAGCCTGCTGAATATCTGTCCCGACCTTGCCGGGGCCATCGCCCTTCATCACGGGTCGATCGATATGGAATTGCGGACCTGGGTCGAGGAGGCCTTGCATGAAGGGAAGCTGAAGGCGGTGGTTTGTACGGCGAGTCTCGATCTGGGGGTCGATTTCCGGCCGGTGGAGACGGTGATCCAGGTGGGTAGCCCCAAGGGTGTCGCGCGTTTTCTGCAACGGGCCGGCCGTAGCGGGCATCAGCCGGGCCAGGTCAGCAAGATCTGGTTCCTGCCGACGCATTCGCTGGAGCTCATGGAAGCCGCGGCGCTGAAATCGGCGATGCACGAGGGACTCATCGAGAGTCGCGAGCCGATGTTGCTCAGTTTCGATGTCTTGATCCAGTTCCTCAGCACGCTGGCCATTTCGGATGGTTTTTATGCCGACGAGCTGTTCCGCGAATTGAAGCAAACCTATTGTTACCGGGAAATGACGGAGGAGGAGTGGCGCGAGATCCTGTATTTTATCACCCAGGGCGGCGAGGCGTTACAGCAATATGATGAATACCGCAAGGTGGAGCTGATGGAAGGCGGGCTATATAAGATCAACAGCCGCCGCGTGGCGATGCGGCATCGTCTGCATATCGGGACCATCGTGAGTGAACCTATGCTCAAGGTACGGTGGGTCAGTGGCGGATATGTGGGCGTCATTGAAGAATATTTTATCTCGCGGATGGAGCCGGGGGAGGCGTTCACGCTGGCGGGCAGGAATCTCGAGCTGGTGATGATCAAAGATATGACGGTGCTCGTGCGGAAGTCGAATGCGAAGAAGTCGCGGGTGCCGAGCTGGAATGGCGGGCGGATGCCGTTGTCGGCGAATCTGGGGATGATGTTGCGGCGAAAGCTGGACGAGGCGAGTCTAATGTTGGGGGGGATGCCGGAGGGGGGAGAGCCGGGGGCGACTCGCAGCGGAAGCCGGACGGGCGTGCAAGCGCATAACGGGGGCGGCGGCTCGCGGGCGGATGAGGTCGAGGTTGTGGGCCGGGAACGGGTGGACATCGAGCTACGGGTCTTACGGCCGCTGTTCGAGCTGCAGGCGGCGCTTTCCTATATGCCGCGGGAGAACGAATTGCTGATCGAGCAGATCGAGACC
>DASYZH010000356.1:0-5790 GCA_035946435.1 Puia sp. | reverse complement strand
TCGGCCCCCTCAGCTCCGGCGCGCGTGGTTTCGCTCCCCTGGGATCCGCCCCCCGGCGCGCTTGCCCCCCACTAGGAAAAATTTCCTAGGATTTATTTGAAAACTAGGAAAACTTTCCTACCTTAGAACAATGCAACCGTTACTCCATATCATCTTATCCGACGGCGCCGCCAAAGCCGTATGCTGGACCCTGGTCCACTCCACCTGGGAAGGTATAGCCGCCGCCTTGCTGGCAGGCGCGATCATCCTCAGCACCCGCAAACGGGCAGCCGCCCTTCGCTATAATTTATTGACGGGTGTTCTCCTGCTCTTTGTATTTGGCGCAGGGTTCACCTTTTATTATGAGCTCTCCCATCCCGGCTCACCGGAATCGGCCGGCTTAGCACCATCAATTGCCTCGGCACAATCACCCGGCTCAAAGTTATCACCCGCCTTAGCGCAATCGCCCCGCTCGGTCAAATCACCCACCTTAGAGCAATCGCCCCGCTCGGTCAAATCGCCCGCCCCCGGCGCAGCAGTCCCCGCCGCACCAGCCCCCGCCGCAGCTACCCCCGCCGCAGCCGTCGCATCCGCAGCCGCCCGCGCCAACATCGCGCACGCGACACCCGCGACCATCGCCCAATCTGCTACCACCTATATTTCGGCGACCCCGTTGTTGCTCCAACGCACCGAAAGCTATCTGAATACACATGCCCCTATGATCACCCTCATCTGGCTGATCTGCCTTGCCGCGCAATTGGTTAGGCTGTCCGGCGGCCTGTATCAGATCAACAGGCTTCGTAAAGGAAGTATGGTACCGGATGCCCGCTGGGAACACCGGCTCACCCTGCTCGCTCATCGTCTCGGCATCAAAAGAACAGTCGTGCTCCTGCAATCCGGAAAAGTTCATGCACCCTCTGCGATCGGCTTCCTAAAACCGGCGATCCTGTTGCCCCTCGGGTTGCTATCACAGCTTTCCCCCGAACAGGTCGAGGCGATCCTGCTCCACGAGCTGGCGCATATCCGTCGCAGTGACTACTTCGCCAACTTGTTATTGCATGTCACGGAAGCCATCTTCTTTTTCAACCCCGGCGTACGCTGGATCGCCGCCCTCATCCGCCGCGAACGCGAAGCGTGTTGCGACGATATGGTGTTGGCCGGCACTCCGGACCGGAACAACTATTTCGAAGCCTTGGTTGCGTTCATGCAGTTCAGCATCGACCGCCACAACGCGCTAGCCTATGCGCTTCAATTGGGCGGCAGCCGCAAGACCGACCTCTCCTGGCGCATCAAACGGATGCTCACCCGCGAGAACAAACGCTTACACCTCGTCGAGAAAACGATCCTGTCCCTGGGCCTCTTCGCCCTCGTCTCCTTTGGCACGATCCGCGCCTCGGTAAAACCCGCCGGCCCCTCGACCCGCCATACCGCCAAGCCCACCACGCCCGTCACCAACGCCGCCACCACCGTCTCGCCCACCACGCCCGCCACCACCACCGCGCCCGTCACCACCACCACGCCCGCCGGTGACAGCGCCACCACGCGCCCGGACACCAACCCCATCCAGGCTCCCGATGCCATCCAGGCGCCAGCCGTCGCGGAAGCTCCAGTCGCCGCCTCGGTTCCAGTCGCCATCCAGACGCCAGCCTTCGCTGAAGCGCCAGTCGCCATCCAGACGCCAGCCGTCGCCCAGCCGCTCAGCTCCATCCAGGCCCCAGTCGCCGCACCCATCGCGCCCATTGCCCCAATCCCTCCCGTCCCCGCCCGCCACGACACCATCCCCAGGCCCGCGGCAAAACGATTCTCCTTCAAAAGCCTAACGACCAGCACCAAAGAGGACGGTAACGAAAAAAACTTCACCGGAGCAGGCATCGATGAAAAAGGCGACAGATATGAATTGGAAGAAGTGAACGACGAGATCACAAAATTCCGCATCAACGACGCCTTGATCTCACCTGCCGACTATTATAAATATGCCGACGTCATCGAAGCATTCATGAGGCAAAAAGGCCACCCCGGCACCCCCGGCACCCCAGGCACACCCGGCCATCCAGGCACCCCCGGCACCCCAGGTACCCCCGGCACTCCAGGTACCCCCGGAACTCCCGGCACCCCAGGCCACCCCGGGACCCCCGGCACACCGGGAACCCCCGGCACCCCCGGCACCCCTGGCACCCCTGGTACCCCAGGAACACCCGGCACTCCCGGCTATGTCGACGTCACCGCCGATGACAACTCCCGCCAAACCATCGTCGCGACTTCCGGCAATGGCAGCACCATGACCATGAGCAGCACAGGAGACACAAGAGACAACGGCAGAACCAGCGGCGGCGAGATCGGCCACGTCAGCAAACCTCCCTATCTCACGTCCAACCCCATCACCCTCGGCATCATCCACGATCTGCAAAACGATAAGCTGATCGATAACCTCGACAGACTGTCCTTTACCCTCACGAACTATGGCATGACCATCAACGGCCAAAGCCAGCCGGAAGAGATCTTTCAACAATACAAGACCAAATACCTCAAACATCCCAAAGACCACATTAGATTCTCGCAATACATAAACAGCAATGGCAACAGCGGCAGCAGCGAACAGGTCGTGACCGACGACGGCCACTAGCCGGCCCGGCGACCACCGCCGAATGGGATATGTCGTATATTTGATCTTTACAAATCCCTGCGACGTGGAGATCATCACCCTGGAAGAGTTCTACAAACAGCTGGCCGCCACCGGCTTCGACGAAGACGGCCCCGGCTACCTCCTTCCCGACGGCATCACCCGCGAGATTGGCCACTTCAACGTATTCCGGAACGCCGACCTCGTCGGCAAAAGACGGGAAAAACCCGTGATGCCCTACAACCGAAGGGCCTATTACAAGATCAGCCTCATCCGCGCCGCCAGTACCGCCGAATATGCGGACAAGGTCATAGAGATCGAAAAGAACGCCCTGCTGTTCGCCACCCCCAAGGTTCCTTACAACTATACTCCACGGGGCACCAACGAGGCCGGCTACTTCTGTATTTTCACGGACGAATTCATGGTCCAGACAAAAACCGGGGTCGCCATCGACGAGCTGCCCATCTTCAAAGCTGGCGGCTACCCCATCTTCCCCCTCAACACGGAAGAGATCAAGGAGCTCGACGCGCTCTTCAAAAAGATGTACAAAGAGCTCTCCTCCAACTACGTCTATAAATACGATCTCCTCCGGAACTATGTAATGGAACTCATCCACTACGGGCAAAAGCTACAACCCGCTACTGCCCTCTACCCGACGCAAAACGCCTCGGCCCGCGTCTCCTCCCTGTTCATCGAACTGCCCGAACGGCAATTCCCTATCGAATCGATGAACCAGCGGCTCAACCTCCGTACCGCCAAAGACTATGCGGACCGGCTGGCCATCCATGTAAACCATCTCAACAAAATACTCAAGGAAAACACCGGCAAGACGACCACCGGGCTCATCTCTTCCCGCATCGCCCAGGAAGCCAAGATCCTTCTGCGCCAAACGGATTGGAATGTCTCCGAGATCGCCTATAGCCTCGGCTTCGAAGAGGTGGCGCATTTCTCCAATTTCTTCCGAAAACACGCGGCCGTCAGCCCGCTCGCCTTCCGGAACCCGCTGGCCAAGGCGTGACAACAACGGACACCCTTATCGTCGGGGCAAGCTTCTCCGGCCTGGCCTGCGCCGCATGCCTGCTTTACAAACAATTCGAATCGCTCGGTCTCCGACACGCGCCCTATGGCGCCCTCGAACAGATTCGGCGCGACATGCGGCTGCCGATGCGCAAGAAGGATCGCCGCACACATCAAAGCCAATCACAGATTATAGCGGATCGCCCGTCCCGTTATCCGTAGTGAAAGACTCGGATTGGAACGCGACAAACACTGCCGTCCAGCTTCCCTTCGCAGGGAAATGGAACAACAAGGCCCCGTCCTGGTACACCCCATTGTCCTTATAAAAAGAGCCCTTGGGATTCCCCTGGTTCATGTGGATATCATGCGTGCCCTTGCTGGGGTCGATCTCGGGGAAGACCTCATCCGCCCCGCTGGCATCCTGCCAGTGCTGACCGAAAGCGTACAACACCGCCGTAGGGTCGTTGATGGCCGCCTGCACCGTGATATCGAGCTGATCATTGAGATCGGTGCTCGTACCCGCCTGCGTACCGCTAAGCGGTTTCATGGCACCCGCCGGAAAAAGATCCATCCGCACAAAGTCCAGCGCCAGCCCGCCGGGCGCAGACGTCAGCGGCGTATTCCCTATCGGCAGGAAAGCCGCAAGGATCGCATTGGTAATGGGATGTTGAAAATCGGTGGTGCTGTAGTATAAGACCTTGCTGGGCGGTGTGGTGGACTGGGTGTTGACCGCAGCACGCTGTGGATCATTGCCCCGGTTGAGCAGCAGATGATAATGCTCGTCTTTCGTCGTGGCCAGTCTCCGGGCAAAAACCCGTCCTGCAAGAACACCATAATTGGGAATCGGCATAGGATGAAATTTAGACCCGCAAGATAGCTTAACCCGCACGAAAAAAACATAACCCGTCCCCCCGCCCCGGGTACTCCTCCACACGCAGCCAATCCTGCCGGGCTGCATATGCCGAACAAGGCCCAAAGGTCACGAGCATAAAAGACCGCGACAACGCCTCCCGCCGCAAGAGCCCGAATACCGTCTCCAACAGCTCGCCCCTGAAAGGCGTATACATAAAGAATACTGTTCCCTGGGAATAATCCGCGAACCGGGCATCGCCCTCGCAAAACGCTACATCCGCCAACCGCAGCTCCGCCGCACACTGCCGCGCATAGCCGCAAAAAACCGGCTCGATCTCCACCCCCCGCGTACGCGCGCCCGTAAGCAGATGCACCAGCATCGCCACCTGACCCAGACCCGCGCCGAGATCGACAAAGACATCCTCCGCCACGACGCGCCGCGCCAGCTGCAGCACCACTCTCGCCGGTGTCTTGTGAAAGTCGACCATCTCCGCCTCGAGCACCCTGGTGGGCACAGGCATCGGCAGGAACGAACACAGGCGGTTGACAAAGACATCCAGCATGTCATACCCCGGCCCATCTTCCACAACGCAATGCTGCAGCAACAATTCTTCAAAATCCCTCCCCCGGTGCCGCCCAGCCGCGATCTCTGCCCGCAGCCGCGCAAAAAACCGCTCATCGACGGCCTCCAACGCCGCAATCAATCGTTCTACCCGCCCCCGCGTCAGCCCCCGGTTCGCAGCCGCGGCCTGCGAGTCCCGCCCCCAGTCCGCCCCCGCAGCGGGCGAGCCCGGCCCCGCAACCTCGGCCGTTGCTTGCAAGACGGCGAGCTCGAGCAGCTCGATCGCTTCGAGTCGCCCCTCGAAATTCCGCTCGTCGAAAAGCGCCGCATCCCGCACGATCGCTTCATATGCATCTAAAGATCGCATGACTTAAAAATACTATCATTCACATAATATTTAGTATTATTGACTAAATAACTGCATGAACGCCCAAGCCTTGCCATCCAAACCGCATTACCCCATCCTCGATGGCCTGCGCGGTGTCGCCTCCTTCCTCGTCGTCCTGATGCATATCTGTGAAGCCCATTCGACCAGTTCCCTGGATATGTTCATCAACCATGGGTATCTTGCCGTCGACTTCTTTTTCCTGCTCTCCGGCTTCGTCATCGGGTACGCGTACGACGACCGGTGGTCGAAAATGACGCTCTCGGGGTTCTTCAAACGCCGGCTGATCCGTCTCCAACCCATGGTCGTCATGGGCTCGGTGATCGGCGCCATCTTCTTTTATTTCCAGGACTCTGCCATGTGGCCCGCCATCCA
>DASYZH010000355.1:0-11956 GCA_035946435.1 Puia sp. | reverse complement strand
TGGAACCATTTAATGCCGTTACAAACTGATGACGGGTAGTATAAAGCGCTATTGCCTGAGCGTTAGAGGTTCGTATGCTGGAATCACGCTTGTATAAGTGGAAGGTGGAGGCGCTGGCCAACCCGAAGGACCAGCCGGTCTCGATCGACCGGGCGATGATTGGGAGTACAAGAACATGCCGTATATTTGCCGGGCTCAGCGTCACGGGCGCCCTGTTATTCAATGCGTCGCGCCCGCTCCGCTCGTTCGATAGCTGTCCTGGCGGACGGGCCGCTTTGCGGGGCCAAAGGGGCACCTTCAGCTTTTCAACGGGTACCGTTTTAAGGCTGTCGTTTTGGGCTTTCCCGGCTATGGGTATCGTAAATATGCCACAAAGCCCAAGAAAATAGATAAATATTGCTCTTCTGAACGAAAGGATGGGCAATGTTGTAGTATATTTATTTGTATTTGTCGATAAAGGGTTGGCAAATTAACAAGGAAAATCTAATTTTCTTACATTTGATGTTTAATGAAGAATTCACAATTTGTTAAAATTCAATTAACCCTAATATTCAAAAGCTCTGAAGCGGAAAGGGATGACCCTTCCTTTTCTTAAATAAAGCTAGCATTTATGAAAAAATTCGAAGTCCCCGATTTTGTACTGGGAGATAAGATAACGGAAGAACAGTTTAGCTTTTTCGATAAGTATGGCGTGATCATATTCAAGAATTTTTTGGATTCGGCGACCGTTCAATTATTCATACAGGAGCTTAACAGGATCGAAAAGAAATGGCTGGATGAGGGTATTGAGAAAGTCAATGGCATCCCGTTGAAATTTGGAAAGGATGAGAATGGCAACAAGATGATCCAGCGCATGTGTTTTCTCTCGCTGCATAGCGAGACACTGCATGAAATGCTGCAGGATCCCCGTATCAAAACGCTTGTCGATCTGCTTTATCCCTACGAAGGCCGCATCGGCGAGAACGAGAAGGATGGTTTGATCCTCAACCACTACGTCCGCATGCCCGAAAGCAATTTCACCCAGATGGGCTGGCATACGGATAGCCCCCGCGACCTTTTCCTGGGTCAGAAGATCATGCCCATGCTGAATGTCGGTATCCACCTCGACGCCACTCCATTCGACAACGGCGGTCTTCGGGTGTTGCCGGGAACGCACAAGCAGGGTGTACTGCGTTTATTGTTCGGTAAGAAGTACTTCATCGACAATAACCCCGACCGCCGCGAGATCGGCTTCGACATCGACGCCGGCGACCTCACCGTGCATGACGGCCGTATCTGGCATCGCGCTGCAATGTCTCCGCTGTATGGAGAAGCCAGCCGCCGCCGCGTGATGTATGTTCCTGTGGTGACCGGGAAATACATGCCCAAAGACGCGAACAGCAAAACGCCGTTCTATCACCGCCTCGCCTCGAAAGTGCAAAATTAAAATACTTACTCCACTGACTATTTTTTTGCGGCCGGCCCCTTGGGGCCGGTCGCTTTATTATCTTTACGTCATTATGGAATACGCACTGATCACCGGGGCCAGCAAAGGTATCGGCCGGGCCATCGCCCGCGAGCTGGCGTCCCGCGGTTACAATCTTCTGCTCGTCGCCCGCTCCGAAGACCTCTTGCAACAGCTGGCCGCTGAACTCGTCTCGCAGCGTAAGGTTATAGTCGACTATCTCGCGCTCGACCTTTCGTCGACCGACGCGCCGCAGAATGTTTACGACTGGTGCCGCGCCAAGGGCTACGACGTCAGCATCCTGGTCAACAATGCCGGTTATGGCCTCAGCGGCCCCTTCGAAAAATACAGCCTGCAGGAACACCTCAACATGATGCAGCTCAACATGTCTACGCTTGTGGGCATAACACGGCTCTTCCTTCCCGGTCTCCACCAGCGGTCCAAGGCCTATATCCTCAATATCGCCAGTTCCGCCGCCTACCAGGCGGTTCCCAATCTTACCCTCTATGCCGCCACCAAGGCGTTCGTATTGGCCTTCAGCCGCGGACTGCACCAGGAGCTGCACAAGAGCACTATTTCCGTGACCTGCGTCAGCCCCGGCGCCACCGACACCGATTTCCCCAACCGCGCCCAGCTCGGCGAAAAAGGCATGAAAGCTGCGGAGAAGGTCAACATGACACCCGAAACCGTCGCCACCCTCGCCGTCAAAGGCATGCTGGCCGGCAAAGCCGAGGTCATCACCGGCTTGATCAACAAGCTGGGGGCTGCCATGGCCTGGCTCCTCCCCAAAACATTGGTCGAACGCACGGCGATGAAGATCTACGAATAGCCCGCCGCATTCTATGGCCGGCGTAGTGCATATTCTCCCGCATCTGCCGGGGCATCGCATCATCAACCTTCCCTTTCAGATCCATCAGCTCCATCGCAATCTTTTCGCGTTCCCGGTACGGCCGGATTGCCTTTGCCGCCTCGAAGCTCGGAGAAGCCTTGCCGATCCGCCCGCCGATGAGCGGCAGATCCAGACCGTAGGCGACGGCCTCCAACAACGTCGATTTTCCGTGCCGTTGTGCCTACGAAGATCGTAACCGTCTCCCCCAAGGCCAGTTGGCCCAATTGCCGCCCAAACCGGACTGCCGGTATATTGAATGGGAAGGGCTGCTGCTTATCGGTGTTGATCGAGAAAGATCGTAAGAAGGACATCTCCCAGTTAAATATTTTTTCCTATCCGAAATTTTGTTCTATATTTGCAGCCCCTAAACGGGTGGGCCACAACCCTTTGTTTAGTTTGATGGCCCTGTAGCTCAACTGAATAGAGCATTTGACTACGGATCAAAAGGTTTCAGGTTTGAATCCTGACAGGGTCACGAAGCCGCCCTGGCGATAGCCAGGCCGGCTTTTTTGTTGCGCGGCGCAAGCTTGCTTGCAGACATGCATCGCCGGGAAAAATCCAATCCGGATCATAAGGAAATCTATCTTGGTGGCAGTTTGGGGATATGTTCGTTAATTAATGCGGCTGCGCATACGGCTCAGTGTTTCCCGGGACATGTCGAGGAAAGAAGCCATGTCTTGTACCGGCACGCGATTGATCAGGTCGGGTAGCGTATCCATGAGGATGCGCTACAGCTCTTCCTTTGTTAACCTGCGGATGTTCCTGGCTTGCCGGCACACCTGCCCTTCCGTGAGCAAATGTTCCTCTTTTTTAACCGCTTTTATCTTGATCGTTTTTCTCAGATAGGCGAGGCATGCAGCGGATAAGCAATCGTTCCCTTCCCACCATATCGAAGTAATAATTTATTTATGCATACCCAAGAGTTGGAAAGAAATCAGGTCAAGACCATCGAGTCCATAAAATATTCGTTTGAAACAAATTTCATATGTTCCATTAAACGCAATAGCAACGACCCATTCATCGTTGGGCAAGTCGCCGCATCTCTTATTGATCAGCTAAGCGGGTTCCTGTTTAGCGATCCTTTAAATGAAAGAGTGGGGCAGTTCATTCAAACATACCTTGAACGCTATAAAGAGCCGGATCTCTATACGATCCTCCGGAAATGCGGTAAACACAGCGACCAACCACAACGCTGCGAAATTACTACACTCCTTTACTTGAACCGCATATGACCTCTATAACCGCATCAAAATTGCGTTGGGGTTTTAACTATGGCGATGGCGGACACGATGGCGAAAAATCGCTCGTGCTCGTCGTAGTAGCCAATCACCTGACGAAACCTGGTGGAATCGGTCAGATAGCAAGTCTTCGCCTGAATAGCGAACCGCCAACAGAGAATCTCCCGTCCCTTTGTGCTCTGAGCGTTACCGGCCCGATTTAATAAAACATTTACCCGCCAACACCGAACACGCCTTCAACTGCAACAACAACTCGGGCCGGTCCGTCGGCCTGGTAATAACGCTATCTATCTGCGTCGGCAACGACACCACTCTCTCCTCTTTTGAATACGCAGAGGAAGAGGAAATAGCAATGAAAATGGGTTTTTGCCCCGCCTTCGGACGTGCCAAGTCGAGGATCCCATCGATGCCGGGGATCAGCACTTGCATCATGATCACATCGTATCGCCGTGCGGCGGCCTTCGACAGCACTTCACTATCCGAAGCAGCCTCTTCCGGCTTATAGCCCAGCTCGGCCAATTGCTGTTTCATCGCCACCCGCCGGATAGTATCATCGTCGGCAATGAGGATTTCGAGCGGATAGGAGGAGGCAAAGGAATTGGGGTTTTTCATATAAGGGGTTTCGGGTTTCAGAGGCCGGCGGGATTGCCGGCCGATACCACCAAAATAACCACGGACGCGCTCGTTTATGCGCATTCAGGCCCCCGATGTCCGCCAATTAAAGAAAAGGGTCCCTTTTGCTACAAGGTTTCTATTATCTTAGCAAAAAACCTACACCGTATGACGCCCAATAAACCAGCCGGCCTGTTGCTCAGCCTCAGCGCAGCCCTGCTGTTCTCCATCGCGTGTAACCACGCGGGGTCGGCTGACCAATCCGCCGCAACCTCCGGCACCTCCGATGCCGCCGCGACCTCCGGCGCCCCCGCCACCTCCACCGGAGTCGAATATTTCAAAGATACCACGTCCGCCCTGAAAACAGGCGGTGTCCAAATGGTTGCCATCAACACCCCCAAAGGCACCTTCAAGGTCTGGACAAAACGCATCGGCAACAACCCCAAAATAAAGTTGTTATTGCTCAATGGCGGCCCCGGAGCTACCCATGAATATTTTGAATGCATGGAAAGCTTCCTTCCGGCCGAGGGCATCGAGTTCATCTATTACGACCAGCTGGGCTGCGGCAACTCGGACAATCCCAAAGACACCTCGATGTGGGACCTGTCGCGTTACGTGGAGGAAGTAGAACAGGTCCGGCAGGCCCTGCACCTGGACAAGGACAATTTCTATCTGCTGGGCCATTCCTGGGGTGGCATCCTGGCGGCACAATACGCATTGAAATACCAGCAGCACCTCAAAGGCCTGATCATCTCCAATATGATGATGAGCTGTCCCGCCTATGGCAAATATGCCGATGATGTGCTGGCGGGACAATTTGACCCCAAGGTGCTCGCGCGTATCCGTGAGCTGGAAGCCAAAAAACAATTCGACAACCCCGAGTATATGGGTTTACTATTGCCGAACTTCTACGCCAAACATATCCTGCGTCTTCCCGTGGACCAATGGCCGGAGCCCGTGAACCGTTCATTTAAAAAGCTCAACAATTCGTTGTACGTTACTATGCAGGGCCCCAGCGAATTCGGCATCAGCGGCAAGCTGGCCAATTGGGACATCACCGCTCAGCTGCCCTCCTTGAGCGTACCTACGCTGACCATCGGCGGCCAGTTCGATACCATGGATCCCAAACATATGCAATGGGTGTCTACGCGTGTGCAGAATGGCAGCTATCTCTATTGCCCTAACGGCAGCCATATGTCGATGTACGACGATCAGCAAACGTACATGAAGGGGTTGATAACCTTCATCAAAGCGGTCGATGCGGGTAAGAAGAGTGTAACGCTATAGCGGGTTCATCAGCCACCAAAACAAAATGGCAGCCACCATGCCGGCCATAAAGCAAAGCAGGAGCGTCAGGAACGAGCCGGACCTTGGGGGGTTGGGGGGGTGCTCAGAAGGAATCATCCGTCTACAAATATAAGCTAAACGCGGCCTATATCACTCCTCAAAATTCGTTCTACCTATCCCGGGAGGACAAGGGACATTTAGTGCTTTTACTACGGACAACCCCGTAATACATGGATCATCACCGTATTTCCCGGTAGACGTCCCGGAACGCCTGGCCTCCATTACGATCCTATTCTTCCAATGCCACTATATGCCAATTCTTTTCTAGGGCAAAGGAACGACGAAAGCACGCGGGGGTCATGGGCAAAACCGCGGGAAGCCTTGGGCGATCCGGGGGATTCGACCCTGGTAAACTAAGCTGCTATGCGGGCATATGAGGATATCGAACCGGTCGAGCAGTCCGATAACGGCAGGTAGCGCGAACCTTGCCTTTTTGACCCCGTTGATGGTCGGATCGATGGAATAGTTGAAAGCCGTCCGCAGATCGGCCTTCACCAGGATCGTATTTTCGAACTTTGCATCGCGGAGATCGCAGCCGTCAAAAACCGCGCTCGTGAGATCACAGCCGCTAAAATCCGCTTCATGCAGGGTTCCCTTCCGGAAAACCATCTTTTTCAGTTTAACCTGGTAAAAAGACACATGGTTCAACGTACATCCTTCGAAGGAGAACTGCCGCCCGAAGGCATCGCAGTCCTCGAAATGCAGCCCCAGCATTTTACAATCCTTGAATTGCACATCCCTGAAGACCGTGGCTTTAAGATTCGCCATGCTCAGATTGCAGTCGGAAAAAACACATTCCACGAACAGGATGCCCATGAGATCGACGCCCGAAAGTTCGCAATGCGTGAACATGCAGTTCTCGTACTCGCCCTTGGGCAACGTGACCTCGCGAAAATCCCGCCGGTCGAATGTGACGTCGGTAAATAACTGCTCCATGCCGTAAAGATAGAAAGCTTAGCGGTATTTCGCCGCGCTATCCAGCCAGGGCCTGGCATCTTTCGGCCGGTCCATTTTCATGTATAGCAGATACAACGAACGGATATTGACCAGGGAGTGCTCCACCGAATACGCCTGTTTAAAATAAAAAACGGCATCGCTGGTATCACCCAGCTCAAAACAAAGCCGCCCGGCATACAGGGCATAAGAAGTATTCAACGGCCGGTCCAGCGACAAGGCCTCCACAGCCCTCAACGCCATGCGCTTATCCCCTACCCGCATGCTCAACGAATACAGTTCATTCAACGCCTCGCTCCAGTCGATCCGGCCCACTGCGAGACCGCCGGCCAGCTGCTCCGGCATCGAGTTCCCACGTTTGAAACCCAAGGGTATCGGCTCGTTGAACGGCCACCGGCTTTTAAGCATCAGGATCGTATAAGCGCCGTTTAACGAATCCACGGCCGTCACCGGCATCTTTACCAGCAGGCTGTCAAAAGCCATCGTATCGGCCGGCGGCGGCAAAAGATGTGACCCGGCAAACGACCAATAGAACGCATCCGACAATAACGCATATCCATAAAGGTTGGGGTGTACATGTTCCAGCAAGGTGGTACGCCCAACCACCCCATGCGGCGAAACGGCTTCAAAACGCGCCAGGGCATCCACCAGGTGCACATTGGAATGCGCCGCCGCCAGCACCCGGATGATACTATCGATCGCCGACGGCGCCCGGAATCGCAGCAAATCGGCATCTCTGGCCGCCACATAGTCCCATTTGGCCGTGGCATATTCCCCGGCCCGCCAAGCGCTATCGCCGGCGGCAAAAGACACATCGGCGCCCCCCGTCCCGATAAAAGGATGTTGATCCTTTTCGTTGCTGACGACCGTACTCAAAAATACCGGCACACCCTGTGCCTGCGTGATCCGGCACAGCTCCTCCATATTCTCCCGGAACTGGCGGATACCTGCGGCATAAGCCGGAGAGCCCAAAGCGATGCGTTGATCGGCCGCCATACGCTGCATCAGGTTCTCCCGCTGGTCCGGCGTCGCGGGTGATCCGCCGAGTCCCGACCATAGCCGGCTCAACCACTGAACCAGCCGCAGTCGCCGCAGTTCCAGCATTGTCTGAACAAGCCACCGGCTGTTCGCGATACGGCTGGTAGAACCCACCCCCAAGGCGCCATAGTATTCATTATGCCCCGTGTAGACCAAAACCGCATCCGGCTGATACGCCAGTACCTGCCGCCCAAAGTCCAGCACGGTATAGGAATTCACCGCTGTAAGGGAAACATTGATGATCTCGAAATGCACGGCAGGATATTCATGCATCAGCCGGAACTCGAGCCACCGGTGAAAAGATCCGTTGTGGAAATAAGGATAACCCGCCGTCGTCGACTCGCCGAGCACAAAGATGCGGAACGTACCCGCTGGCTTATCGACTAAAAAAGGCTCGATACTACCCTTCGTCTCATTCACCGTGTCCGTGAAATAGCGCTCGGCCGCATATTTGTTCATGACATAATATCGCGGATCATCCGGATAGCGGATAAACAAGCCGGTATCGTGTCCATAGCCGAACAACCGCAGCAGAAGTTCGATGATAACCAGCAGACTGAGCGGCAGCAGCACAGCGATCAGCCGGAATGCCCAAAGCCGGCCCCTGGAGCCCGGCCCAGGCCCGGCCGCCGATGAATCGCTATTCCGCATGGGCCTTCCCCTCCGCCGGGAACCAAACCGCCATTTCCCCGCGCCCCCGGTTAGCCCAATCGCAATAGGGTATTGCCGTCATCTCCGCCGACGCCGGTGCCAGCGCCCCGGGGCCTTTCCTTTCCACAGCGCCCTTAAGCACCATCACTCCGCCGAACAGCCCCGGCTTGAACTCGGCAGTAAAACGCGTATGAGCAGGGATCTCCAGGTCGCTCACGACCCCTCCATTATCCTTCCACTCCGCGGCATACATTATCGGCCCCCGCTGCAAGGCCACCTTGCCCCGGTCCGCATGGACAGCCATATTCGCAGCCACCTCATGGACCTTCATTGGCAGGGTCCACTCCACCTTATCCCCTTTCTTCCATACCCGGTCGATCACCGCATAGCCATGATCGATCTTATAAGAATACGTTGCTCCGTTGACGGTAAGCATAACCTCCGGGGCAGGTCCGTGAAGGTCCGTAAAAGTATACAGCGACGAAGGCCACGCTTCATTACGTACCCAGCCGGGTATCCGCAGCCGCATGCCAAACCGCACCGGCGACGCCGCATCGACCTCGAAATGGAGATCGCCATCCCAGGGATAGTTGTTCCTTTGGATAACCCGCACTGCCTTACCACCAAGCGTCAGATCCGCGGACCCGGCAATAAAAAGATTTACATACAGCTGGTCGCCCCGCTGCGCATAGATATATCCGGGAAGCGAAGGCAGAAACCGCACCATATTCGTGGGGCAACACGAGCACTCGAACCAGCCCGAGCGTTCCGGCTCCAGCGAAGGATAGCTGGAATCTTTGGTCACCTGCATCGCGTTGGTATAAAAGAATGACTTCCCATCCAACCCCACACCGGAGATCAGTCCGTTATACAGCACCTTCTCCAGCACATCGATATACAACGAGCTCCCATGCAGCAGGAACATCCGTTCGTTCCAGAAGACGTCCCCTATCGAAGCACAGGTCTCATTATAGGCAGTTGTATTGGGCAGGTAATAGTCATCACCGAAACGTTCTCCATCGGGTACCGCGCCGATCCCACCCTGGACATAGACCTTCTTACCCACCATATTTTCCCAGATGCGATCGATGGCGTGAAGATAAAGTGTGTCTCCCGTAAGCGCGGCGACGTCGGCGATGCCCGAATAAAGATACATCGCCCTTACCGCATGCCCCTCGGCCTCCTGCTGATCGATCACGGGCTCGTCATCCTGCCAG
Organism: Puia sp.; assembly: GCA_035946435.1. GTDB lineage: Bacteria > Bacteroidota > Bacteroidia > Chitinophagales > Chitinophagaceae > Puia. Next base: position 2,566 of record DASYZH010000355.1, on the reverse strand, counting down.
TACATGCCGTTCTTCCATTCGTCCGGGCTGTTCTTATCATAAGCCCGGTGCCCGCGTTCGTCGATAAAGAATTTCGCGAGATCGAGATACTCCCGGCGGTGAGTGATTCGATACAACTTCACCAACCCCATCTCGACGATCTCATGCCCCGGCGCCACATGGCGTTTACCGGGCCCAAAGGTCCGCACCAGCAGGTCGGCATTCTTCAATGCGATGTCGAGAAAGTTCTGCTCGCCTGTGGCCAGATAATGGGCGCTCGCCGCCTCGAACAGATGACCCGAGTTATAGAGCTCATGACTCAGCTCGTTCTCCTTGACCCACCGGTCCATGCCGCTCCAGGGATGCGGATGCAGCGAGTCGATGGTCCGCGCAGTATACAGGTAGCCGTCCGGCTCCTGTGCCTTGCCGACGATCGTGATCAGCGAATCGACATACCTGCGCAGCGCCGGATCGGGATGTACCGCCAGCGAATAGGAAGCGCCTTCGATGGTCTTATAGATATCCGTGTCATCGAAAGGAAATTTCGTGCAGAATTTCCCCTTGTGCACCGCTGCCATCTCGAAATTCTTTACCCGGCCCGTCTTCTCGCAACGGGCAAAAGAAGCGGGTATCGTCGCCGTTCGGTTCGTCTCGATCCGTGGCAGCCAGAACCCGTCGTCCAGCTTCACCTTCGTAAAAGACACAGGCTGGATCGGATAGTCGGTGGCAGCGGCGCCAGATGGCGTCTGCGCAAAAGCACCGAGCGAAATAGCGCAGGACAGCAAAACTGCCCCGCGCCTTTTTGAAGAAAGAAGATGCATTAGTATCCTGGATTTTGTTTCAAATTTACGTTCGTTTGCAATGCGCTGGTCGGGATCGCCAGCAGACTGCGGTAAGCGCCATTCGGGGAATGCGACAACCAGGATTTGGTGGTAAAGACCCCGAACCGGATCAGATCCTGCCTGCGCCGGCCCTCCTGCGCAAACTCCCATCCCAGCTCATCCAGCATTCGCCCATATTGGATATCGCTTACATTGTCTGCCGTCGAGTCCAGGTGATTCCGGAGACCATAGCTATAGACCGTGGGGCCGCTGAGCTCCGCCGCCGTAACCGTGGCCTTGGCCGGGTTCGACGTAAAGTCCCGCTGACGCACCTCGGTGACCAGCGCAGCGGCCGTATTGGCATCCCCGGACCGCAGCGAAGCTTCCGCTTTCATCATCAGGATATCGGCATACCGGAACAACGGAAAATCATTGCTCATCCCCACCAGCTCGCCCGTCTGGATCTGGTATTTACCCAGCCGGAACCCATGGATCTCCTCCGATGAATCGACACCCGGCAACGCATTGATATAGCGCAAGGGTTTTCCGGTATAAGCACCCAGCTGCCCGATGAGTGTGTCGCCCGAAGCCGTATACTGCTGCCCCTGCACCCAGTTGGCCGACAGCCGGCTGTCGTCGGGATCGAAGGTATTGATGAACTGCGGGATGGCACAGATACCGCCCCACGGCGAGTTCTGAAAATCATAGGTGGCCTGGTTCTCGGGCTCCAACGTCTCCATATGAAGGGTCCACGCCGTACTGTTGTCCGCCGTATAGACATTGTCGAAGGGGATCGAAAAAACGATCTCTTTGGAGTTCTGATTTTGCGTGGCAAAAACATTGGACTGTACCGCTTCAAGACTGTACAACCCCGAGTTGATCACCTTATCGCAGGCGGCAATGCAATCGGTCCAGTCCGGCGTACCGGTATACACGCCGGCATTGAGATACATCTTGGCCAATAATGCATACCCCGCCCACATATTGAACCGGCCATAGGTCGTGGCATTGTTGGCCGAGTCCAAAAGCGGGATATTCCCCGTGAGCTCGGAGATGATGAACGAATAGACCTGCTGCCGCGTGCTTTGTGTCGGCTGGAAAGACGCCGGCTCGTTGAAGGTGGTGTCGATGGGCACGTTGCCAAAGAAATCGCACAAGGCATAATAGAACGAAGCCCTCAGGACATGCAGCTCGGCGACAAGCTGCGCCTTCCCCGTGCTCACCGGGATCACGCCGGAATTGAGCTGGTACAGCAGCCGGTTGCAGTTCGTTATGCCTGCATAGGCATTGGTCCAGATCTGGTAACAGTTGTCCTCATCCGCCGTCCAGGTATGCGTATGCATGCGGCGATAGATGCCGCCGTCTACCCAGCCGTTGGGCCGCTCGGGGATCACCGTCTCGTCCGCCGAGATCTCATTGGTACGCCAGATGGCATTAGCACTGCGACCCAATTCCAGCGTACGCCAGTTCGTGTAGGGCACACCTACCAGCGCGGCGACATCTGCGGGACCGGGATTGAACTGGCTGGAGACGATCGTGGCATAATCCTTATTGTCCAATTTCGTGCAGGCAAAGAAACCCGTGAGCGCGAGCAGTCCAAGCCCGCATATGATTATAGAGAGAGGTATTTTTTTCATGATGTTGATGATTTAGAAATTCGCTGATACACCCACTGTATAGGTCCGGATGGTCGGATAGGTATCCCGGCTGTCTACCCCCGGGGCCAGTAAGTTGGACACCGAATTGGCAGCCGGCGACCCCGTTTG